>NZ_CP124614.1:3041520-3345673 GCF_029958905.1 Vibrio sp. YMD68 | reverse complement strand
GTGCCCCCACTCGAAAGATTAATCGGAAAAGACTGGCGATTTTACCTGTTGATAACCCAGATCACCAGCGATTGATCGACGATCCAGTGAATAAGATCGAAGTTATTCACAATATTTACGCTCAAAACCGCCGGATCAACACATCTTGCCCTTTATTTACCCACATTTTGATCCACATTGTGGATGAATTAGAGGGATCTCATTATTGGTGATAACTCTGTGAATTAAATTCAAATGATCGATCATTCTGCGAAGGTATTTTGCTAACTTAGACCACTTTCCTCTATTTTATCGCACTTAGTTATTTCTCTAATCTAAAGCCGGACAGTAGTATCTCGTCCTACATAAATATGGAGTTGTATTATGAAAAACTGGATTAAGACTGCTATTGCCGTTTTTGCACTATCTACAGCCACGGTTCAAGCCGCGACTGACGTTAAAGTTGGCATGTCTGGGCGTTACTTCCCATTCACTTTTGTCCAACAAGATGAATTACAAGGATTTGAAGTCGATCTTTGGAATGAAATAGGCAAACGTAACGACTACAACGTTGAATACGTTACTGCAAACTTTTCTGGTTTGTTTGGCCTACTTGAAACAGGTCGAATTGATACGATTTCAAATCAGATCACCATGACAGAAGCACGTCAGGCAAAATATTTGTTTGCAGACCCATATGTGGTTGATGGCGCACAAATTACCGTACGTAAAGGCAACGATGCTATTCAAGGTATTGAAGACCTAGAAGGTAAAACGGTAGCGGTAAACCTAGGTTCTAACTTTGAACAACTGCTTCGTAACTACGATACCGACAACAAAATCACCATCAAAACCTACGATACGGGTATTGAGCATGATGTCGCACTAGGCCGTGCCGATGCTTTTGTCATGGATCGTCTATCTGCGCTTGAATTGATTAAAAAGACAGGGCTTCCTCTTCAACTTGCAGGTCAGCCATTTGAAACGATTCAAAACGCTTGGCCGTTTGTGGATAACGCTCAGGGACAAAAGCTACAAGGCGAAGTAAACCAAGCTTTATCTGCCATGCGCGAAGATGGCACTCTAGCCGAAATATCGAAAAAATGGTTTGGCGCTGATATTACCAAATAGCCCTAAAACGTTTATTCTATAAAAAGGTGGGACATGAGGTTCCGCCTTTTCTTGTCTATAGAGCACGATAATTTCAGTTTAATGAAACACAGCTTACATAACCACTGTCTATAATAGGGTCACTTCATGGGTTTTGATTTCAACTATATGCTTGAGCTATTACCAGTCCTGCTCAGGTATCTTGGCACAACGATGGAAATGGCCATATGGGGATTATTTTTCTCACTAGCGCTTGCGGTTATTCTCGCCAATATTCGCGTATTTAAAGTGCCTGTACTCGATCAGTTAAGCCAGCTGTACATTAGCTTTTTCCGTGGCACACCACTTTTGGTTCAACTTTTCCTCCTTTATTACGGATTGCCGCAGATTTTTCCAATCATGGTGGGTATCGACGCTTTTAGTGCGGCCGTTATTGGTTTAACGTTGCACTTTGCCGCTTATATGGCAGAGAGTATTCGTGCGGCCATCATTGGGGTTGATCGTAGCCAAATGGAAGCGAGCCTGTCTGTTGGAATGACTTCCACACAAGCGATGCGACGGATTATTTTGCCGCAAGCCACCCGAATCGCACTGCCTTCTCTCATGAACTACTTTATCGATATGATTAAGTCGACCTCGCTCGCTTTCACATTAGGGGTTACAGAAGTCATGGCAATCGCTCAAATGGAGGCGTCGTCAAGCTTTCGGTTTTTTGAAGCTTTCCTCGCGGTCGCCCTTATCTATTGGGCAGTGGTTCTAGTATTAACGCGTGTACAAATTTTTGCGGAAGAGAAGTTAAATAAGGCTTACCAACGATGATTAAATTAAACAACATCCACAAGCACTTTGGGGAGACCGAAGTGCTAAAAGGAATTGACCTTGACATAAAACAAGGCGAGATCATTGTTATCATTGGTTCTAGCGGCACAGGGAAATCCACACTGCTTCGATGCGTCAACTTCTTAGAGCAAGCCGATAAAGGAACCATCACGATAGATGATGTCTCTGTGAATGCAGAATCCCACAGCAAAGCAGAAATATTAGCGCTGAGAAGAAAAACAGGCTTTGTCTTCCAAAACTATGCTCTGTTTTCTCACATGACAGCAAGACAAAATATTGCAGAAGGGCTTATTACCGTCAGAGGATGGAAAAAAGATCAGGCTTTAGCCAAGGCTCAGCAAATTTTAGATGACATCGGTTTGAGTGAAAAAGGCGACAGTTATCCCGCCGCTCTTTCTGGTGGCCAGCAGCAACGTGTCGGCATTGGCCGAGCCATGGCGCTACAGCCAGAACTGTTGCTATTTGATGAGCCTACCTCTGCGCTTGATCCAGAATGGGTTGGCGAAGTTCTTAATTTAATGAAGCAGTTAGCAACAAAACATCAAACGATGCTGGTTGTGACACACGAGATGCAGTTTGCAAAAGAAGTCGCTGACAGAGTGATCTTCATGGCAAACGGACATATTGTTGAGCAAGGTTCTCCACAGGATATTTTCGATAATCCACAGGATCCTCAACTCAGAAAGTTCCTTAATCAAGTCGGTCTTGATTAAAGATCTAACGCAGTGAACTAAAGATCCTTGAGATTTTATTTACACTACGTATAATCGGCCGACCGGAATTTAGGTAAACCCAATCATTGACTCTTTTTGTGACAGTGATTACAATTCCGCCTCTTTGTTGAGAGGCGTCGGTCGTTCTTTCTACTTATAGAGAGATACATTGTGCCCACGCCGGGTTAACAAGAACCTAAAACTACTGATCAGTAAAGGTATTTAAAATGAAACGCACTTTTCAACCTACAGTTCTAAAGCGCAAGCGTACTCACGGCTTCCGTGCACGCATGGCGACTAAGAACGGTCGTGCAACAATCAATGCACGTCGTGCTAAAGGCCGTAAGCGTCTTTCTAAGTAATCTTTGATTATTTTGAATAAGCTAGCCTTCTGTCGGGAGTTACGTTTGTTAACTCCCGAACACTATCAAAACGTTTTCCAGCAAGCTCATCGTGCTGGTTCTCCCCATTTCACCATCATTGCTCGTAATAATTCACTTTCTCATCCTCGTCTAGGTTTGGCCGTTCCAAAAAAGCAAATCAAAACTGCGGTTGGAAGAAATCGTTTTAAACGTCTCGCCCGTGAAAGCTTTCGTCACAGTCAACATCAACTTCCTAACAAAGATTTTGTTGTCATCGCTAAAAAGAGCGCGCAAGATTTAAGCAATGAAGAAATATTCAAGCTGTTTGACAAATTATGGCTTCGCCTGTCTCGCCCTTCGCGTGGATAGCGCTAATACCCATCTATTTTTATAGATGGTTTATTAGTCCACTCATCGGCCCACGCTGCCGATTTACTCCAACCTGCTCTTTATATGCGATAGAAGCGTTGAAAGCTCACGGTTTTGTAAAAGGGTGTTGGTTATCAGGCAAACGTCTATTAAAATGCCACCCTATGAATGAAGGGGGTTTTGACCCCGTTCCACCAGTCCAAAAACAAGACAGAGATTAATAACGATGGATTCTCAACGTAATATCCTGCTAATTGCTTTGGCTTTGGTTTCTTTTTTACTATACCAACAATGGCAAGTAGCAAAGGCTCCAGCTCCACAAGCAGTTGAACAGGCACAATCTAACGGCTCACTACCGGCACCATCTTTTGCTGATGACCTCGATCCAGCTCCTGGTCAATCGTCTGCGTCAGCACAAACAATTACAGTGACTACGGATGTCCTGACTCTGTCTATCGACACGGTTGGTGGTGATGTTATTGCTGCGGACTTAAATCAATACGACGAAGAGTATGATTCTGAAGAGTCGTTTGTTTTACTGAGAAATACTCAAGGGCATCAATTTATTGCGCAAAGTGGTTTAGTCGGTCCTCAAGGCATCGATTTAAGCAGCTCAAATCGTCCTAACTACCAAGTATCAGCAGACAGCTTTACTTTGGCTGATGGCCAAGATGAACTGCGCATTCCAATGACGTTCCAAGCGAACGGTATTGATTACATTAAAACGTTTATTCTTAAGCGCGGCAGTTATGCCATTGATGTGACTTTTGATATTGCTAACAACTCTGGCAACAATGCCACTGTTGGTATGTACGCTCACTTACGTCAAACCGTCCTAGATGACGGTGGTAGCTTAACAATGCCAACTTATCGTGGCGGTGCGTACTCAACTGAAGATACTCGCTATAAAAAGTACAGCTTTAGTGATATGCAAGACCGCAACCTATCGATCAACCTACCTAACGGTCAAGGTTGGGCGGCGATGATTCAGCACTACTTTGCAACGGCGTGGATTCCTCGTGATGAACCAGGTACTAGCTTATACACTCGTGTGATTGGTAACCTGGCTGATATTGGTGTTCGTATGCCAAACAAAACCATTGCTACAGGTGAAAGTACACAGTTTGAAAGTACGCTATGGGTAGGTCCAAAACTTCAAGATCAAATGGCAGAAGTTGCACCAAGCTTAGACCTCGTTGTGGATTACGGTTGGTTATGGTTCATTGCTAAACCACTTCATACATTGCTTTCGTTCATACAAGGTCTGGTTGTGAACTGGGGTCTGGCAATCATCTGTCTAACCTTCATTGTTCGTGGTGCTATGTACCCACTGACAAAAGCTCAGTACACATCAATGGCAAAAATGCGCATGCTTCAACCTAAGTTGACAGCGATGCGTGAGCGTATTGGCGACGACCGCCAGCGTATGAGCCAAGAAATGATGGAATTGTATAAGAAAGAGAAAGTAAACCCACTGGGTGGCTGTTTACCTATCATCTTACAAATGCCAATCTTCATTTCACTGTATTGGGCCCTGATGGAATCGGTTGAATTACGTCACTCGCCATTCTTTGGTTGGATTAATGACTTATCAGCACAAGACCCTTACTACATTTTGCCACTTCTGATGGGTGCTTCAATGTTCCTTATTCAGAAAATGAGCCCAACGACTGTAACGGATCCAATGCAGCAGAAGATCATGACCTTTATGCCGGTTATGTTTACTTTCTTCTTCTTGTTCTTCCCTTCAGGTCTGGTTCTTTACTGGCTAGTATCGAACATCGTAACCCTTATCCAGCAAACGTTAATTTATCGTGCACTGGAAAAGAAAGGCTTACATTCTAAGTAAGACTTAATATAGAAAGAAAGGCGACCAAAAGGTCGCCTTTTTGTTTTGCGCTGATTACAATTGCGTTAATGACTATCAATTTCATCGAACAAGCGATTTGGCAAAATTATGACTACAGAGACGATTGTTGCTCAAGCAACAGCACCGGGCCGAGGCGGTGTTGGGATTATTCGTGTTTCAGGGCCTCTTGCAACACAGGTCGCCCTAGAGGTAACCGGAAAAGCGCTAAAGCCACGTTACGCTGAGTATCTTGCTTTTAAAGCAGAGAATGGCGCAGAGCTCGACCAAGGTATTGCCCTGTTTTTCCCAAATCCTCACTCCTTTACAGGTGAAGATGTTCTTGAACTGCAAGGTCACGGTGGCCCCGTTGTGATGGATATGCTTATCAAACGGATATTGTTGATCCCTGGAGTGCGCGCAGCAAAACCTGGAGAATTTTCAGAACGTGCATTTTTGAATGACAAAATGGACTTAACGCAAGCTGAGGCGATAGCAGACCTCATCGACGCCAGTTCTGAAGAAGCTGCTAAATCGGCATTACAATCCCTTCAAGGTGAATTTTCAAACCGTATCAATACCTTAGTGGATTCTTTGATCCATTTACGTATCTATGTCGAAGCGGCCATCGATTTCCCAGAAGAAGAAATAGATTTTCTGGCCGACGGAAAAGTCTCCGCAGACCTACAAACCATCATTGATAATCTTGAAGCGGTACGTAAAGAAGCCAATCAAGGTGCACTCATGCGCGAAGGCATGAAAGTCGTGATAGCAGGTCGACCTAACGCCGGAAAATCCAGCTTACTGAATGCTCTTTCGGGCAAAGAAAGCGCGATTGTGACTGAAATCGCCGGCACAACCCGTGATGTACTTCGCGAACACATTCATCTTGATGGTATGCCGCTGCACATCATCGACACTGCGGGGTTGCGAGATGCCTCTGACGAGGTTGAAAAAATTGGTATAGAGCGCGCTTGGGATGAAATAAAACAGGCCGACCGCGTGCTATTCATGGTCGATGGAACAACAACAGACGCCACCGATCCTTCGGAAATTTGGCCTGACTTTGTCGATAAGCTTCCAAAAGATCTTGGTATAACGGTGATTCGAAACAAAGCCGATCAAACACAAGAAGATCTTGGGATTTGTCACGTCAATTCACCGACCTTGATCCGCCTATCAGCCAAAACAGGTCAAGGCGTTGATGCGCTGCGTACACACCTAAAAGAATGCATGGGATTCTCTGGCGGCCATGAAGGCGGCTTCATGGCTCGTAGGCGTCATTTAGAGGCTCTTAACCATGCCGCGCAGCACTTGAATATCGGCCAGCAGCAGCTTGAAGGGTACATGGCTGGTGAAATATTGGCTGAGGAGTTAAGGCTGACACAGCAATATCTCAATGAAATCACCGGGGAATTTAGCTCTGATGATTTGCTCGGACAGATTTTCTCTTCATTTTGTATCGGGAAATAACAGTTTAGGCAAATAATGGCTTGGGTAAACAAGCGCCTACATAGTACTTAACAAGGAAAAGAGTCAATGATTCATATAATTACAGGCAGTACATTAGGTGGTACTGAGTATGTAGGAGACCACATCAGTGATCACCTAACAGCAAATGGAATAGAGGTGACGGTTCACAATCAGCCTTCTTTAGAGGCGATACCTGCATCCGGAACTTGGCTGATAGTGACCTCAACACATGGTGCGGGTGACTATCCAGACAATATTCAACCTTTTATTCACGCGCTACAATCCACTCCACCAAAGATGGTTGATGTTCGCTACTCCGTCATTGCGATCGGGGATTCAAGCTATGATACCTTCTGCAATGCTGGCAAACATGCCGATGAATTACTGGCTGATATAGGTGCTACTCGCTTATCAAATTGCTTATTAATTGATGTTCTCAATACGCCAGTTCCTGAAGATGAAGTGGATATTTGGCTCTCTTTACATCAAGATCAGCTCAAATAAACAAGATAAAATGAAGAAAAGTGACCATGGTGGTCACTTTTTTTTGCTTCTAATCTGATCTGTGCATAACTTAATAAAGAAAAAAACAGACTGTTCGAACAAAAAACAGCCAATACATCTGTGGATAAATCATAGGATATACCGTTATGATCCTATAGTTATCCCAATAACAACTTTATAGTCTCCCTACCCCTGTGTATAAGCCCCACTTTTGATCCCAACTAATCCTCGTGTTGATCAAGGTTAGATCACAAGAATTGATCCATAAAAACCGCATGATCTTGTTGATTATTTTTAACTTATCCACAGAAAATGGCTTCCTTAATAATAGATCTAGTAAAAGATCTCTATAAAGATCTTATATATATTAAGAGATCGATTAAAAATGAAAAATCGATAATTTCGTTTTTCTATTCCATTAAAAAAGGTAGAATGTCGCTCTTTTATCTCTCCATAATTTCGCTTGGTTACTTAAGGTTTACACATGCTTTATCATGAAAAATTTGATGTCATCGTTGTTGGTGGTGGTCATGCTGGAACAGAAGCTGCCCTAGCCGCAGCACGTACTGGACAAAACACACTTCTGCTAACACACAACATTGATACCTTAGGAGCAATGTCATGTAATCCTGCGATCGGTGGCATTGGCAAAGGGCATTTAGTCAAAGAAGTTGATGCGATGGGTGGCTTAATGGCCAAAGCGATTGATCATGCGGGTATACAATTTAGAACTCTGAACGCATCAAAAGGCCCAGCAGTTCGAGCTACGCGAGCGCAAGCCGATCGTCTGTTGTATAAATCTTATGTTCGCCATGCTTTAGAAAATACTAAAAACCTGACCCTGTTTCAGCAATCTGTTGATGATCTTATTGTCGAAAATGATCAGGTTACCGGTGTAGTGACTCAAATGGGGCTTAAATTCCACGCCCAGTCCGTTGTATTGACTGTTGGGACATTTCTTGGTGGAAAGCTACACATTGGTATGGAAAACTTTTCAGGAGGCCGTGCAGGTGATCCTCCATCGATCGCCCTTGCGGATCGTCTTCGTGAGCTTCCACTTCGAGTTGATCGATTAAAAACAGGAACACCGCCAAGAATTGATGCACGCAGTGTCGATTTTTCTGAGCTTGAAGTTCAACATGGTGATAACCCAACGCCTGTTTTTTCTTTCATGGGGAACCATAGCCAGCAACCTGCGCAAATTCCGTGTTTTATTACACACACCAATGAAAAAACACACGACGTTATCCGAGCGAACCTTGATCGTAGCCCTATGTATGCTGGGGTTATTGAAGGTATTGGCCCTCGCTATTGCCCTTCTATCGAAGATAAAGTCATGCGATTTGCCGATAAAGAAAGCCACCAAATCTTTATCGAGCCTGAAGGATTAACAACCCATGAACTCTACCCTAATGGTATCTCCACCAGCTTACCTTTTGACGTTCAAATTCAAATAGTACGTTCTATGAAAGGGTTTGAAAACGCTCATATTGTTCGCCCTGGTTATGCCATCGAATATGACTTTTTTGATCCAAGAGATCTCAAACAAACTTACGAAAACAAGTTTATTAAAGGTTTGTTCTTTGCCGGGCAAATTAATGGCACGACTGGCTATGAAGAAGCCGCAGCACAAGGTTTGATGGCTGGACTCAACGCGAGTTTATACAGTCAAGGTAAAGATGGTTGGAGCCCGCGTCGAGATCAAGCATACATGGGCGTTCTTATCGATGATCTTTCCACCATGGGAACCAAAGAACCTTATCGTATGTTTACGTCTCGTGCTGAATATCGATTGTTGCTCCGTGAAGACAACGCTGATTTACGCTTGACTGAAAAAGCGCGAGAACTTGGTTTGGTTGATGATCAACGCTGGGCTCGATTTAATCAAAAAGTAGAAACGATCGAAAAAGAACGTCAACGACTAAAAGATCAGTGGATCAACCCTAAATCGGAAGGTGTTGAAGCACTGAATGAATTATTGAAGAGTCCGATCTCTAGAGAAGCCAGTGGTGAAGATCTATTGCGTAGACCAGAGATCACTTACGCACAGCTGACAAAGCTCGATCATTTTTCTCCCGCGTTAGAAGATCAACAATCTTCAGAGCAAGTTGAGATACAGGTTAAGTACGAAGGTTATATTCAGCGTCAGCAAGACGAGATTGATAAATCTTTACGTCATGAGCACACCAAAATTCCAGCGGATTTTGATTACAGCGAAGTCAAAGGTTTGTCTAATGAAGTGATGCTTAAGCTGACCAATGCAAAACCGGAATCGGTAGGCATTGCTTCACGCATATCGGGCATCACCCCTGCCGCTATTTCAATTATATTGGTTTACCTCAAGAAAAAAGGCCTGCTAAAAAAAGGGATTGATTCATAATGAGCGACTTAAAAGCAAGGCTTGAACAACTGGTTAGCCAAACGAATATCCAAGTGTCATCCGATCAAGCAGACCAGCTTATTGGGTATGTTGAAATGCTCAATAAGTGGAATAAAGCGTATAACTTGACATCGGTTCGCAATCCTTCTGAAATGATCGTTAAACATATCCTTGATAGCATCGTTGTTAGTGAGCACTTACAAGGCACTCGCTTTATCGATGTTGGCACGGGCCCAGGCCTTCCTGGTGTACCATTAGCCATCATGAATCCAGAAAAAGAGTTCTATTTGCTCGACAGTCTCGGCAAGCGCATCCGTTTTATTAAGCAGGTTTGTCATGAGCTTGGGATTAAAAATGTGACGACAGTCCAAAGTCGAGTAGAAGAGTTCCAAACGGAAGACAAATTTGATGGCGTTCTTAGCCGTGCATTTGCTTCAATGTCCGATATGGTAGAATGGTGCCATCACCTACCTAAATCTGATTCTGGGGTTTTCCTAGCGCTAAAAGGTCAATTGCAGAAAGATGAAGTCGAGCAACTACCACAATGGTGTTCTGTGAACAGCGTCAAATCTTTGAACGTTCCCGAATTGGAAGGTGAGCGTCATCTTGTAATCTTATCTCGGAAGGGATAACAGCGAGGCAGACCGTGGGTAAAATCGTAGCAATAGCCAACCAGAAAGGTGGCGTAGGAAAAACAACGACATGCATTAACTTAGCGGCGTCTATGGCAGCCACTAAGCGTAAAGTATTGGTTATCGATCTTGATCCCCAAGGCAATGCCACGATGGCGAGTGGCGTTGATAAATATCAGGTTGAAGCGACCTCTTATGAGCTGCTTGTTGAAGATGTTCCGTTTCATGATGTTGTGTGCACGAAAACCTCAGGTCACTATGATTTGATAGCCGCAAATGGAGATGTAACCGCTGCAGAAATCAAATTGATGGAAGTCTTTGCCAGAGAAGTTCGCCTAAAAAACGCATTGGCTTCGGTTCGTGATAACTATGATTTCATCTTTATAGATTGCCCTCCATCGTTAAACCTTCTTACAATCAATGCTATGGCTGCAGCAGATTCTGTTCTGGTTCCTATGCAGTGTGAATATTTTGCTCTAGAAGGTCTTACGGCGTTGATGGATACGATAAGTAAGCTTGCTGCTGTCGTGAATGAAAATCTAAAAATTGAAGGGTTATTGCGAACCATGTATGACCCAAGAAACCGACTTTCTAATGAAGTTTCCGATCAGTTGAAGAAGCACTTCGGTACGAAGGTGTATCGTACGGTTATCCCTCGAAATGTCCGTTTAGCCGAAGCGCCAAGCCACGGTAAACCGGCGATGTATTACGACAAGTATTCAGCAGGCGCAAAAGCGTATTTGGCCCTTGCCGGTGAGATGCTTCGTCGAGAAGAAATCCCAGCGTAAAAATATTTCAAAAAGGAACTAGCTGTCATGTCTAAACGTGGTTTAGGAAAAGGGCTGGACGCGTTGCTTGCGACCAGTTCATTAGCACGAGAAAAACAGCACGTTGCTTCTCATAGCCAAGCTTTATCTGCTGATGGTCAGTTGATGGAACTGAATATTAATCAACTCAAGCCTGGTGTCTATCAGCCTCGTAAAGACATGGCTCCCGAGGCATTAGAAGAGTTGGCAGCATCGATTCAATCACAGGGCATAATTCAGCCGATTGTGGTTCGCCAAATTGACAATGAACAGTTTGAGATCATTGCAGGTGAAAGACGCTGGCGTGCGGCACGTCAAGCTGGGTTAAAACGTGTACCGTGCTTGAACAAGAAAGTGGAAGATCGTGCAGCTATCGCGATGGCATTGATCGAAAATATTCAGCGAGAAGATCTTAATGCGATTGAAGAAGCGGAAGCGTTAGAACGTCTTCAAGATGAATTCTCACTTACACATCAACAAGTTGCTGAAGTGATCGGTAAATCGAGAACCACAGTAAGTAACCTTTTACGCTTGAATCAACTCAGCACTGGTGTCAAACAGTTAGTTGCCGAAAAACGACTTGAAATGGGCCATGCTCGCGCCCTGTTAATTCTGGATGGTGAGAAGCAACTTTCTGTTGCGCAAGAGGTGGCAAAGAAGCAATTAACCGTCCGTCAGACAGAAGCGTTAGTGAAGCGTTTAATCTCTAACGCTGACCAACCGGAAGTCGCGACGATGGCGTTATCAGAGGAGACCCAAACTCAGTTAGCGTCGCTTTCTGAGCAGTTTGAATCTAAGGTCGACGTGGCGGTTGGCAAGAGTGGAACGGGCAAAGTTCAGATCCGCTTTGATAATCCTGAACACTTACACAAAATCTTACATTTGTTAGCTAACGGCGACAGTACATCGTAGCGCATCCTAGCTCACATAATAGAATTCAAGTTAGTTGAGAAGAGAGAGTAACTATTGTTTTTTACTCTCTACTCTATATACTTTTTAAGCTTTTTTTGCTGACTGAGATTTTTCTTTGTTCTCGATCAGTAAATAACACGAAAACAGGTGCTTTTGATGTTTATTTCAAACCTAAGCGAAAAAGGGAAAGTAGCTTTTAAAGTAGTCCATTTCCAGCTTTTGTTCGTCATTCTTATCGGAGGCTTAACATATATGCAGTGTGGAGACGAGGCAGCCCGCTTTATTTTAAAAGGCGGAATGATCGCGGTTCTAGGTAACTACATATATGCTCTGTTTGCCTTCATCCCTAGACCTGACGCCGATGGTTCTGTACTACTTGGCTTCATATTTATCGGATGGGCTTTAAAACTGGTGGTAACCATCATTTTGTTTATATTGGTTTTTTCTTTAACGGAGTTCCTACGTCCAGGGGCTTTCTTTACGGGTTATAAACTGACTTTACTGATGTTTTGGTTTGCCCCTATTTTATTTTTTTCAAGAAATGGGATTAACCATGGCTGATACTCCGCAGGAATATATTCAGCACCACCTCACTAACGCTAAAGTTTGTGTTGTTGATGGCAACATTGCCACGAACTATGGCTGTGCAGAAGCTGGATTCTGGACCCTACACTGGGACACGTTATTGGTCTCAGCTATTCTGGGTACGCTATTTTTGTGGTTGTTCTATCGGGTTGGAAAAAACGCAACCACAGGCACCCCTGGCAAATTGCAATGCTTCGTCGAAATGGTCGTTGAACAGGTCGATGAGATTGTAAAAGGTGCTTTTTATGGACGTGATAAGTTAGTCGCACCGTTAGCATTAACTCTTTTCTGTTGGATTCTATTAATGAATACGATGGATTTGATCCCGGTCGACTTTATCCCTCAACTAATGCACTTAGCTGGATTTGAATATTTCAAAGTAGTCCCTACGGTCGACTTGAATACCACTCTAGCGATGGCAATAGGCGTTCTTATACTTACCGTGGTTTACATGATTAAGTACAAGGGCTTCAAGGGATTTGTGAAGGAATTTACGCTGCACCCGATTAATAATAAAGCGTTAATACCTTTTAACTTGGTCCTGGAAACGGTCTCATTATTTGCAAAACCAGTCTCACTGTCACTTCGTTTATACGGAAACATGTACTCAGGTGAACTTATCTTCATCTTGATTGCTGTCACGTATACAGCGGGTGCCGTCTTAGGTGGGCTTGGTGTTATTGCACATATTATTTGGGCTATTTTCCACATTTTGGTTATCGTGCTACAGGCCTTTATCTTTACGATGTTGACGATTGTTTATCTCAGCATGGCAAGTAACGATTCACACTAGAATAAAAAATTTACTTATTTATAAATGATAGGTTTAGCCTATCTCAATATTTCATTTCGGAGATTATTATGGAAATTTATTTCGTTGTAGCTTTACTACTAGGTATGTGTGCAATCGCGACTGGCTTCGGCTTCGCAATTCTAGGCGGTAAGTTCCTTGAGTCTGTTGCTCGTCAACCAGAGATGGCTCCAGTGCTACAAACAAATATGTTCATTCTTGCAGGTCTACTTGATGCTGTTCCAATGATCGGTGTTGGTATCTCTATGTACATGCTGTTCGCATTGTAAGAAACCCTTTTTCTTATTTACTCTACGTCGTTTCGTGAACACGAAACATTAAAAGAATAAAGGAGGGTCATTGTGAATATCAATGCAACTCTGCTAGGTCAAGCAATAGCATTCATTTTGTTTGTTTGGTTCTGCATGAAGTATGTGTGGCCACCATTGATCGCAGCAATTGAAGAGCGTCAGAAAAAAATCTCTGAAGGTTTGGAGTCTGCTGAGCGTGCTGATAAAGCGTTACAACTCGCGCAGCACAATGCAGCAGACCAGCTAAAAGACGCTAAGCAGGAAGCGCTTGGAATTATTGAGTCAGCAAATAAACGTAAAGCTCAAATTCTGGACGAAGCTCGTCAAGAAGCGATACAAGAGCGTGATAGTGTACTTGCTCAAGGTAAAGCTGAATTAGAAGCTGAAACCTCACGCGCTCGTAACGAACTTCAAAAAGACGTTGCTACTCTAGCTATTCTTGGTGCTGAGAAAATCATCGAACGTTCGATTGATCCCGCTGCTCATCAAGACATACTTGATAGTATTTCTGCGAAGCTATAAAGGAGGGCGTCGGTATGTCTGGTTTGACAACTATTGCTCGTCCTTATGCTAAGGCTGCATTTGGCTATGCAAGTGATAATGGCACGATTGACCAATGGTCAAGTATGTTGGAGCTTGCTAAAACCGTTTCTTTAGCTCCCGAGCTACAAAAAGCGGCGTTACGCCTGCAGCCTGAACAATTGATGCAATTGTATTTCGATATAGCGGGTGAGTACTTTGATGAGCCTTTACAGAATTTCTTAAAGGTCATTATCGAGAATCGTCGTATTTCAGCGTTAAGTGATATCTATCAGCAATACCAGCTGCTTTTATCTGAGTCGTTAAATGTGAAAGAAGTAACAATTACGACCTCATTTGAATTAAGTGAAGCGCAACTAGCTGAGCTAGTTAAGTCGCTTGAAAAACACTTTGATTGCGGTGTAAAGGTCAACTGTTTAGTTGATAGTAGTCTGATAGGTGGTGCGGTGATTAGAACTGGTGATACAGTACTAGACAACTCACTCGTTAGTCGTATTAATCGTCTTAAAGACGTTATTAAGTCTTAACTTAGGGGAATTTGAGCAATGCAACTTAATTCCACGGAAATTAGCGAGCTGATCAGACAGCGTATTGAAAAATTCAATGTCGTATCTGAAGCTCGCAATGAAGGTACTATCGTTTCTGTAAGCGATGGTATTCTTAGCATTCACGGTCTGGATGACGTGATGCAAGGTGAAATGATTGAACTTCCAGGTGGCCTTTTCGCTTTAGCACTTAACTTGAACCGTGATTCAGTTGGTGCTGTAGTAATGGGTCCTTACACGAGTCTTCGTGAAGGCATGAAAGTGACAGGTACTGGCCGTATCCTTGAGGTACCAGTAGGTCCAGAAATGCTTGGCCGTGTAGTTAATACACTGGGCGCGCCGATCGATGGTAAAGGTCCTATTGACGCTAAGCTGTCTTCTCCTATTGAAGTGATTGCACCGGGTGTAATCGATCGTAAGTCAGTCGATCAGCCAGTTCAAACTGGTTACAAATCAGTAGATGCAATGATTCCAATCGGCCGTGGTCAGCGTGAGCTAATCATCGGTGACCGCCAAACTGGTAAAACAGCAATGGCGATCGATGCAATCATCAACCAGAAAGATTCTGGTATTTACTCTGTCTACGTTGCTATTGGTCAGAAAGCGTCAACTATCGCAAACGTGGTACGTAAGCTTGAAGAGCACGGTGCATTAGCAAACACGATTGTGGTTGTGGCATCCGCTTCTGAGTCAGCAGCACTGCAATATCTAGCGCCTTACGCTGGTTGTGCGATGGGTGAATACTTCCGTGACCGCGGCGAAGATGCTTTGATCGTTTATGATGATCTGTCTAAGCAAGCTGTAGCGTACCGTCAGATTTCATTGCTACTAAAACGTCCACCGGGTCGTGAAGCATTCCCTGGTGATGTTTTCTACCTTCACTCTCGTCTACTTGAGCGCGCTGCTCGTGTTAGCGAACACTACGTAGAAACATTTACTAACGGTGAAGTGAAAGGTAAAACTGGTTCTTTAACCGCGCTACCAATCATCGAAACACAAGCTGGTGACGTATCTGCATTCGTACCGACTAACGTAATTTCGATTACTGATGGTCAGATTTTCCTACAGTCAGAACTGTTTAACGCGGGTGTTCGCCCTGCGGTAGATCCAGGTATTTCGGTATCTCGTGTAGGTGGTTCTGCACAAACGAAAATCATTAAGAAGCTTTCTGGTGGTATCCGTACCGCTCTAGCACAGTACCGTGAACTTGCCGCTTTTGCTCAGTTCTCATCAGATCTTGATGAAGCGACGAAGAAGCAGCTAGACCATGGTCAGAAAGTAACTGAATTGATGAAGCAGAAACAGTACGCTCCTATGTCTGTATTTGATCAAGCTCTTTCTATTTACTCTGCTGAACGCGGATATTTAGAAGATGTAGAGTTGAACAAAATTCTAGATTTCGAAGCTGCTTTACTATCGTATGCTCACGCTCAGTATTCTGAATTGGCTACTGAGATCAACAAGTCGGGTGCTTATGACAAAGAAATCGAAGCTCAACTGAAAAAGTTAGTTGATGATTTCAAAGCAACCCAAACTTGGTAATTACAACCTAGTTTTGTAGTTAACGGAGAGTAACGATGGCCAATTCAAAAGAAATTCGTAGCAAGATTGGTAGTGTTAAAAGCACTCAGAAAATCACGAAAGCAATGGAAATGGTTGCCGCTTCTAAAATGCGTCGCACTCAAGACGCAATGGAAGGACCACGTCCATATGCTGAAATTATACGTAAGGTCATTGGTCATATAGCCCACGGTACTTTGGAATATAAACATCCATATCTACTGGAACGTGAGGCTAAGCGTGTTGGGTATATTGTAATCTCATCTGATCGCGGTTTGTGTGGCGGCTTGAACATTAATATGTTCAAGCAAGCCGTTATCCAAATGAACGATTGGTCTGAGAAAGGGGTTGATGTAGAGCTGGCCGTTATTGGTTCAAAAGCAACGTCTTATTTCAATAGCATTGGTGCAAACATTGTGGCGCAGACGTCAGGACTCGGAGACACTCCTACTCTTGATGATATTATCGGCCCTATCAACGTCATGTTACAAAAGTATCAAGACGGCGAGATTGACCGTTTGCATTTGGTGTTCAATGAGTTTGTTAACTCAATGACCCAACAACCAAAAATTGATCAATTAATACCTTTGCCTAAATCATTCGCTGATGAAGAACAGTTCAAGCATGCTTGGAGCTATATGTTCGAATCGGATCAGAAGGTGCTTCTGAATACCTTAATGGCTCGTTATATCGAGTCTCAAGTTTATCAAGGTGTTGTAGAGAACTTAGCGTGTGAAATGGCTGCTCGTATGGTTGCTATGAAAGCAGCATCAGACAATGCTGGCGATTTGATCGAAGAGTTAGAGCTTGTGTACAACAAAGCCCGTCAAACGGCGATAACACAAGAGCTATCTGAAATCGTATCAGGTGCAGCAGCAGTTTAATTTAGGTAAAACAAATTTAGAGGATTAACGATGGCTACAGGTAAGATCGTACAGATCATCGGAGCAGTAGTCGACGTAGAGTTCCCACAGAGTGACGTTCCAAACGTATACGATGCTCTGAATGTGACTGACTCAAAAGAACGTTTAGTTCTTGAAGTTCAGCAACAGCTTGGCGGTGGCGTGATTCGCGCAATCGTAATGGGTAGCTCAGATGGTTTACGTCGCGGCGTAACAGTAGAAAATACTGGTGCTCCAATCTCAGTTCCAGTAGGTACTAAGACCCTAGGTCGTATCATGAACGTTCTTGGTGACGCGATTGATGAGTGTGGTGAAATCGGTGCGGAAGAACATTATTCTATCCACCGTCAAGCACCTAGCTATGAAGAATTATCGAACGCAACAGAGCTACTAGAGACTGGTGTTAAGGTAATCGACTTAATTTGTCCATTCGCTAAGGGTGGTAAAATCGGTCTATTCGGTGGTGCTGGTGTAGGTAAAACCGTTAACATGATGGAGCTTATCAATAACATCGCACTGCAGCACTCTGGTCTGTCAGTATTTGCGGGTGTTGGTGAGCGTACTCGTGAAGGTAACGATTTCTACTACGAGATGCAGGAAGCAGGTGTTGTAAACATCGAAAACCCTGAAGAATCAAAAGTAGCAATGGTTTACGGTCAAATGAACGAGCCACCAGGAAACCGTTTACGTGTTGCCCTGACAGGTTTGACAATGGCAGAACGTTTCCGTGACGAAGGTCGTGATGTACTTCTGTTCATTGATAACATTTACCGTTACACGCTTGCAGGTACAGAGGTTTCGGCTCTACTAGGTCGTATGCCATCTGCGGTAGGTTACCAGCCAACATTGGCAGAAGAAATGGGTGTTCTTCAAGAACGTATCACGTCAACGAAATCTGGTTCTATCACGTCTGTACAGGCGGTATACGTACCTGCGGATGACTTGACTGACCCGTCTCCTGCAACAACGTTTGCTCACTTAGACGCAACAGTTGTACTTAACCGTAATATCGCAGCTATGGGTCTTTACCCTGCGATTGACCCGTTAGATTCATCTTCTCGTCAACTTGATCCACTGGTTGTTGGCCAAGAGCACTACGATATTGCGCAAAATGTTCAGCAGACGCTTCAGCGTTACAAAGAGTTGAAAGATATCATTGCGATACTGGGTATGGACGAGCTTTCTGAGGCAGATAAGCAAGTTGTATCACGTGCTCGTAAGATTGAACGTTACCTAACTCAACCTTACCACGTTGCTGAAGTATTTACGGGTGACCCTGGTGTATACGTACCTCTTAGCGAGACACTACGTGGCTTTAAAGGTCTTCTAGCTGGCGAATACGACGATATTCCAGAGCAAGCGTTTATGTACTGCGGTACGATTGACGATGCGCTAGAGAACGCGAAGAAGCTTTAATAGAGTCTTACAGGAGGCGTTATGACAGCATTAACATCAGTAAGCTTCCATTTGGATGTTGTGAGTGCAGAACAACGAATTTATTCGGGTCAAGCTCGTAGCATTCAGATTTCAGGTGAGAAAGGTGACCTTGGTGTTTTAGCGGGACACACTCCGCTATTAACCACGATTCGCCCTGGTATGGTTCGCATTGTTTCTAAGAAAGGTGATGAAGAAATTATTTATCTTTCTGGTGGTGTTTTAGAAGTACAAGCCAACGATGTGACCATTTTAGCGGATACTGCTGTACGCGGTAAGGACTTAGACCTTGCTAAAGCGGAAGAAGCTAAACGCCGTGCTGAAGAGCTGATCAACCAACCTTATGGTGATGTTGATTTTGCGAAAGCATCTGCGGAACTGGCGAAAGCCGTTGCTCAGTTGAAAGTCATTGAACTGGTGAACAGACGTCGCTAATACTTAGCTTCGTTTGATATAAAAGGCAGCCTAATCGCTGCCTTTTTTGTTGGAAATTTATATAAAGCGGACATTCGTATTTAACTAATGACGGATTAACCGCTAGAATCAGCACTTAATTATAAAATGTCAGTGGATTACAAATGAAATTTAGTGCAGTCATTCTCGCTGCGGGTAAAGGAACCCGCATGTATTCAAACATGCCTAAGGTATTGCATACATTGGCAGGTAAGCCGATGGTTAAGCATGTGATTGATACATGTAATAGCTTAGGTGCTCAAAATATTCATTTAGTTTATGGTCATGGTGGAGAGCAAATGCAAACCGCCCTTAGTGAAGAGTCGGTAAGCTGGGTATTGCAAGCGGATCAGCTCGGTACTGGCCATGCGGTTGATCAGGCTTCCCCTCAGTTTGATGATAATGAAAAAGTCCTCGTTCTATACGGTGATGTCCCGTTGATCTCTGAAGAAACGGTCGAGAGTTTACTTGAAGCTCAACCTAACGGTGGTATCGCCTTACTCACCGTCGTACTTGATAATCCTATGGGATATGGCCGTATTGTTCGACGAAATGGCCCAGTTATTGCGATTGTTGAACAGAAAGATGCAACAGACGAGCAGAAACTCATTAAAGAGATTAACACCGGCGTTATGGTGGCGACGGGAGGTGATCTCAAACGTTGGCTTGCGGGACTTAATAATCAAAATGCACAAGGCGAGTATTATTTAACCGATGTTATTGCGGCTGCGCACAGTGAAGGGCGAGCTGTTGAAGCTGTTCATCCTATCAACCCTATTGAAGTTGAAGGTGTTAACGACCGTTCACAACTTGCGCGTTTAGAGCGAGCCTATCAATCAGCACAAGCACAAAAACTATTAGAGCAGGGCGTAATGTTACGCGATCCTTCTCGCTTTGACCTTCGCGGTGAACTGCAGTGCGGAATGGATGTTGAGATAGACACCAATGTGATTATTGAAGGTAACGTATCGATTGGTGATAACGTTATTATCGGTACTGGCTGTGTACTTAAAGATTGTGAAATCGACGACAACACCGTTATCCGACCGTACAGCGTGATTGAAGGCGCGACGGTTGGGGAAGAGTGTACGGTGGGTCCATTCACTCGTCTTCGCCCTGGCGCTGAGCTTAAAAATGATGCTCATGTTGGTAACTTCGTTGAAGTGAAAAATACGTCTATTGGCGAGGGCTCTAAAGCGAACCATCTAACGTATTTAGGTGATGCTCAAATTGGTCAGCGTGTGAATGTCGGTGCAGGTGTGATCACTTGCAATTACGACGGTGTAAATAAGTTTAAAACCACCATTGGTGATGATGTTTTTGTTGGTTCTGATTGCCAGTTGATTGCTCCTGTTACAATTGCTGATGGAGCGACTATTGGTGCCGGCACCACATTGACAAAAGATGTTGATCAAGGTGAACTGGTCATTTCACGAGCAAAAGAGCGCAAATTTTCTAATTGGCAGCGCCCAGTAAAAAAGACCAAATAATCTGAACGATCTCAATTTTGATGAGTTTGGCTTAGACCGTCATGATTGATAAACAAAAGGGTTGGCTTTGTGCCAACCCTTTTTGATTTCAGTCGCTAAATGTTGAGATAACGAGGATTTGTTTAGTTTTGAGGAATAGCGATTCGTTTTTCCAGCCAGCGAACCGCTTGAGAAACGCATAATATTAGAATGAGGTATTCAAAGACGAGAAAGGTATAAATCTCGAGAGGTAAGTACTCATTAACGACCAACTCATTTGCTCGCCGGGTTAGATCACTGAGCCCTATGACGCTCACTAACGATGACATTTTGAGTATATAAACAAATTGATTGCCTAGAGGAGGCAATATTTGACGAAAAGCCTGTGGAAATATGACGTATTGCATCTTGCGCCAGTAGTTCAGCCCTAGCGCTTCAGCTGCTTCATGCTGTCCCTTACTGATGGACTGAATGCCACCTCGAAACACTTCAGCCATAAACGCACTTTCTGCAATGGTTAATGCAATCACTCCCGCCCAAAAGTAGTCGAGAGAGACATCGAGCAAGGTCGGCATCCCATAATAGACCCACAAAAGCAGAACCAGTACAGGAATGGATCGTACCGATTCCACATAGATTCTGTTTAATCCACGTAAGACCTTGTTGTTAGATAATGCGGGCAACGCGACCAGTAGACCAATCAACATGGCTAAAACCATGCTTAATAGTGAAACAGAAATCGTATCGTAAAAGCCTGCGGTGAGAAACTTTAGGTTGGTCTGCCCTTGAGGGGTGGTTGGATCGAGAATATACCATCCCCACTGGTAGTCTGAGCATCCAGTGAGTAACAACATTATTAATAGAGCGGTGAGCGTACGAAGGTTCACACAATTACCTATTCAAGCTAAATAAAATCATTTGTTACTGCTATGTTATCAATCATGCAGCATAAAAAGTAACTTATTTTAAGGATAATAATAATGAAGAAATTGATGGTATTTTTGGGAATGTGTTTGCTGTCTTTAAGTGCGCTTGCCGCGGATACTAGCCGCTTGCATGGCATTTTAAATAGTGGGGTGTTGAAGGTTGGGACTACTGGGGATTGGAACCCGATGACGATGAAAGATCCTGCAACCAACAGTTATCGTGGGTTTGACATTGATGTAACGACCGAGTTGGCCAAAGATCTTGGTGTCAAAGTAGAATATGTGCCGACAGATTGGAAAACCTTAGTGAACGGCATTACCGCAGGTAAATACGATATTACGGGAAGCGCTTCACTGAACATGTCTCGAGCGAAAGTGGCAGGGTACAGCCAGCCTTATTTCTATTTGGCGTTTGTGCCTGTTGTACAGAAAAAAGACCTAGAGCGATTTTCAGATTGGGCTGATTTTGACCGTGCCGATGTTCGAGTCGCAGCAACATTGGGAACGGTTCAAGAAAAAATGGTCAAAGATTTCTTTCCTTTGGCAAAGCATGTCGTGATTGAAGCGCCAGCACGAGATTTTCAGGAATTGCTAGCAAGGCGTGCTGATGTGTCGGTGACTTCAAATGTTGAGGCGGCGACTTTGGTTGAGAAATTTAGTCAGTTGGCGATTGTGCCAGTAAAAGAGCCTCGCAAGCCTACTCCGATCGCTATGCTGCTACCGCAAGAAGATCAAGTTTGGATTAACTACATTAATCACTGGGTAGAGTTAAAGAAAACTCAAGGTTTTTTCAAAGAAACCGCACAGAAGTGGGGCTTAACGAGCATGTAAATAAGCACTTTGTTTAAGTACTTATTGTGAGTCTGCAAGTTGTGAGTTTACAAGCGCCGCTAACGATAGCGGCGCTTTTTATTATTTATCCCTTACTACTCTTGCGTTGTCTGGTGCACGAAAGTGTCTAGAAAGTTGTCGGTTTGAGAGCACATAACCCACCCATAAGCCAAGGGTGCAAATGATGATAGCGAGACCGGTTGCCGATTGAGCTTGGCTTGCCATCGCTGCGACCAATGCACTAGCAGCACTACTGACGCTAATTTGAATGCTGTTTTGCAATCCCGCTGCGGTTGCTGGGCTCTGTTTTGCGCTTGAAAGGGCTCTATTCACCACAATTGGATACAAAGCACCATTAGCAACAGCAATAAAGCAGAATGGTGTCAAAATAGGCCAGATGGATGTGAGTTGCCACTGTGACACAATAAACACCAATAAAGCGGCAACACTAAATAGCCCAATAATGTGTCGGAGTACTTTTTCATCGCCAAACTTTTTCACACTCGCTTTACCTAAATATCCACCAACCATAAAGGCAAGGGTTTGGGGGATAAAGCTCAAACCAATGTCTTTAGCTGAATACCCTAGCTGAGACATAATTTCTGGCATTCCCGTTAAGTAGGCAAAAAATGCAGCGGACGCTGTAGCAAACATAATAACGTTGCCAAGATAAACCTTTGAACTAACAAGTGCTTTAATATCGCTCTTGATGGAAGACTGCTTCTGTTCTTTTTCTTGTTTTGGTTGAGAAAAGGTAAAAGCAACCAAGGCGGTTCCCATCAGTGTGAGAGCAACGAAAATGCTAGGCCAACCAAAATTATCAGCAAGGACAACGCCGAGTTGAGGAGCCAATGCAGGAGAAAGCGCGACCAGTGGCATAATGGTTGCGAACACTTGCTGACTGGTTTTCGAAGAATATTGCTTGATCACCATTGCTTGCCAAATAACCGCAGGCGCACAGACACCAAACGCTTGAATAAAGCGAAGGGTAAGAAGCTGCCAGACCTGTTCACTAAAGGCTAAACCCAAAGAGGCGATGGTAAATAAACTAAGACCCGCGACCAGTGTCATTCGGTGACCATATTTGTCACTGGCGAGTCCCCACAGTAGTTGGCCCAGCGCCATTCCAACGAGGAATATGGTCAGCGATAACGCTATTTGTTCAGGCCCTGTCGCGAAATCCATCTCCATCGCTTTAAAGGCGGGGAGGTACATATCTGTAGCAATAAAGCCAAGCATCGAGAGTGCCGCTAAGTAAGCGAGCTGAAGTTTCGAAACGTTCATATTTATTATCCGTTCAAATTTTTTAACTGTTAAATTCTGTTTTTTGTTGCTGTTAAGGTTCCATTTACGGTTCCTGTACGCATGGTGGTATTCTATTTTTTGTAATCAATAAAATTAAACGCTAAAATTGTTAGTTATGAATCAAATAATTTGATGGATAAATGTTCTCGAAATCTTCTTTAGAAATGATCGACACTGTAGCTCGGTTGGGTAGCTTTACCGCCGCTGCGGATGTTTTGCACAAAGTACCTTCCGCGATCAGTTATGGCGTACGTCAGGTTGAGCAAGATCTCGATGTTCTGCTATTTCGGCGTTTACCTAGGAAAGTAGAACTGACTCCCGCAGGAGAGCTCTTTGTCGTTGAAGCTCGAATCATGTTGCGCCACATGGAAGAAGTCCAATCGCAAACCAAGAGAGTAGCTCATGGGTGGAAAAAGACCCTTAAGTTGACACTGGATAACGTGGTTCGCCTGGATAAAATGAAGCCATTGATTGAAGATTTTTATTCAACATTTGAATTTGCAGAGCTGCAAATCAATATGGAAGTCTTTAATGGATCCTGGGAAGCGATCTCTCAAGGGCGAGCCGATATTGTTATTGGTGCCACATCCGCAGTCCCTGTTGGTGGCGAGTTTGAAGTCAGAGATATGGGAATATTGGATTGGGCATTTGTTATGTCGCCAAGCCACCCGTGTGTCAAAGAGCAAAATTTGACAGAAAATTTTGTCAGTCAATACCCCGCTATTTGTTTGGATGACACTTCCGTCGTCCTTCCTAAACGTCATACGGTGCACTACCCAAAGCAGAGGCGCTTGCTCTTACCGAATTGGTATAGCGCAATAGAGTGCTTAAAAAATGGGGTGGGTGTCGGGTACATGCCTCGACATATAGCACAACCACTGATTACTGAAGGTTTGTTGGTGGAGAAAGTACTCAACGAAGATAAGCCATTAAGCCAGTGCTGCTTAGTTTGGCGAAAGGATGAGAATCACCGGCTCATTAAGTGGATGGTCGAGTATCTTGGTTCAAGTGAGAAGCTTCATCAAGACTGGTTGCAATCCTAGTTCGCCAGCAAAAGCGAGAGATCAAGAACTCAAGGTTGAAGACGAGACAAAAAAGCCAGTGAGGTGATCACTGGCGTAATATTGGGTAGGATTCAAACGCTTTTCTAAGGTCGTTCAAATACCGTTGCAATCCCCTGACCTAAACCAATGCACATTGTCGCCAAGCCGTATTTGACGTCTTTCGCTTCCATGAGATTGATCAGCGTGGTCGAAATCCGCGAACCTGAACAGCCGAGAGGGTGACCAAGTGCAATGGCGCCTCCATTTAGGTTGACCTTTTCATCGACAACATCAAGCAGGCCTAGGTCTTTTGCACAAGGTAAAGACTGCGCTGCAAATGCTTCATTAAGTTCAACAACGCCCATATCTTCAATGTTTAAACCTGCACGTTTCAATGCTTTTTGAGTCGCAGGGACGGGGCCATAACCCATGATTGAAGGATCACAGCCTGCGATGGCCATCGATTTTATACGAGCTCGGATTTTTAGACCTAGCTTATTGGCTTTTTCTTCACTCATAATCAGCATCGCTGATGCGCCATCGGAGAGTGCTGATGAAGTGCCTGCCGTTACTGTACCGTTCGCAGGGTCAAAGACTGGTCGCAATTGAGATAGGCCTTCAACCGTTGTTTCTGGGCGAATAACTTCATCGTAGTCTAAAGTGAATAACGAACCGTCAGCAGCGTGCGCTTCTGTAGGCAGAATTTCATTTTTGAAACGACCCTCTACCGTTGCTGCCTGTGCTCTGGCGTGGGAACGTGCGGCGAAAGCATCTTGATCTTCACGGCTGATTCCATGCATTTTACCTAACATTTCAGCAGTTAAACCCATCATCCCCGCCGCTTTTGCGACGGTCTTAGACATACCAGGGTGAAAATCGACCCCGTGGTTCATGGGTACGTGGCCCATATGCTCAACACCGCCAATTAAACAGATTTCAGCATCGCCGACCATGATTGAACGCGCGGCATCATGCAGAGCTTGCATTGACGAACCGCATAAACGGTTTACGGTGACGGCACCAATTTCAATGGGTAACCCTGCTAGCAGGGCAGCATTACGTGCCACATTAAAACCTTGTTCGAGCGTCTGCTGGACACAGCCCCAGTAGATATCTTCAATTTCGACAGGGTTGACTTCAGGGTTGCGCTCTAAAATACCTTTCATCAAATGTGCTGATAGGTCTTCGGCACGAGTATGACGGAAAGCTCCACCTTTGGAGCGTCCCATTGGGGTACGAAGGCAATCAACAATCACTACATTATTCATTTTGCTATTCCTTTTCCAAGTGTGGGTTATAGAGAGCTTGCTTGTTGAGCGTCGTAAAAGCTTTCGCCTTTCTCTGCCATATCAATGAGCAACTGAGGTACTTGATACATAGCCCCAAGCTGTTGATAGCCTTTAGCCATTTCAACAAAGTTGTTAATACCCACGCTGTCTAAGTAGCGGAATACTCCCCCTCTAAATGGAGGGAAGCCTAATCCATAAACCAATGCCATATCGGCTTCCTGTGGCGATGCAATGATGCCTTCTTCTAAACAAAGCACCACTTCATTGATCATTGGAATCATGACACGTTGAATAATGGTTTCATCGTCGAAATCTGTTGGCTGTTGGCATACGTCAGCCAGGATAGGAAGAATGTCTTCAGAGAAGGTTTTCTTCGGACGACCGCGTTTGTCTACGCTGTACGTGTAGAAACCGCTGCCGTTCTTCTGGCCGTATTTTTCAGCGACGTAAAGTGCGTCAATTGCATCACGACCTTCTTTACCCATACGCTCAGGGAAACCTTGCGCCATGACCGCTTGTGCGTGGTGTGCTGTGTCTAGGCCCACAACGTCTAGTAGATATGCAGGGCCCATTGGCCAACCGAATTTACGCTCCATGACTTTATCGATCTTAGTGAAGTCAGCGCCGTCACGGAGCAACATGCTGAAGCCGCCGAAGTAAGGGAAAAGCACACGGTTAACGAAGAAGCCTGGGCAGTCGTTGACAACAATGGGTGATTTGCCCATTTTCGCCGCGTACGCGACAACGCGATTAATCGTTTCATCCGATGTGTGTTCACCGCGAATGATTTCAACCAACGGCATACGGTGAACAGGGTTAAAGAAGTGCATACCACAGAAGTTTTCTGGGCGCTTCAACGATTTCGCTAGCAGGTTGATCGGAATCGTTGAGGTGTTTGATGTAAGAACCGTGTCTTCACCAATCAAACCTTCCACTTCACTCAGCACTGCTGCTTTTACTTTAGGGTTTTCTACAACCGCTTCTACAATCACATCAGACTGCTCAACACCTGCGTAATGTAGGCTTGGAGTAATAGAAGACAAAATACCTGCCATCTTGAACCCATCTAGGCGACCGCGTGATAAGCGTTTATTCAATAGCTTAGATGCTTCGTTCATTCCAAGGTCAAGAGATGCCTGTGCGATATCTTTCATCATCACTGGCACGCCTTTCAATGCTGACTGATAAGCAATACCGCCCCCCATGATGCCTGCGCCGATAACCGCTGCTCTTTCTGTGGCTTTGTTTGCTGATTTACCCGCTTGTTTGGCGAGGCTTTTAATATATTGATCATTTAGGAATAACCCAACGAGCGATTTGGCTTCTTCTGACTTGGCGAGTTTGATGAACAGCTGACGTTCAATATCTAATGCGTCGTTACGATCGCTGCGTGCGGCTTTTTCTATCGCTACAACAGCTGTCATGGGTGCTGGATAATGAGGTCCGGCTTTTTGAGCAACCAACCCTTTTGCCATGGTGAAGCTCATCATCGCTTCTAACTTGCTCAGTGATAGGGCGGACGTTTTCTGCTTACGACGCTTTTTCCAGTCTATTTCTTCATTGGCTGCAAGTAAGACGGTGTTAATGGCAGATTGTGTTAACGAGTCCGATTCAACAATAGCATCCAGTAATCCTATTTTTAGTGCTTCATCAGCACGACAGGCTTTTCCTTGGGTGATAATTTCCATTGCACTGTCAGCACCAATGACGCGAGGTAATCGAACACATCCTCCAAATCCTGGCATGATGCCTAGCTTTGTCTCCGGAAGACCAATGCTGGTGGTTTTATCACCAATGCGGAAGTCGGTAGCGAGTACACACTCACATCCGCCACCAAGGGTATGACCTTTTAGTGCGGAGAGCGTTGGGAAAGGAAGATCTTCGAGTTTGCTGAATATGTCATTGGCAAAACGAAGCCATTGATCAAGCTCTTGGTCGGTTTTAGCAAAGAGGCCTAAAAATTCCGTGATATCAGCACCGACGATAAAGGTATCTTTATCTGAAGTAAGGATTAATCCTTTAATGTCCGATTGTGCTTTTATTGCATCAAGCGCTTCGTCGAGTGATTCTAACGTGGCTAAATCCAGTTTATTGACGGACTTCGGTGCGCAAAAACTCAGTTCTGCTATTCCATTCTCGTGTTTTTTTACCTGTAGGGTGTTGGCTTGGTAAATCATTGTCTATCTCCGTGACATACAGTTTGAGACTGTGTGTGAGAGTTATTGTTTTATTTGTATGATTATCGTTCTGGTTTGACCAGTTTTTTTAGTGTGTACTCAACTTTGATTATTTTCAATACATTTTTTAAACAACTGTTTAACATTGTGCAGTAAAACAGAACGGAGCCACTTTTTCTTATGCTCGTGATACACTGTCTATCCTTGCTTCTGTTTATGTAAACTCATGAATGACCAACCTTATTTGATACCAGAAAGTCCCATAATGTATGAGGAAGAGATAAAGAAAAGTGTTTTCATTACGCAACTCGCTCATACGCCAAGTATAGAAGCGGCTAAGTTCTTTATCGATGGGATAAAAAAGCAGCATTCTAGCGCTAGGCATAATTGTTGGGGATTTGTTGCAGGGCGAGCAGAGGATTCAATGAAGTGGGGGTTTAGTGATGATGGTGAACCTTCAGGCACAGCTGGTAAGCCCATTCTGGCTCAGTTATCGGGTTCAGGGATTGGTGAATTGTCTGCTGTAGTCACTCGCTACTCTGGCGGAATTAAACTTGGCACGGGTGGATTGGTCAAAGCATACGGTGGGGGCGTGCAACAAGCACTCAAGCTGCTTCAAACAATAGAGAAAAAAATAACCATTAAATTACAGCTAGAGTTAGACTATGGCTTCATGCCGATAGCTCAAGCTCTTTTGACTCAATATCAAGCGATAGAGATTGATGCAAACTACAGTGGTAATGTCATATTGATGATCGAAATTGAGCAACGAGTTGCCAATAGCTTTATTCAAAATGTCATTAATAAAAGTGGTGCAAAAGCAACGGTCATAAAAATAGAACAATAACTAGGAAGTCAGAAGCACTTGCTTCATATATAAATAACCATGCAATTTCGATCGATTATACGGATAGTCGGATTACTGCTCGCTCTTTTTAGCGTATCCATGCTCGCCCCTGCACTTGTTGCTTTGCTCTATCGAGATGGTGCCGGTGTCCCATTTGTGACGACTTTCTTTGTGTTGCTTTTCTGCGGCACCATTTGTTGGTTTCCGAATAGAAGCCATAAGCAAGAGCTTAAAGCCAGAGATGGCTTTCTCATTGTGGTTTTATTTTGGACGGTTATCGGCAGTGCAGGCTCACTCCCTTTTCTTATTGCTGATAATCCTAATATCTCTGTCACCGATGCTTTCTTTGAGTCCTTTTCTGCCTTAACAACAACAGGGGCAACGGTGATTGTTGGGCTTGATGATCTGCCAAAAGCGATCCTTTTTTATCGCCAGTTTCTGCAATGGTTTGGTGGAATGGGGATCATCGTCTTGGCCGTGGCTATTTTACCTGTGCTTGGTATCGGTGGTATGCAGCTGTATCGAGCCGAAATTCCTGGGCCAGTAAAAGACAGTAAAATGACCCCACGGATAGCCGAAACAGCGAAAGCTTTATGGTATATTTACCTCAGTTTGACGATCGCGTGTGCAACAGCGTTTTGGTTCGCGGGAATGACGCCGTTTGACGCGATAAGTCACAGCTTCTCGACGATCGCTATAGGTGGCTTTTCGACCCACGATGCGAGCATGGGGTATTTCGATAGCTCAACCATTAATATGATTACGGTTGTTTTCTTATTAATCTCCGCATGTAACTATTCTCTTCACTTTGCTGCCTTTGCTTCGGGTGGTGTTCACCCTAAATATTACTGGAAAGATCCTGAGTTTAGAGCGTTCATCTTTATACAAGCGCTGCTTTTTGTTGTCTGTTTCCTCATATTACTAAATCATCATACTTACGACTCTCTTTATGATGCTTTTGATCAGGCCTTATTTCAGACCGTATCAATTTCTACAACGGCTGGATTTACCACGACAGGTTTTTCGGAGTGGCCGCTATTTCTGCCCGTTCTTTTGCTCTTTTCATCTTTTATTGGCGGTTGTGCCGGCTCTACTGGCGGAGGGATGAAGGTGATTCGTATATTACTGCTGACCTTACAAGGGGCTAGAGAAATGAAAAGATTGGTTCACCCAAGAGCCGTTTATACCATCAAGGTTGGTGGTACGGCACTATCTCAACGTGTTGTCGATGCAGTTTGGGGATTCTTTTCTGCTTATGCGTTGGTGTTCGTTGTCTGTATGTTAGGCCTTATTGCAACAGGTATGGATGAACTCAGCGCGTTTTCTGCTGTAGCTGCAACTCTGAATAATTTGGGTCCTGGACTGGGGGAGGTAGCGCTCCACTTCGGTGATGTAAACGACAAAGCGAAATGGGTGCTGATTATCTCAATGCTCTTTGGCCGCCTAGAAATATTTACCCTACTTATCTTACTCACACCGACATTTTGGCGTAGTTAAGGACAATAACAATGAAAGCTCTCTTTTTATATTCAAGCCAAGACGGTCAAACAAAAAAGATCATCCATTATATTCAACAAGAGTTGGATCTTAATGAGTGTGATGTAATAGACATACACCAAGCCGATACGGTGGAACTGGGTAAGTATGAAAGAGTGTTGATTGGTGCTTCAATACGATACGGTCATCTTAATAAGAAACTCTACCAATTTATTCAAAATCACCAAAGCAGCCTAGAATCAGGAAAGTCTGCATTTTTCTGTGTTAACTTGACGGCGAGAAAAGAAGAGCAAGGAAAGGACACTCCTGAAGGTAGCGTCTATATAAAGACTTTTTTAAACAAGTCCCCGTGGAAGCCAAAACTTATCGGTGTATTTGCCGGTGCTCTTTATTACCCTCGTTATAAGTGGATTGATAAGGTGATGATTCGCTTTATTATGAAATTGACGGGTGGAGAAACAGATACAAGTAAAGAAGTCGAATACACCAACTGGTCAAAGGTCACTTTATTTGCAAAACAGTTCAATGATATGTAGATAAAGTAACCGTTTTGGCGTGTTTTGATGTGTTTTTAATCGAACAGGCCATTTCTTTAAGAAAACATCAAGAAAGCGCTTGCCAATGTGATTTCTATCTCTATAATGCGACCTCACTGACACGGGGAAGCATCATTACTTCGGTTTTGAAACGCCCAGCCAGTAAGGTCTACTAGCTTAAGCCAAGAGCTTAAAAAAGGTTTTAAAAAAGTGTTTGACACTGAAACTTAAATCGCTAGAATGGCCGTCCGCTTAGAGAGCTTCTTCTTAAAAAGAATGCATCGACAAGCAACGCTCTTTAACAATTTAAACCTATCAATCTGTGTGGGCACTCGTTGATGATAATCCAATATGTTTTTACCTAGGTAAAAACAGTTTCTTCGGAAACAACTTTGGTTTCAATGAACTGAGTGACCAATTCAATTTGGTACAGCCTTGAGCTGTTTGATTTCACTTTTTAAAGTGAAAACCAAAAAGAGCACAGTCAATTCATTATCTTTCTGTTGGAAAGATAATAGCTTTAGAATTACAGGTTTATCTTCGGATAAATCCTAGTTTTGAAGTCAGTATTCGTTGAGCCGAGCCCTATTTATTTAGGGAATCAAAATCTTAAATTGAAGAGTTTGATCATGGCTCAGATTGAACGCTGGCGGCAGGCCTAACACATGCAAGTCGAGCGGTAACAGAAAGAAAGCTTGCTTTCTTTGCTGACGAGCGGCGGACGGGTGAGTAATGCCTAGGAAGTTGCCCAGTAGAGGGGGATAACCATTGGAAACGATGGCTAATACCGCATAATCTCTTTGGAGCAAAGCAGGGGACCTTCGGGCCTTGTGCTATTGGATACGCCTAGGTGGGATTAGCTAGTTGGTGAGGTAATGGCTCACCAAGGCGACGATCCCTAGCTGGTCTGAGAGGATGATCAGCCACACTGGAACTGAGACACGGTCCAGACTCCTACGGGAGGCAGCAGTGGGGAATATTGCACAATGGGCGAAAGCCTGATGCAGCCATGCCGCGTGTATGAAGAAGGCCTTCGGGTTGTAAAGTACTTTCAGTCGTGAGGAAGGGGGTAAGTTTAATACGCTTATCTCTTGACGTTAGCGACAGAAGAAGCACCGGCTAACTCCGTGCCAGCAGCCGCGGTAATACGGAGGGTGCGAGCGTTAATCGGAATTACTGGGCGTAAAGCGCATGCAGGTGGTTCAATAAGTCAGATGTGAAAGCCCGGGGCTCAACCTCGGAACTGCATTTGAAACTGTTGGACTAGAGTACTGTAGAGGGGGGTAGAATTTCAGGTGTAGCGGTGAAATGCGTAGAGATCTGAAGGAATACCAGTGGCGAAGGCGGCCCCCTGGACAGATACTGACACTCAGATGCGAAAGCGTGGGGAGCAAACAGGATTAGATACCCTGGTAGTCCACGCCGTAAACGATGTCTACTTGGAGGTTGTGGCCTTGAGCCGTGGCTTTCGGAGCTAACGCGTTAAGTAGACCGCCTGGGGAGTACGGTCGCAAGATTAAAACTCAAATGAATTGACGGGGGCCCGCACAAGCGGTGGAGCATGTGGTTTAATTCGATGCAACGCGAAGAACCTTACCTACTCTTGACATCTAGAGAAGCCAGCGGAGACGCAGGTGTGCCTTCGGGAGCTCTAAGACAGGTGCTGCATGGCTGTCGTCAGCTCGTGTTGTGAAATGTTGGGTTAAGTCCCGCAACGAGCGCAACCCTTATCCTTGTTTGCCAGCACGTAATGGTGGGAACTCCAGGGAGACTGCCGGTGATAAACCGGAGGAAGGTGGGGACGACGTCAAGTCATCATGGCCCTTACGAGTAGGGCTACACACGTGCTACAATGGCGCATACAGAGGGCAGCAAGCTAGCGATAGTGAGCGAATCCCAAAAAGTGCGTCGTAGTCCGGATTGGAGTCTGCAACTCGACTCCATGAAGTCGGAATCGCTAGTAATCGTGAATCAGAATGTCACGGTGAATACGTTCCCGGGCCTTGTACACACCGCCCGTCACACCATGGGAGTGGGCTGCAAAAGAAGTGGGTAGTTTAACCTTTCGGGGAGGACGCTCACCACTTTGTGGTTCATGACTGGGGTGAAGTCGTAACAAGGTAGCCCTAGGGGAACCTGGGGCTGGATCACCTCCTTATACGATGATTTTCACGATGAGTACCCACACAGATTGATATGTTTAATACGTTAAGAGTGACCTATGTCCCGTTCGTCTAGAGGCCTAGGACACCGCCCTTTCACGGCGGTAACAGGGGTTCGACTCCCCTACGGGATACCATCTTTAAACGCACTTCTCTGATTTTTATTCAGGGGGTTTTAGTGCTTTTAAACATGGTTTTTTTCTTTCATAAGAAATGAATCTGCTCTTTAACAATTTGGAAAGCTGACGAACAACAACTTGATTGGTTGTTGTTCAAATAAAAGTTCTCAAATCCTATTCTCTTTTAGAGACTAGGTACCAACACACATTCAAGTGTTCTTGGAAACAACATGACTTGTCATGTTCGTTTATATTTGAGTCCGGCAAAATCGCAGTTTGATGTCACTTTTTAAAGTGAGACAAACTGATGTCTCTCGCTCATTCAAATAATGAGAGACAAATTACACCTTGGTTGTTTACCATACATAAGACCTCTTGGGGTTGTATGGTTAAGTGACTAAGCGTACACGGTGGATGCCTTGGCAGTCAGAGGCGATGAAAGACGTAATAACTTGCGATAAGCCCAGATTAGGTAGTAATAACCGTTTGAGTCTGGGATTTCTGAATGGGGAAACCCACGTGCATAAGCACGTATCGTTGTGTGAATACATAGCACAACGAGGCAAACCCGGGGAACTGAAACATCTAAGTACCCGGAGGAGTAGAAATCAACCGAGATTCCGAAAGTAGCGGCGAGCGAAATTGGAGTAGCCCTTAAGCTTTTAATGATGCAGGTGAAGAGTCTGGAAAGTCTCGCGATACAGGGTGATAGCCCCGTAACCGACACATCATAATCAGTGAAATCGAGTAGGGCGGGACACGTGATATCCTGTCTGAATATGGGGGGACCATCCTCCAAGGCTAAATACTACTGACTGACCGATAGTGAACCAGTACCGTGAGGGAAAGGCGAAAAGAACCCCTGTGAGGGGAGTGAAATAGAACCTGAAACCGTGTACGTACAAGCAGTAGGAGCCCACTTGTTGGGTGACTGCGTACCTTTTGTATAATGGGTCAGCGACTTAATTTTAGTAGCAAGGTTAACCGTTTAGGGGAGCCGTAGGGAAACCGAGTCTTAACTGGGCGTACAGTTGCTAGGATTAGACCCGAAACCAGGTGATCTAGCCATGGGCAGGTTGAAGGTTGAGTAACATCAACTGGAGGACCGAACCGACTAATGTTGAAAAATTAGCGGATGACTTGTGGCTAGGGGTGAAAGGCCAATCAAACCTGGAGATAGCTGGTTCTCCCCGAAAGCTATTTAGGTAGCGCCTCGGACGAATACTACTGGGGGTAGAGCACTGTTAAGGCTAGGGGGTCATCCCGACTTACCAACCCTTTGCAAACTCCGAATACCAGTAAGTACTATCCGGGAGACACACGGCGGGTGCTAACGTCCGTCGTGGAGAGGGAAACAACCCAGACCGCCAGCTAAGGTCCCAAAGTATAGCTAAGTGGGAAACGATGTGGGAAGGCTTAGACAGCTAGGATGTTGGCTTAGAAGCAGCCATCATTTAAAGAAAGCGTAATAGCTCACTAGTCGAGTCGGCCTGCGCGGAAGATGTAACGGGGCTAAGCTATACACCGAAGCTGCGGCTGCATACTTTGTATGCGGGGTAGGGGAGCGTTCTGTAAGCGGTTGAAGGTGGTCTGTAAGGGCTGCTGGACGTATCAGAAGTGCGAATGCTGACATGAGTAACGATAAAGGGGGTGAAAAACCCCCTCGCCGGAAGACCAAGGGTTCCTGTCCAACGTTAATCGGGGCAGGGTAAGTCGACCCCTAAGGCGAGGCCGAAAGGCGTAGTCGATGGGAAACGGGTTAATATTCCCGTACTTCTTATAATTGCGATGGGGGGACGGAGAAGGCTAGGTGGGCCTGGCGACGGTTGTCCAGGTTCAAGTACGTAGGCGGAAAGTTTAGGTAAATCCGGACTTTCTTAACGCTGAGATACGATGTCGAGCCACTACGGTGGTGAAGTCATTGATGCCATGCTTCCAGGAAAAGCCTCTAAGCTTCAGATTATAAGAAATCGTACCCCAAACCGACACAGGTGGTCGGGTAGAGAATACCAAGGCGCTTGAGAGAACTCGGGTGAAGGAACTAGGCAAAATGGTACCGTAACTTCGGGAGAAGGTACGCTCTTGGCGGTGAAGTCCCTTGCGGATGGAGCTACTAGGAGTCGCAGATACCAGGTGGCTGCAACTGTTTATTAAAAACACAGCACTGTGCAAAATCGTAAGATGACGTATACGGTGTGACGCCTGCCCGGTGCCGGAAGGTTAATTGATGGGGTTAGACTTCGGTCGAAGCTCTTGATCGAAGCCCCGGTAAACGGCGGCCGTAACTATAACGGTCCTAAGGTAGCGAAATTCCTTGTCGGGTAAGTTCCGACCTGCACGAATGGCGTAATGATGGCCACGCTGTCTCCACCCGAGACTCAGTGAAATTGAAATCGCTGTGAAGATGCAGTGTACCCGCGGCTAGACGGAAAGACCCCGTGAACCTTTACTACAGCTTGGCACTGAACATTGAACCTACATGTGTAGGATAGGTGGGAGACTTTGAAACTTCGTCGCTAGATGGAGTGGAGTCAACCTTGAAATACCACCCTTGTACGTTTGATGTTCTAACGTTGGTCCCTTATCGGGATTGCGGACAGTGCCTGGTGGGTAGTTTGACTGGGGCGGTCTCCTCCCAAAGAGTAACGGAGGAGCACGAAGGTGGGCTAAACACGGTTGGACATCGTGTGGTTAGTGCAATGGCATAAGCCCGCTTGACTGCGAGAATGACAATTCGAGCAGGTGCGAAAGCAGGTCATAGTGATCCGGTGGTTCTGAATGGAAGGGCCATCGCTCAACGGATAAAAGGTACTCCGGGGATAACAGGCTGATACCGCCCAAGAGTTCATATCGACGGCGGTGTTTGGCACCTCGATGTCGGCTCATCACATCCTGGGGCTGAAGTCGGTCCCAAGGGTATGGCTGTTCGCCATTTAAAGTGGTACGCGAGCTGGGTTTAGAACGTCGTGAGACAGTTCGGTCCCTATCTGCCGTGGGCGTTGGAAGATTGAAGGGGGCTGCTCCTAGTACGAGAGGACCGGAGTGGACGAACCTCTGGTGTTCGGGTTGTCACGCCAGTGGCATTGCCCGGTAGCTAAGTTCGGAATCGATAAGCGCTGAAAGCATCTAAGCGCGAAGCGAGCCCTGAGATGAGTCTTCCCTGGCACTTTAAGTGCCCTAAAGGGTTGTTCAAGACTAGAACGTTGATAGGCAGGGTGTGTAAGTGCTGCGAGGCATTGAGCTAACCTGTACTAATTGCCCGTGAGGCTTAACCATACAACACCCAAGGGGTTTTGTGGGCTCAAATAGAACATTGAATGTGTGATTGAACTTTTATAATCAGTTTTCCGAATTAAGAATTTGCTTGGCGACCATAGCGTTGCGGACCCACCTGATCCCATGCCGAACTCAGAAGTGAAACGCAGTAGCGCCGATGGTAGTGTGGGGCTTCCCCATGTGAGAGTAGGACATCGCCAGGCTTTAAATTTGAACACTTGCTAGCGCAAGTCTTCCACTGCGGAGTGGTAGTTCAGTTGGTTAGAATACCGGCCTGTCACGCCGGGGGTCGCGGGTTCGAGTCCCGTCCACTCCGCCATTATTTCAGAGAACCTCGCTATCGCGAGGTTTTTTTGAATCTGAAGTGAAAAATTTTAGGGGTGTAGCTCCAATTGGCAGAGCAGCGGATTCCAAATCCGCGTGTTGGGAGTTCGAATCTCTCCACCCCTGCCATACAATTTGCATACTTATGCAAAAAGAAAGGCCGCTAGTAATAGCGGCCTTTTGTCCATTTTATCTTTAGTTAATCTAACGACGTCGTTTTCGTTTTGTTGGCTTTTTCTTCGCGGTAGATACTTTCACTGGCGTACTTTTACCTTTCACGAACTTGTAGCCTTTCTTTAGTGTACCGTTGCCTTTGAGTCCTGCTTTAGCCATTGTCTTGCTCCCATTCTAGTTTAGAGATTCGCTTATCATGCTGATTGAGTGTTTGCGCTGCTTTTAAGTACAGATAAGCAGCGACTAAACTAATTAACGGATTGATATCACCTAACAACCCAGCAAATGAATTAAGTAATACACCGTCCATTACTTACCTTTACGGTCATCACGAGCAATTGAAGTTGTAGAAGCAATTGCGCCAACTGCCGCTAATACTCCCGAGGCAATCCCCCCTGTTGTCGCAACATCAGCGACTGCACCAATTGTTAACGCTGCTGTTGCTAGGCCTTCCCAAGTTGATGCTTGTGTTAAGTAGTTCAATAGTTTTTTCATAGTTTCCTCTGTCTCTCGACGTTGGGTTGTAGAGTTAAGCCAAAGATACACCGTGGGCGATCAAGTCCATATCATAGGGCTGTACCCCATTTTCAAACTCAATCATAGCGGCTATAAGTACTGGATATTGTGAAGTCAGTACTTTGTGGTTATTTTCGCTGATACCTAGGCGCTTAGAGACATGTTTGATGTAGTTTTCAACATGCGGGTTCTCTTCACCTGCTGGTGCCCATCGTCCGATAATGTCGCGCACCGTGCCTAAGTTGTACTTGCTTTGGTAGTTTTGGATAAGCTTTGTTGCTGCGCGAATGCCATATTCTGGCGAACCAAATACTGCAAATGTGCCATCACTTCCCGTTTGCCCAATCCAATCATTATGTTCACTGTGCTTAATGTTGGTTGGGTTGTTGTTACGAATACCTCGTGGTGTTCCCATTCCGATTATCTCCTCGATAGCGGTTTTGGCTGGATTGCCTGAATGTCTATGTCTAAAAAGTTGCAACCCGATGAGCGCAATACCACCGAGCGTTCCCATCTGAAGTTTATTCATATTGAAAACTCCGGTAGGGCCACGGTCAGTATGTCTCGCGCCTTCTGTCTTTTTTGTTGTATTTCCGTAGGAATATCTAATTCGGTTTCGAGTTTACGGGTGACGTAAAAGTCCGTTGCTTCAAGGTAACGCTTGGCGTTGTAATACTGCTGTGCGTTAGAGACTTCCGTTGTTAACACAAACTCACTCCCATCCCATCGATAATGCTCTGGATTGCTTGCTACTTCAGGCGGTAGAGCGACGCTGAGCGTGGTCAGCGATGGACTTGATTGAGGCGCGTTAATCGTAATAATTTCTCCAGTCTTATTAACTTGAATCATGACTCTTCTCCCTCTAAAAAAGTCGCACGCGATACAATGCAAACATCAATATCAATGTAGTTGCACGTAAAGACGATTCGGGTTGCTTCGCTTGGCGTAAAAATTGGAATAAAGTAATAGCGCACTGAAAGACCCGCTACAAAAGGCACGACCATAGGCCTGTGACTATTAGGTATCACGCTTCCTTTACTATCAAAGCATTGAGACCAAAATGACACTTGGTCAAGCCCACGAGAATTATCACCATTTGACCAGCTCACGCGAACCTCTAAAAGCTCGATGTTTTCTGAAAGTAAAAACTCGACTTGCCTAGAAGTAGCATCGGTTATTTTGGCGCTTTGATTGACGAGCTCAAAATCAAGTAAGCCACCCTGATTATTAGCGCTTGGCACGATAGGTGAGAGGTTACTCATAACACACCTCACTGACATACACTTCATCGTTTTGTAAGCCTGTCATTGTGACCGCTTTATCAGAAGTTAAGATAAACGACTGCCCCGCTAGCAAAGGCACACCGTTTGCCAATACCATGCCTTGATTCGTACTCGCACAAACCATAATGAGTTCATAACGTTGAGTGTTATCACCAATTGAGATTTGCCCTTGCACATCAATGGTATGTTTACCTAGGTCAATTAAGCGCTTGCTTTCCTTTTTTACTTCTATCGGCTCAACGACTTTCTGCACATCAATAGGGTCAATGACTTTTTGAACCTCAATGGGCTTGACAACCTCAACAGGCAAATCAATGGTAGATCCTGTAATGGTCGCGTTAATGTCAGAGCCTGAAATGGACGGGGTAAAGCGGTGATAGCCAACCTCAAGTTCAATCAGATTAATTTCACTCGATAGATTTTTTATCTCTAAACGAGTAAAGCGTGCCGTGGGCGAGAACTCACCAATATCATACTGCTCCCCACGTTGAAGCTTAACTTCTACCGCCTGACCATTATCAACATCAGACGTTAACGTGACAGAAATGGGCGCACTGGCTTTGCGAACGTAAAGAAAGCGCCCTGTTTCTAGAACTGTCGCCCCTGCATGAGAGGCGAGCGTTTTTTCAATTGACATTACTTTTTACTCCAAAGCACCGCACCTGTGACCACAAGGCCGACACCAATCACCGCCATGACCATTTTCATCATGTCTTTTGAGGTTTTAGCAATGACAGCTTCACCCCCAGTTTGGACGTTTTCGGCTAGGTCACGAATGGCTGATATGGATTTATCGTTTTGGGCGCTCTGTGAAGCCGTCAACCCTGACATCATATCCATAGCATCACGCGTAGTACCTGTTACTGCATCTAAAGCCCCATCAAAGGCATTTCCTGCAAACTTGAGGGAGCTTTCCCCAAATCCAAACGCCTCTTTGAGTCCCACTTCGGCAAAGTCAAAAGCGGAACCTATTGCACCGTGGTCAGTGGATATCATGGTATTGCCACTGCCTAAAATAGCGTTACCTTCGTTATCTCCTTGTAGGGCGTAGTTTTCGGTATTGGTTGTGTAGTTATTCGTGGTACTGGATGATGATTTACTTTTACTTCCCATTGCATCCCTCCACTGGTACTAAGAACACATTTTCAACCCATTGAACGGGTAGGTTAATGAGTCGATGCAGCCCTTTATGCGTGGTATGAAAACGACAACCGTAAGCCCCTATGTTGTTAGCTTGCTCAAGAACGCGAGGGGCCGTATTTGCCAACCCCTCACCGACAGCGCATAACACAACCAACACTTTGCCTTTAGAGTCGCTTTCTACCATGACAACAAAATGCGTCTGCTCAATTTGCCAAATTTGAGCCAAACCACATTTGATATTTCGAAGAATATCTTCTGAGTAGTCACCTAAAGCACTTGCAAATAACGCTGCAATCTGACGACTGTAGGCGATCACTTTAATTTCCATAGTAAGACACCCCCAATCACCAATGCAGCGACAACAACGCCAATCATAAGGCCAGAACTATCTACACGGTTGCCGATACCTCCGGCGGTAATTGCCGTATTACCTGTGCTTGAACCTGATTCGGCACTACTAGGCCCACCGTTAGCCAATCCGCCCGCCACATCACCAAAACTTGGCATACCTGGTATCATGTCGCCTCCTATGTTTTCGTGAATTTCTTAAGCATGACACTGGCGATAATCGTCACAATAAGCGTGACGACAACCGTTGTCGTTAAGTTTGCCGTTTTAACACTGGCATCCCCTTCAATGATGATGTCGCTTTTACTGCTTTCGGCTGTTTTGGTCGCGCCCCACCATCCAGCCCCTAGGCCAGAGGCGACAGCCGCGCCGATAATAACTGGAATCATCGGCGACCTCCCAAAAGCAAGATCAGTATTAAGGCCAATAGACCACCACCAATCCACAGCCATTGAGGATTCATTTGTTGCCAACTTGGAGGCGCGGCAACAATGGTTGAACCATCATTATTTTCACCTTTAGGGGGGATCTTATCTTTTCCATACTCTGGATCCGATGTTTTGGCATCTTCAATGCCAGCCCACGCCCCACCTACTGAGTCAATAACTCCGGTTATCCCTTCCCACCAAGACATAAGCGCCCCCTTACTTCACTGATGGAAAGGCAGTCACTTGACGAACACCTTCAATAAGAACGGGAAAATCACCGGCAGAGGCCTTTTTCACTCGGAACACCAAATCACCCATTGGTGCCATTTTGTTGAAGACACCGAGCGCCCCAAAGCCTTGCTGAACAAAATCAAGGATTAGGTTGTCGGTTTGAGGTACACGCTTAAAACGGCGTAGGTCAGCGTCAATATCTTCGACACTGCCTTTTAAGAAGGTGGTGCCATCGCGTTTAATTTCGATGTGCTCTAAGTCGCTGCCTTCCATAAAGAGGCGTGAAACGTAAAAGTCCGCTTCGTTATCAATGTTAATGTCGTTAAAGCCTGCTCGACCTGCACGGTATGACGTAGATATGATTTCCGGTAAGAAGTAACGCTCCGGCTCGCTTGGTGTTGTGAGTGCGTTAGACGTAATTTCTGGGTTGGTTACACCCGATTTGATGCGCACGTAGCATTTCCATGTATCAGTAACCTTAGTGACCATGGTTTTTAAAAACTGACCTTCCCATGTCAGCATTGACGGATCGCCAAAATACAACGTTGGACGAGAATCATCCCAATGAATACCCGCTTCCTGTGCAAGCTTTTTCATTTCTTGAGGGGTCACGTGAATATGAGGACGACCGTTCAACTTAAACTGGAAATACTCAATGTCGGTGAGTGCAAGATTGTTAAGGATAAATTCAATTGCCCAGTAAGTAGGACCAACCGGGATAGTAAGAATAGCTTCACCGCCCGCGCGGATATTTTCCCAGCGGTCAATTTCATGACGGCGTGGCATGACGTTAGAGCGAAGCATATTCATAGCTTGGCGTAGAGCTTGAGACATTTTAGATACCTACCTTATCGAGTGTTTTTGCGACAGATTTTGAATTGCGCTTAGCAAGACCAACCCCTGCCATGACGACCAGTACAATGCCAGCCGTGATTAAATAGGGTTTTGCTTTTTTCATGAGTATTTTCCAAATAGTGGGTGTGAATAAGTGTGAATAAACACCGAAACACTCAACTAAGATGACGCCTTTGCCAATGACAAAGGCGTTTTTAATCCGGCTTAGCCGGATTAATTAGCTGTATTTGACACCGCTAAAGCGGGTTTTGTTGAGCTTTTTAGGCTGGTTGTTAATAAGGAAACGGGGCGATCCTTCCTGCCAGTGCTTAGACTTGGCCCCTACAAAATCAATTTTTCCAGAGCACAATAAGCCTTGGCCGCTTCGCCACTGGATAAAATCAAGTGGCTTGCGTGGCACGACATCCATATCAATACCGAGCTTTTTAGCAATGTAAGCCGCATCATCATCGGTATTGTGCATACAGATATGAAGATAGGTCGCGTTGTTCATAATGGACTTATCTACCTCTTGGCCACGCTGTACCGTACCTAAGATAGTTGGACCAAATGCCAGCCCTTGGTTAATGAGTTTGCCCCACGCACCCTGTGCCTTTGCAGTTCCGGTTACCGCTGCCAACTCTTCCGGAATAATCAGCGCGGGTGCTTCACGGTTAAAAGTAAAGGCCACTTCACAAAAGAGCTCAAAAGATTTTGGGTCACTTGCTACAAATGCCAGCTTACCAGTCCCCTTTGTGGCTCTGGCTTTTTCGATAAATTCAGCAGGGGTTAAACAGGCTTCATAGCCCATTTGATGGACATACTCACCTTTAGGATCAAAAGCCATCACGCGCTCAAATTGCTCCGCGATGCGTTTTACCAATACCGATTTACCGCTTCGAGATACACCCATCGATAGAATTAATTCACCGTCATTACGCATGGTCTGAGTCCTCCTGAGTCCCTGCTGCATTAGTGGTTAGCGTCTTTTTTTCACTGGCTTGTTTCACTGCAAAAATAAGCCCTACGGTAGAGCCTAACGCCCCGAACCACAGCCCATAGTTTTCCATAACCTCCAATACGCCCCCTTTGGGATAGTAATGAACTAAAAGCTGTGCATTGCTCAGCGCGAATTCATCGATCACGTCTTGATCTACATCCAATCCCGCCACTCGCTTGATGACAAGCCCCGTATTCTTAGCGACAAACTCACGGGTCACATGCGCACTATTGCGGATTAACTCTGGTGATATGGAGTCGTCATGCTCCCACTTGCGAAGTGTCACCATAGGCACATCAATATCACGTTGCGCGGCTAGCGATTCGGCCGATGAAATTCTTTCCGGTTCAAAATTTGGCTCTGGTGTTAGAGTTTCCGGTTTAGTGTCAATGTCACTTTGAGGGGCGCTGACTCCCCACTTTTCCGCTATGGCATCATATTCGCGCTCAACGGTTTCCGGACTGATATCAACGGGATTCATAGACCCTCCTATTCAAAAAATGTATTAGTAGATTTACCGGGATATTCCGGTTTATTTTCCGGCTTAGTGTCATGCTCTGGCCCCGGCTTAGTTATTTCTGGTAAGCCGGATAACAATGCTTGTCCTTGACGGGTTTGATAATTGAGTACGCCACATTGCGGGCACTTCAAATCCAGTTGTTTGTACTTGCCGCGACGCTGGCGAATGTGCGCTTCACTTTTACAGGTTGGACAGTGAACGGTTTTGAGGATGTCAGGCATTACGACACCTCCAGTTTGTCTTTGGCAAACAAAATAATCAGTGCATTGGCAGAATCACGCTCTGCGCTGACGGCTTCCAGATAGGTGCCAACCACCGATATGACAGGCTCTAACTCACTGCCTGCGGTTGTCACCGCTTTGACTTTTGCCATGAGCCCACCGGATAGGTCGAAGTTGAGGCCAGAAAGCGTCTGAGCAAGGCGCTGCTCCGCTTCCTGCCGCGTAGTGATATGCCTCTGGTGCTCAATAAGGAGGACGGAAAGTGATTTACTCACGCTCTAACTCCTTAATGCGATTGGTCAATTTAGTGACCTGGCTTTTTAGGTTGGTGATGTCTTTTTTAAACCTCTCAAGCTCTGAGAGTTGCGCTTCCAGCAGCTCAGCAAGTGCCTGATGGTATGGATAAAGGTTGCCAGACCGTGATAAACGATCGAGCGTTTCAACGTGTTTTTTCATAGTGGTCCCCTGTCTCTCGACGTTGGTTAAAAGGTAGCCCCTGATTCCCATCGTTGGCGTATTGGTTATGTCACCCTAAGCTGCCCATTTTGGATACTTAGGGTGATGTGTTTATCAATGGGAACTTTTGCCCCCTTTGACAGTGGTGCGAGCAAGCATTGAATACCTTTAACGCTCCATCCGGTCACGTCCATCAATGCTTTCTCTAGTGGTGTAACCGCCTTTTCTGGAGTCTGGTTACACTTATTTTCAGTGCTCCAAGGAAGGGCGCCGCCCTTTTTAAGAGCAAGAGCAAGGCGTTTGACGTCTTTAGTTTTCACCAAATTAAAGTGCTCGCTGCAGGTTTCGATCACCTTACCGAGCCACTCAATACCAATGACCCGTTTGACCACATCACCGTAATCATTTAATTTTTCTTCATAGGCTAGCTTTGCCTTAAAGCCCAACTCACAAAACCCCTTCCAGCGTGAATTGTCCGCATGTTCTCGAAGGGCTTCTAATTCCTCATCAAAGGCTGTGTCTTGTGCGGTGGCTCGACGCAGTTGACGCCATAGGCCAACTGAAGGTGCACCACTTTGAGAAAACTGCTTAATACGATGAACGGATGCCCACGCACGGGCAGAGAATGCGGCCTCTTGTGCGTCTGTTTCTGGCATGTGTGCCCCGTTAATGTTCTTGGAAATGTATTTGATGATGTAGCCCGTTGCAGTGCCTTTCGCAGGATCGCAACGTTCTATTTTAATTCGACGCTCTTTTTCAAATTGCCCCTCTTTGTTGTAAAGCTCTGGCTTATCTTCATTGCAAGCAATACCTTCACAGAGGCGGATAAGCTCAGCCGTTTGTGAGGGATGAACATACAAAAACAGGTGAGCGTGTGGGGTGCCGTCTTTGTGTGGCTCAGCCACTCGTAGCCCAAACCAGTCAATATCTAATTTTTTGAGCCAAGCACGGGCTAATTTCCATTGCTCCATGATGTTTTGATGCCCCTCTTTAGGGGTGTAGCCTCCCCATTTACTTGAATTACGGTGGTATTTACTTGGTAATGTCCATGTAATGAATACCCCTTCATAACCCAAATCAATGGCACGCTCTTCATCACCCCGACTGCGAACCACTAATTCAATACGGCGGTTTTCAGGATTGGCGGTGGTACGCTTTACGACGTCTTTTAAATCAAAACTTTGTCCTGTCTCCTGACTCATCACTGACATGGAATCAATGAATTGCTTGGTTTCTATTTGCTTTTTACGCCATCGAGCGAATGACCGACGAGAGACATAATGACGCTGACTTTTACGGGCTCCGACTCTATCAAGGGCAATTTGTGAAAATTCAATGTATTGACCTCGCAGAAATTTAAACTTACGTATAAGGTAATCCACATCCAGACAACGACGAATAGCGCGTTCAAGCTCTCTTTCTGCATCAACAATGTCTTTGTGTTTTTTCTTAAGAGAGGGGGCGTTGATATGGACGCTTTTCATTACCTTTTCTATTTCGTGAAAAGTGTATTGCAAAGCGTTCAAATAGCCTCGTTCGGTGTCAGTTGGCGCAATATCGCCCATGGTTCGGGTGAATAGCTCCGTCAGATTAAACGCTAAGTGTTCAAGTGCTTCATCATTCATTAACACTTGATGATTCAACTCAACAGATGAGCGGGCGCGACTATGAAAGCGAGGCCTGTCAGGAGCATTGGTGCGCTCATCCACAAACGGGAATTTATCTTCGATACGTGGCGACCACTTAAGGGCGTGTTTCATCGCGTCATTGGTAAAGCGTTGCATATTCTCTCGTGTTGCGCTTGTGCGTTTTTGGCGTTGAGATATGGCAAAGCGCACATCGTCTTGAACGATGCGCGGCAGTTTATCGAGGAAGTGATTACCAAAGGATGTACTTAGCATGAGGCTGAGCCTTTCATGTTCCACGCTTCAATTGCGCTATTATGGGTGTACGCTTCTTCACTCTCACAACCGCACTCAACACAAACCACGGTGTAAACGGGTTTATGGTAGGCACGTGGGAAGATGGTTTTTTCACAATACGCTTCGTTACTGCCGCAATGTTGGCAATCTTTGATCGCTCTTAATGGGATAAAGGTACTCACTGGGTGATGGTCTCACGTTTTATGCGCTTAACTTGTTGCTCAATAATCGCTTTACGTTTAGCGGTTCGAGCGTGTTTGTATTGGCTGCGTTTAACCGCCAGTTTTAATTCAAGAGGTGGGGGAACAGGCATGGCTATACTTCCAAGTCTTTGAGAGTGTTCATGGCTTCAAGTGATTGGTTCCGAACGTGTAGCCAAAAGCTAGAGTTTGTTTGACTTGCCTTTCTGGTTGCGTAATCAAAAAGCTCTTTAGCTTCTGCGTAGGTATTCATGTCGATATTAATTGAGTGAATAGGTGTGTTCATGTCTTACCCCTGTACAACGATGCGCAAATCACCCTCTAAAGGAATGATTGCAATTTTGGTAGCTATAAAAGAAACGGGGTTTCCAGCTTTGTATTCCATTTCAGACACAGCGCGATAGAAATTAGATGAATGCTCACTTGTTGGAATGTTTTCCACGGGTAAACACTTTGAGTTAGAGAATATTTGAACGAGTGGGGTCATTGCTTATCACTCCTTTCATCCCAAAACAGCCAGCCAGTACAACTCAATGCCGTTAAAGGAATAAGGTCAACAAGATGAAAGCCAAAGCTTTTGAGTCCCATCGTGTAAAGCATGACGATAAGAGTCAGTGTTAAACCTGTCTGGAGTTTATTGATATTCATGCTTCGTCCTCTTCGTACAACTCTGAAAGACTGAATTGCTTAGTGCGGATTCTTATCGCCAGTTCGAGCATATCGACATAACGCTTACCGCCATCATCGTTGTCTATCTCTGGAATCTTGCCGATATCCATTAGCCTTAACACCTTGTCACGCCCCACGCGGTGGGACTTGGCGAACGTCGTTACATCAGTAAAGAAACAAGGCATCAAGGGCATACCTTGCAAGGCCTCCATCAAATCCAGCTCTTTAGGTGTTGGTATTCCAAGCATGTGATATCCTCGAAAGTTTAGGTAAATAGCCTTAATTGGCTTTTTATGGTCGTACGAAAGTACATATTGAGCGTAAGACTATTACGTTCGTACATATGGTGTCAACAATGGGCTTGGGAAAAAAAATTAAAGCAGTACGCATCGCTGAGGAATTAAGTCAACTGGATTTTTCACAACTAACTGATATTTCGATAGATTCTCTAAGAAGTTATGAGAATGACAGAAGAACGGTAAATGAAATAAATATGATTAAAGTCACAAAACATGAACGGTTTAAAAAGTACGCCTATTGGCTTACTACCGATGAAACCCTCCCAGAATCCGGCCAGATAGCACCGGATTTTTCTATCCTATTAGAACTCGGCATTGTCGAAAAAAGCACCGACGACAAAAAGAGTGCTTAACTCTTTGTTATCGCTCGTTTTATTCGCTTGGTAAGGTAAACGTGACATGCTGCTAAAAGTTGAAAATGGATATTCATCCAGTTATGCACCCGAGCAAGTTTTTAAGCTCAAGCGTAAGGCTGTACAACTGGATATGCGCCTCAAATTAGAGTTAGAACGACAAGGTGCCAAACAACAAGACAACCGAACGCTAGATGAACTAATCAGCATTTGGTATAGGCTGCACGGGAAAGCATTAAAAGACCACGTTAGATTACGGAAATTGTTGTATCGATTGTCGGAAGGGCTGGGGAATCCTATCGGTAGTCAACTGACGGCTTCAGACTTTTCTGCCTATCGTGAGGAAAGAACTAAAACGATCAGTACAACTACAGCAAACCGTGAGCATAGTTATCTTAGGGCAATGTTTAATGAGTTAGAAAGACTAGGGGTTACTGCGTTCCCCAACCCCCTAGCCAAGATTCGCCAATTCAAAGAAAGGGAAGGGGAGCTACGCTATCTCTCTCATGAAGAAATCGATCAGTTATTGGAAGCCTGCGCCTCTTCAACTAATCGCTCATTGATTTACGTGGTAAAGGTTTGTCTTGCTACGGGCGCAAGATGGGACGAAGCGGAAAGTTTAAAGCCCTCGCAAATCAAAGATGGAAAGATCACCTTTCTGAACACGAAATCAGGTAAGAACCGAAGCGTTCCGATTAAGCCTTGGCTTTTTGATGAGTTGCATAGAATTGAACCAATCAGTGATAACAAGTTATTTCTAAGCAGTTTGTCAGCATTTCGCAAGGCGGTAGCACGAAGCAAAATTGAATTACCTAAAGGCCAAATGACTCACGTTCTACGGCACACCTTTGCGAGTCACTATGTGGTAGGTGGTGGAAATATTGTGAAGTTGAGGGATACGTTAGGTCATAGTGAGATCACAACAACAATGAGATACGCGCATTTAGCTCCTGACCATCTAGAAGAGGTGTTAGAGCTGAATCCGTTAAATCAGCATTTTCGTTATTAGGCGACAATCTGTCGGCTAATAGGCGTTAACTGTTTCCAGAATTTGGAGTTCAAATGACACGAAGCGAATTAGTACAAGAAGTCCAGTATATAGCTGAAAATATAACTCAGAAGTTCAAACCTGTAGATGGTAGCTGTCTGTATATGAGTGCAACGTTAGCTGCGATGATGAATGATCACTTGCCTGTCGAGACTCGCTTTGTGACAGGAAGTTTATCAGTTGCTGAATCTAAGATCTTTGCTCATCAAGCAATTAAACCAATACTTAGTCAAAAGGAAGGTGTAATTGGCAAATGGGACGGTCACGCTTGGGTTGAGGTTGATGACTTAATCATTGATTTGTCGCTATTTCGAACGGTATTTTCAAAAGCAGCTTCACTTCGCATTCAGAGCCTTTTTGAGGCGAGGTTTGAGCGTGGTACTGCCTACCTAGTTGGGCAAAAACATAAATTGATCGAAATGGGCGTTGTGTACACCCCACTTGAACTATTGTCGGACGACGATGCGACAATCTTTATACAAAATGCGGGTAGAATGGGGCTCATAAACAGTTAACAATCTGTTTAAGAGTGATTCGCAACGCTTGGCATTTTTGCTATGCGTTGTGTTTAGTGTTTAAGGTGGTTTGCGGGAGCTTCAGTATTGCGTTGCTCACACCTTAACAGGGCGTTAGGTGTTTATCAGAATTTGTGAGGTATGAATGAATATTGATTATTCATTATTAGATGCAGGTGAATCAAAAAATGTTCAGGAAGCTATATTAAATCGGGAGCAGTTTTATGGTTATATTCCTGAAAAGGGATTTGACTTTATCTTGCGAAACTATCGATATTTGGCTGAATTAAAACTTCTAGAATCGAACTGGATGGAAGCATATTTACATTCAAGTAATTTTTCAAAAACTACGCTAGAACAACTTAAAGCTGTTTTTGATGTTTGCTCCAAGTCTCGGTTGCAAGAGAGTTTTCCTATACGCGAGGGGCATCAATTTTCCAAAGGTTCACGATACACTCTATTTAGAGGTTGTGCCGGTCCTAAACATAACCTTGGTATGTCATGGTGCGATTCTCTAGATAAAGCTATTTGGTATGCAGCTCACCACTCAGAAATTAATGGTTTGGGTAATTTGGCTGTTTATGCGACTACGGTTTCTAAAGAGGAAATATATTGCACTGGATCACATTACGATTTTGACTTTATAGTTCTTCCTGAGAATGCATGGCGTATAGAAATTCCTAGCCATGAATTTCGGCTCAATAGACCAAGGTGAATACACCTAACAAGTGTTTAAGGTTTCAAGTCTAATATATAGGTTAGTAGAAATTAAACATATCTATGCACCATTACCAATGGCGACTGAATTAACGTTAGTCGCCTTTTTATAGTCTGTTCACTGTCAGATAAAGTCATTTCGCGTGCATATAACGTTACTTGTCGAATTATTACTATACTAAGTGATTGTTTTTTAAGGTTGTTAGGCGGTTTTCCAAATCCGCGTGTTGGGAGTTCGAATCTCTCCACCCCTGCCATATTAAGGCTCTAGCAGAAATGCTAGAGCCTTTTTGCTTTTAGGCATTTATTTTCTATGTGTAAGCTGCGCATATTCGAGTTAAAACCTCTCTATCCCTGCTATTTTATATCTCTATTAAAGATACTATATCTTACTTGTCTTCTACACTGCGTAGCTATATAAGTGACTCCTGTAACGTTTTAAATCTAACTTAATATGAATGGCTCATTACGGTTTTCAATTCGTTAATTGAACCTAATGGATTACAATAGTCCGATATTTATTGTGGGGGGATTTATGGGCCAACTTTCTATTTTGGGATTTATAGCATTGGGTGGCGCTTTTGGTGCCTGCTCTCGTTATCTAGTAAGTGAATTTTGCGCGACTTTATTTGGACGTGGATTCCCTTATGGAACACTAACTGTAAACGTAGTTGGTTCACTAGCAATGGGTGTGTTAGTTGCCGCGTTTGAAAATGGCAGCTTGCCAACCGAGCCATGGCGCCAAATCATAGGCCTTGGTTTTCTAGGTGCTTTAACCACCTTCTCCACCTTTTCAATGGATAACGTCCTTTTAGTGCAACAGGGGGCGTTTTTTAAAGCGGGTCTCAATATGCTACTTAACGTTGCTTTGAGCGTCACCGCAGCCTGGGTAGGGTTTCAATTAATCATAAAAAGTTAATTTTAATGATGATTAGTTAAAATTTAAGCAGATTAACTTGGTTTCAACAATCTGATTACTTATAATGCTTTCTACTTGTCGGAGTGCCAAAAGGCTGAGACCGTTAACTCGGGATCCGTTGAACCTGATCAGGCTAATACCTGCGAAGGGAACAAGAGAAAGATACCAAACTAGATCTATTCTCGTTTTATATCCTTCAACTGTCGCTATTTTAGTGGCAGTTCCTCTTGTAGCATCTTTTCCGTCAAGCATTTATATCCATTATTAAAGGAAGAATGCTATGTCGAGTCGTAAACAAAATAGATTGGAAGCGCAAAATTTTATTAACACGCTCTCCGTCCAACCTTATCCAAATTCTAACAAAGTGTATATCGAGGGTTCACGAAGTGATATTCGGGTTCCAATGCGTGAGATTACACTCGCTGACAGCCTAGTTGGCGGAAGCAAAGACGAACCTATCTTTGAACCGAATGAACCTATTCATGTTTACGATACGTCAGGTGTTTACACCGATCCTACACACAATATCGATTTGTACCAAGGACTACCAAAACTTCGTACTGATTGGATACTTGAACGGAACGATACCGAGTTACTGGACGGTGTAAGCTCTGTTTATTCTAAAGAGCGATTGGAAGACGATACACTCGATGATCTTCGTTATGGTAACCTTCCAGCAATACGCAAGGCTAAAGACGGTTGTTGTGTCACACAGCTCCATTACGCTCGTAAAGGGATCATCACTCCAGAGATGGAGTACATTGCCATTCGTGAAAATATGGGCCGCCAGAAGTTTTCTGATGAGCAATTGAACCATCAGCACCCTGGACATAACTTCGGTGCCAACTTGCCAAAAGAGATCACACCAGAATTTGTGAGAAAAGAAGTTGCCGAAGGACGCGCGATCATCCCTTCAAATATTAACCACCCAGAAGCGGAACCAATGATTATTGGGCGTAACTTTTTGGTTAAAGTGAACGCGAATATTGGTAACTCGTCAGTGAGTTCATCTATTGAAGAAGAAGTCGAAAAATTGGTTTGGTCGACTCGTTGGGGCGGGGATACTGTCATGGATCTTTCTACTGGTCGTAATATTCACGAAACTCGTGAGTGGATTCTTCGCAATAGCCCGGTTCCAATCGGGACTGTCCCAATGTATCAAGCACTCGAAAAAGTGAATGGTGTCGCAGAGGACCTTAACTGGGAAGTCATGCGAGATACGTTGATAGAGCAAGCAGAGCAAGGTGTCGATTACTTTACTATTCATGCTGGTTTGCTTTTACGTTATGTCCCGATGACAGCGAAGCGAGTTACAGGCATCGTTTCTCGCGGGGGCTCAATCATCGCTAAGTGGTGCTTGGCGCATCATCAGGAAAGCTTCCTTTATACGCACTTCCGAGAAATCTGTGAGATCTGTGCTAAGTATGATGTCTCTCTATCGCTTGGTGACGGATTACGTCCAGGTTCGATTGCAGACGCTAACGATGAAGCGCAGTTTGCGGAATTGCGTACACTAGGCGAGCTAACCAAAGTTGCTTGGGAGTATGATGTTCAAGTCATCATTGAAGGCCCTGGACATGTTCCAATGCATATGATCAAAGAGAATATGGATGAACAGCTTAAGCATTGCCATGAGGCGCCTTTCTATACATTGGGGCCACTGACGACCGATATAGCACCGGGTTACGATCATATTACTTCAGGTATCGGTGCTGCAATGATTGGCTGGTACGGATGCGCAATGCTGTGTTACGTCACGCCAAAGGAACACCTTGGGCTACCTAATAAAGAAGATGTAAAAACTGGGTTGATTACATATAAGTTGGCCGCTCATGCTGCAGATTTAGCAAAAGGTCACCCTGGCTCTCAAATTCGTGATAACGCATTGTCTAAAGCAAGGTTTGAATTCCGTTGGGAAGATCAGTTTAACCTCTCTCTTGACCCGGATACAGCGAAGTCATTTCATGACGAAACCTTGCCTCAAGAATCTGGAAAGGTCGCTCACTTTTGTTCTATGTGTGGCCCTAAGTTCTGCTCAATGAAGATCTCCCAAGAAGTCCGTGAATACGCTAAAGATTCAAAGCAAGTCGCTGCAGACCAAGCCATTGAGATCAAGATGTTGGATGACCCACTAGAAGGGATGCGCCGTAAATCTCAAGAGTTTTTGGCCACTGGATCGGAACTGTATCATCCAGCAGTAGGCGAAGCTCAGCCTGAATTAGAGGACTAGCCATTGAAGGTTCTCATCCCATCTCAGTACATTGAACTGACAGGTTTAGTGCAACGCTGCTTACTCATAGCAGAAAAAGAGGGATTTGGAATTCGCCATATTGAGTTGGGTGTGAGCCCAACTCAATTATTCAGTTTGTCTGGTGAATCAGATCCATTCCACATTCGGGTTGTTCGTCATTCTGAGGATCTTGATGTTGTAGAGCCGTCAGAATTATTAATTCCTGACTTATTTGTTCGTTATAACTCAAATCTTAGCGTCCGTGAATCCGGTGATGTACTTCACCAAGCTGACAACATGGCGATTATTGGGATTGGCGATGATTCGAATTTCATCGACGCATGGCGGTTGAAATCTTTGTTATCGGTATTTAATGGCCAGCTCTCTTCTGTCATCGATGAAGAAGGTTCGATTAAGGCGATTAAGTATCAGCATGCTGTCGATGAATTTGAGCAGCATCTCGCATGGGTTATAACCGCTAGAGCTTTAGATTTTCCTATTGATGATTGTCTTACTCTCGCCAGAGCTGCGCTTAATATGAGTGTTTCACGTGAAACATGGCCAAGTGATTATCAATATTTCCCAATTCCAGTTATTGATGACCCTAGATTAAATATCTCCGTCGAATGGGCTTATCAGGGATATAATGTTTCTTTTCCAGGTCTCACAAAGAAAAGCCTAGGGCTTTACCCCGTAGTCGATGATGTGAGCTGGATAAGGCGGTTATTGCCGTTGGGAATCACGACAATACAGCTTCGAATCAAAGACCCTGACCAATTGGATCTGGAGCAACAAATTGCCGAATCAATTCAACTTGGTGAGCGCTATGGCGCGCAAGTGTTCATTAACGATCATTGGAAACTGGCGATAAAGCATGGTGCGTATGGCGTTCATTTAGGTCAAGAAGATATTCAACAGTCTAATCTGGATTTACTCGCTAAAGCCGGTTTAAGACTGGGATTATCAACACACGGCTACTACGAGCTACTTCGGATTATTCAGATTAACCCAAGCTACATTGCCCTCGGTCATATATTTCCGACCACGACAAAAAAAATGCCATCGAAACCACAAGGCTTAGTGCGCCTGTCACTATACCAATCACTCATCGACACCATACCTTACTCCAGTGGTGTTAATGGTTACCCTACGGTGGCCATTGGCGGTATTGATCAAAAAACCGCGAGCAGCGTGTGGAAATGTGGTGTTTCGAGCCTTGCTGTCGTTCGAGCGATTACAGAGGCTGACAACCCAGAAGGCGTTATAGAGTCATTTGCTCACTTGATGCTATCAAGACAGTTTTCAGGTGACCGCACACAAGTCGATACCGTTAGTGAAAGCAAGCTCGCACCGGAGGTTGACAATGCTAACGGATAGAGAATTTCTTAATTACCATCGCCAGATTTGCCTTCCCGACTTTCTAGAAGAAGGCCAAGCTAATTTAAAGGAGTCGACAGTATTAATACTTGGATGCGGTGGGCTAGGCAGTGCAGCTGCGCTCTATCTAGCTGGTGCAGGTGTTGGTCAACTGGTTATAGTTGATGACGATGTGGTCGAAAAAAGTAACTTACAGCGCCAAGTGGTTTATCGTGAAAGCGATATTACGTCTCGCAAATCATTGGCGATGAAGCAGCAGCTTCTTTCGCTTAACTCAGATTGCAGCATTCGCGCAGTTACAGAACGACTAGGAGAAGAGCCGCTTTCTAATGAAGTGGCCGTTTCAGATGTGGTTCTTGATTGTACGGACAGCTTTGAGAGTCGTCACTTGATTAACCAAGTCTGCTTTCAACAGGGAAAGCCGTTGATTTCTGGCGCCGCAATTGGTTGGCAGGGACAGTTTATTGTCTTTGATTTTCCCAATGTGTCCCCTTGTTATCAATGCTTGTACCCGAAGCAAAATGTCGGTGAGTCGAGACGTTGTGCTGATATGGGCATCATTGGCCCTGTCGTTGGCACTGTCGGTAATCTACAAGCACTGGCGGCCATTCAAAAGTTAGCGTTAGGCCGGTTTGAGTGCCCAACCCAGCAGCTGAAATTGTTCGATGGCAAAACGTTTCACTGGCAGAGCTTAAGATTAGAGAAAGACACATCGTGTACGGTTTGCGGACAAGAATCCACGGACCAAAATGGAGCAACTGATGGTGTCATACCTAAAGAGGTAACCTTATGAGCAAATTGGATGCAGAGAGTAAAGTAGATATAGAAATCAATGGCAAGGTGACTCAGATCCAGCAAGGTTCAACGCTTCAAGATGTGATTAGAATCCTGGCGTTGCCAGATAATGGCTGCGTGTTTTCAATTAATAACACGATTGTATCGAGGAATCGATGGGAATCTACTTTGCTAAAGAACAACGATTCAATCTCATTGTTTCAAGCCATAGCGGGAGGTTAGGTTATGATTCTCACAAAAGACCAGTTGGTTATCGCCGATAGAACTTTTAGTTCGCGCCTATTTACCGGAACAGGTAAGTTTTCCAATAAATACTCGATGGTAGAATCGATAAAGGCATCAGGATCAGAGCTAGCGACAATGGCGTTGAAGCGTGTTGATATTAGCGCGAGTCAAGACGACATCTTGGACCCGTTAGTTGAAGCCGGGGTAAACCTTCTCCCTAATACCTCAGGTGCGAAAAATGCAAAAGATGCCATTTTTGCTGCGCACCTGGCACGAGAAGCGATAGGCACAAACTGGTTGAAATTGGAAATTCACCCAGATCCAAAGTATTTGATGCCTGATCCTATCGAGACGCTAATTGCAGCAGAACAACTTGTCAAAGATGGCTTTGTTGTTCTCCCTTACTGCCATGCTGACCCTGTTCTGTGTAAACGACTTGAAGAGGTTGGCTGTGCTGCGGTTATGCCGCTGGGTGCACCGATTGGCTCAAACAAGGGGATAGCCAGTAAAGACTTCTTAGAAATCATTATCGATCAAGCGACGGTTCCTGTTGTTGTTGATGCAGGGATAGGCGCGCCATCGCATGCTGCTTTCGCAATGGAGCTTGGTGCTGACGCGGTGCTAGTAAACACCGCGATTGCTGCTTCAAGTCATCCGATGGTTATGGCGACGGCTTTCCGATACGCGGTTGAAGCGGGCAGAGCGGCCTATTGTTCTGGTTTAGCAAGTGTTGCTACTCACGCAGTTGCCTCTAGTCCATTAACGTCATTTTTAGATGACTGATTCTAGTTAGGGAATTGATGATGAGTTTTGTAGATGAATTCAGCAAGCTTGATTGGGATGATATTACTCTGTCGATCAACGCCAAGACATCTCGTGACGTTGAGCGAGCACTAAGCAAATCAAGGTGTGATTTAAATGACTTTAAGGCGCTTATCTCTCCAGCGGCAGAACCTTACTTAGAGCAGATGGCACAACGATCTTTGATGCTTACTCGACAAAGGTTTGGCAATACTATCGGTCTTTATATCCCACTGTATCTCTCAAACTTGTGTGCGAATGCTTGTACCTATTGCGGCTTCTCTATGGAGAACAGAATTAAGCGACGCACACTCGATATTGACGAAATTTCACTGGAAACACAGGCTATCAAAAAGATGGGATTTGATAGTGTACTGCTGGTCACAGGGGAACACGAAACAAAGGTCGGAATGAACTATTTCAGGCAGGTTTTGCCTTCGATTAAGGAACGGTTTAGTTACTTGGCGATGGAAGTCCAGCCTTTAGCCCAAGAAGATTATCAGGAACTAAAGTGCTTAGGTTTGGACGCGGTCATGGTTTATCAAGAAACCTATCATCCATCCACTTACGCGCAGCACCATTTACGCGGTAACAAAACGGATTTTCACTTTCGACTAGAGACTCCTGACCGATTAGCCAAAGCGGGAATTGATAAGATTGGTATTGGTGCACTGATCGGTTTAGAAGAGTGGCGCACAGACTGTTTTTACGTCGCGGCTCATTTAGATTACCTTGAAAAGACCTATTGGCAGACACGCTACTCGATCTCTTTTCCACGTTTACGACCGTGTGAAGGAGGGCTTCAACCTAAGTCGATCATGTCGGATAAACAGTTGGTCCAATTAATCTGTGCGTATCGGATCCTGAATCCTGAAGTTGAGTTGTCTCTTTCTACGCGTGAATCTGCGATATTTCGAGATAACGTATTGCCACTTGGGATCACTACGATGTCAGCGGCGTCAAAGACTCAACCTGGTGGGTACGCGTTGGAGGATATCGAGTTGGAACAGTTTGAAATCAGTGATGAGCGCAGCGCCGATGCTGTTGCAACTATGATTAGAAGTCGTGGCTTTGATCCTGTCTGGAAAGATTGGCATAGCGGATATTCAGGTTAAAGTGCATTGCTAGCACTTAGTTGTTTCACGTGAAACAAAAATGGCTACGAGTTCGTAGCCATTTTTGATCATATAAACATAAAAATAGAACAGTCGATGCTAGCAATGTTAGCCATGAGATAACGTTTGAGTTGCTTTCTTAAGCCAAGTTTTAACGTCACCTTCTACTAGAGAGTTCAATTCATCCCAAACTTTTTGATGGTAATCGTTAATCCAAGCGAGTTCTGGGCGAGTTAACATATTGGTGTCAATATTGCGATAATCGATAGGGCAACGCGTGAGGGATTCAAACCCTAACAGTGGCAAGTCACCGTTAGATTCGATTTTGGTGACCAGCTCTAGATTCTCGATACGGATACCAAATGCTTCAGCACGATAGTAGCCAGGCTCATTAGAAAGAACCATCCCGTCGACTAAGGGTACATTTATCTGTCTTTTGGAAATACTTTGTGGCCCTTCATGGACACTAAGAAAGTGGCCGACACCATGCCCCGTCCCGTGGTCATAGTCGTAACCCTCAGCCCATAAATGCTGTCGGGCTAGTGTATCCAGTTGGTAACCACAAGTCCCTACGGGAAAGCGCGCTCTAGCAATGGCAATATGCCCTTTAAGTACCAGCGTAAATTGCTTAATCATTTCTGCGGAAGGCTGTCCGATAGCTACGGTACGGGTGATATCTGTCGTGCCATCGGGATACTGACCACCTGAGTCAACAAGATACAGTGAATCCATGGTGAGGTTTGCAGGTTGGGCTTGGTTCTCATGGTTGTAGTGACACATGGCTGCGTTACCACCCGCGGCAGATATGGTATCAAAACTTAGATCCGCTAACGTTGGGTCTTGTTCTCTAAAGCGCTGTAACTTGTCGGAGAGTTCCGCTTCGTTTAGTAGGTTGTTTTGCTCTACTTGTTTATCTAGCCAGCAGAGAAAGTTCACCATAGCCACACCATCTCGAATGTGGCTCGCTTTCATACCAGCAATCTCGACGCTGTTCTTTTGCGCTTTAGGCAGCAAACAAGGGTCCGACGCAGAGATAATATGAGCGCCTGAGTTTTGCAACTGAAGAGTGAACCAAGCGTTGCTGGTTGCTGGGTCAATGAGGACCTTCTTACTCGTCATTGAGCCTAAAACATCGGCAAGTTCACTTGGTTTTCTCACGTTAACATTATCGCCAACATGAGAAGAAAATTCATCTGGAAGTCGAGTTTCGTCAAAGAAAAAATCGAGACTAGAATCAGAATGCAAAATCACATGAGAAAGGAGGACAGGCAAACGCGATACGTCTAAACCACGAATGTTAAGTAACCAACCAATCGAATCCAAAGCGGTAATGACCGCACAATCGGCTCCCATCGCTGTAATTTTATCTGCCATTGCCTTTCGTTTGTCTTCGCTTGTTTGTCCAACAAATGACAGTGACATTAGTCTCGCTACTGAACAAATCGCGGTAGGACGGTCATGCCATAAATCGTCTATCGGGTTGGTTGAAATAGCAGATAACGTGTAATGGCTGGCCAGTTTATCTTGAGCCGCATTCAACCAAGCACTTGTATGCATTCGTGGGTCGAACGCTACGTGACTTTGGGCATCGAGGTTTTGGCTGATCCAATCTAACGCAGGCTCTTCGATAAGGTGGCGGAATTCAAAGATGCTCTCAGGCACTTCGCTGCGCACTTGAACCGTGTAGCGACCATCAATAAAAATAGCGGCTTTAGTTGGGGTGATGACAGCACAACCCGCGGAACCGGTAAATCCTGTAAGCCAATGCAAGCGTTCATTATGAGCTGGGATGTATTCACCAAGGAACTCATCCTCATGGGGAATGATGATGGCGTCATAGTTGTGTTCGGAGAGCCAGTTTCTTAGTGCTTGAACACGCTCAGAAGTTGATTGATGCATCAAAAATGTTCCTTATTAGTTTGTGCGGCATAAGCTTGTACGGCTTTTAGGTGGTTATTTACTTTTCTCGCTTGTTACGCCAATTTTTAGATTGTTGCCGCGATTCTTTGACAGTTGCAGCAACAGGTAATAAAGACAAATAAGCTACTCTTTTTAGACAAAAGCTGCAATCGTTCTCAGTGTGCAATTTATCTAAGTAAACGAGTTTTTTCTTTGATGATATTCGTTAACCACATTAATGCGGGGTCATTTTCTCTGTCTTTATGCCAAAAAAGAGTATAGGCCATTGCGGGAAACTCAAGAGGCAGAGGCAGTTCAACGAGATCAAGTTGTTTTGCAATGAGAGAAGTAAAGTGGCTGGGTGCTGTAAAGATAAAATCAGTATAAGTACATAAACTCGCAGCACTATTAAAGTCAGGAACGGTGATGGCGATATCTCGCTCTCGTCCAAGATCAGCAAGGCGATAATCAAGCAGCCATCGATCATTGCCATCGCAGCGAACCTGAACGTGACGCATGTCTAGATAGCTATCCAAACCCCATGGGGTAGTCAATACGGGGTGATCTTTACGTACCACACACATTTGAACGTCTTGATAGATTTCTAGCTCGGCAATGTCGCTAGGCGGTAGCATCGTCAGCTTCGCATCATTAATGTCGATATCTTTACCGGTAATGCCAATATCCAACTCCCCCAATTGAAGTCGTTTAAATGTCTGATCGTCCCAAGAGTGTGTCGAGATATTGAGATTCGGCCCTTGTTGAAAAACAATAGGCATGAAGTGAGGTAAAATTAACGGATAGACACTTTCCACTGCAGCTATATGAAATCGATATTCACTGGTGTTCGGACAGAAATCGAGAGGTTGTGTGATGCTTTCGAGTTGATGGATGAGGTTTTCCAAGCGTGGCTTTAAGTGTTGGCTTTTTGCTGTCGGTCTTAATCCGTGTGAGGTTCGAACAAACAAAGGGTCCTCGAATTGCTCACGAAGCTTGGCGAGTGATTTACTGACCGCAGACTGACTGAGACACAATCTTTGTGCTGCCCGAGTGACGCTGCGCTCTTCAATTAAGATATTTAGGCAAACCAATAGGTTTAGATCTATACGGGCTAAGGCTTCAATCGACAATGTGATTTTCCATATAAGAATATTAGGTATGAGTATATACCATTAAGACGAATAACATGAATGCGATACACTCTCGCCAATTCAATAATATGGTCGGTATATACAGTGAATACGTCGCAACTCGATACGCCTAAAAGATTACAAATGGTACTACTTACAATGCTAGTGCTGTTTAGCCCATTGGGGATCGATATCTATCTTCCAGCATTTCCTCTTATGGCGGAAACGTTTCACGTGGAACCGACTCGAATTCAGGACACAATCACATGGTTTTTGTTTGCTATGGGAGTGGGGCAACTCTTTGCTGGCCCCTTAGCAGATAAACACGGGCGTCGAACAGTTGCATTAGTCGGTGTCAGTATCTACGGTTTGAGTGCTTGCTTGGCGTGGGCCGCACAAACCATTGAGTGGATGCTACTAGCAAGGCTACTACAAGGCTTGGGCGCATGTGCGACCGCAGTAGCTGCTTTTGCAACTGTTCGCGATCTGTTTGGGGCAGAAAAAAGTGGGAGAATGATCAGCTACCTAAACGGTGCGATCTGTTTTATTCCTGCTCTTGCCCCAATTTTTGGTAGCTGGCTAACACAGCAGTTTGGTTGGCGATCCAATTTCTCTTTCATGGCTATCTTTGCGTTAGTGGTTGGAGTAGCTCTCTTTTTATATCAAAAAGAGACAAACCCAAGAAAAGCCACAGAAGCGGTATTCAAACCGAGCCGATATGCTCAAGTGCTGAAAAACCCAATGTTCGTTTTTCATGCCTCACTTTGTATGCTCGCGATGGCAGTGATACTTGCTTATGTCACTTCTGCTCCTGGTGTGCTGATGGAAAGGTATGGCTTATCGATGGATGAGTTTACTTTTTGGTTTGGAGTGAATGCTGTCGTTAACATTATTGCGTGCATGACAGCGCCGAAGTGTATGGAAAAACTAGGCACGAGAATGACGATCGTCATTGGTGTTGTGATGCTCAACACTGCCGGTGTCATGATGCTAGCAATGCAAAGTCAGCAAACGCCATTTGCTTTCATGTTACCTATCTTTGTTTCATCCGCCGGCTTCGCGTGGGTACTAGGCGCAGCAGCGGGTAAAGCGTTAGCGCCGTTTGGTGATAAAGCCGGAACAGCTGCGGCTTTATTAGGACTATTTCAAATGAGCGGAGCTGGCCTCGTAGTCGGTATTATGCAGAGGTTATCACTTGAACCAGAAATGCTAATCACCTTACTTCTTTGGCTTACTGCACCAAGTTTAATCGTGCTATGTACCAAGGTAGGACATAAATGGCATGAGGTACGGTTGTCAGCTGAACAGAGTTAATATGATGTGTTATTCGTGTCAAAACAGGTGTATATTTAACCTCTTACGATTAATTCCTAATACGCACTGGATAACCAATAATAATGTCGATGACAACTTACGAGATGGCGCGAGTTCTAGAGCAGCTAGAAGAAGCACCAGAAAAAATCATGTTTGGTAAGATTCTTAACGAGATGGGAAACCAAAGTGGTGAGCGTATTCGTAGTGCGGCTAAGCAGGTTCCTATCGATGTACTAAAAGATATCGTTTTTCAATTCCAACAGGTTATAGAATCAAGAAAAGGCGAGCAGGTAGAGACCTTGGCAAAACAGCTTGCCGAGCAAGGCATTTCTGCTGAAGAATTAAAAGCGTATTTGGCTCGTTAACCGTGTTAGTCAGTCAATGCATCCATCGAAATGGCCTCACTCCGCAGTGAGGCCATTTTTAATTCTATAGCGTATTTGGAACGCCGAATAACAAGTCATTACGGATTCACATTGCGATTAATGGGGTTTTGTAGAGAAATCAGTGTCTCTGTCGACTGAACTTCATCAATGGCTTGTAGCTTATCGATCAGAACATACTGTAGCTCTTCAATGGATTTACACATAAGTTTGACAAAAATATTGTAAGCGCCAGTCGTGTAATAAGCTTCGACAACCTCTTCAAGCGCATTGAGCTTAGCAATCGCAGAATGGTAATCTCTTGCCGCATTCAAGTTTATTCCAATAAAGCAGCAAACGTCATAGCCGAGTTTCTTGGTGTTCACGATTACTTCTGTTCCTTGAATGATATCGGCAGACTTCATCTTTTCAATTCTAACGTGAATCGTAGCAGGGCTGACATCGAAGCTTTTCGCCATTTCTGCGTAAGGTTTACGAGCGTCTTCCATCAAAGTTTTAAGTATGGCCCGGTCTAGATCATCGAGCTTGGCTTGTTGCATTTAATCACCGCGATTGTGAGGAACAAAAAGAGAAACGCACTCAGTATATTTTATCAACAGCGATGTTACTATTATCAATTGAGGGCACTCTCTAATGACATACCGATGCTCGGTTTTCATCTTTCCGCGAGTCATGACTTCGTTTCATTATTTAGCTGGGTGGTCTGATATTGCCAGGACATCAAAATGCAGCTTGGAATCGATCTAAATTATGACTAATGCAATGGTCATAGAAACCCAAGAAAGCGCCGAGAAAAACAGGTAGACTTCTGCCGTTCAATTTTATGTATTCACTGACTGACATCTGGAGCCAACTTTGCAGTTACAACTGATTTGCGAAGACGCATCACAACAAGATAATTTAGATGGCTTAGCCAAGCGCTGGGGGCTGAAACACTATAGCTCGAGTATGTTTGCTTTGGTGCTAACCGATGAGCATTTAGAATTACGTAAATTAGACGAACCCAAACTGGGGGCTATTTTTGTCGATCTCGTTGGTGGTGCAGTTGGTCATCGTCGTAAGTTTGGTGGTGGAAAAGGACAAGCAATAGCCAAAGCAGCAGGGCTTAATAAAGGAGCGACACCTACGGTTCTTGATGCAACGGCGGGGTTAGGGCGCGATGCCTTTGTGTTAGCGTCTTTAGGCTGCCAGGTTCAAATGGTCGAACGTCACCCGGTTGTTGCCGCACTGCTTGATGACGGGCTCTCGAGAGCAAAACAAGACAGAGAAATTGGACATTGGGTAACGGAAAGAATGTCACTCATACACGCCTCTAGCCATGATGCTTTAACATCACTAATTGAAGACAAAAGCTTTGTTCAACCGGATATTGTTTATCTTGATCCTATGTATCCACATCCAGAGAACAAGAAAAAATCGGCACTTGTCAAAAAAGAGATGCGTGTTTTTCAGTCGCTAGTTGGGGCTGATAATGATGCCGATGATTTATTAACTCCCGCTTTGGCCCTTGCCACTAAGCGTGTGGTGGTCAAACGCCCTGACTATGCTCCATGGCTTGGCGATAGAAAACCCGCCATGGCGATAGAAACTAAGAAGAACCGCTTTGATGTTTATGTAAAGGCATCGATGAGTTAATACAGTCACTGACTAGAGAAATCAGCGACTAAAAATAACAAGCTTAAAAGCCGTTACGACACGTTACCCAATAAAAACGCTCACTAAATTAGTGAGCGTTTTGAGTTTCTGGCTTTTAGATAAGACTCTAGATACGGTGTCTAGCGAAAGTCTTCAAGAGAGTAATGACTCAGTATTTTCCCCAAACAACCATTATGGATCTAAGCCTGTTGTTCAACCCGCTTTTTTACCCATGTTTCATTGACCCACAGTGAGAGAAGAATAATTAGGCCACCAATAGATAAACTCACAAGGTCTACATCTCGATTCCAAATGACAATGTTTACTATAAGCCCAGCTGGAACAAGGAGGTTATTCATCACGGCGAGAGCGCCGGCATTCACAAGGCACGCCCCTTTATTCCATAGAAAGTAGCCCGCACCAGAAGCGATCACACCCAGATAAATCAACACACCCCACTGCAATGACGTGGTCGGTAATTTATCGATATTGCCCATCAGAGCAAATGCGATGGTCGCAACACACAGGGCACCAAAATAAAAGTAGCCAAAAATAGAATGGTGAGGAAGTTCTGTGGTTTCTTGTTCCATCACATACTTATAGCTGACCTGTCCTATGGCAAAGCAAAGGTTAGCCCCTTGCACCACAAAGAATCCAAGTAAGAAGTGGTCATTTACGCCGGAAAATTTAATGAAAGCTGCCCCAGATACCGCTATTGCAGCGGTGACTAAGTACCAGGGCGAAAAACGTTGTTTAAGCAGGTCATAAATCAGAGTCACATAGATGGGTGTGAAAACGGTGAACAACAGGACTTCAGGAACAGAAAGCAACAAGAACGATTGGTAATAGAAGCAGTACATGAGGCCAAGTTGTATGCCACCAATACACATCAGTTTCAATTTCAATGTATTAGCAACACCACGGAACTGGGTAAAAGGAATGAACACAAGGCTTGCTAAAGCAACGCGTATCCAGACCGAGAACCAAGAATCAACCTGACCGGCTAGATAAACACCGATCAAACTAAACGAAAATGCCCAAAGTAGGGTAACGGCAGAAAGATAAAACATAAATAAGATTCATTATCAAAAAGATAGCTGCAGTTTACCCTAATTGGTATTGGTTATAAATAGAACGCTCTACCTCGCTAATATCGATTAATCAGTCAAGGGTACAACCAGCATATCGACGGGAGAGCAATTGATAAGTTGGCGAGTCGATGAGAGTAACTTGCTCCAAAAATCTTGGTGGTGCCCGCACACGACTAAATCAAAGTGGTGTTCGTTGATGGTATCGCATAACTCATTGCTGAGATCTCCGCTGCCAACGAGTGTGCTATTGATCGGGTAATGAGCGTGATCGGCTAACTCTTTGAGTTTTGCCTTGGAAGTTTCTAAGGCTTGGTATTGAGTTTCAGCCAGGTTGATGTCGATAAGCCCTGTATATAACTCAGCATAGTTGACATCGATATGAATAAAAGAAAGCTTAGCGTTCAGAGGTTTGGCGAGCGCTGCGGCCTTATCAACCAGTAGTTTACTGTCTTCAGAAAGGTCGACTGCGACTAAGATATGTTGATAGCTCATTTGGATCTCTCCTATTTTATTGGGATAGGATTACTCTAGCATCAGTGAATAAGGATTATTGCTGTTGTGATCTCATATCCACATTGAGTAATGAACATGTTATTGTTTGATTAATAGATTTAGTCAATGCAGTTAGATAGTTGAAATAGGGGAAAAAAATGTTACCAAAAGCCATGGTCGAGCAATTGAATGAGCAAATAAACCTAGAATTTTTCTCATCCAACCTATACTTACAAATGAGTGCTTGGTGTGAAGACAAAGGATTTGAAGGTGCGGCTGAGTTTTTACGAGGTCATGCCGTTGAAGAAATGCAGCATATGCAGCGTCTTTTTACCTACGTAAGTGAGACGGGTGCAATGCCGATACTTGGTGTCATTGAAGCGCCACAACATGAATTTGAAAGTTTAGGAGCAGTGTTTCGTTTGACTTATGAACATGAGCAAATGATCACTGAAAAAATTAACAAACTTGCTCATGTGGCTTTCACTAATCAAGACTACTCAACGTTTAACTTCTTGCAGTGGTACGTTGCTGAACAGCACGAGGAAGAGAAGTTGTTTAAAGGGATATTAGATAAGCTAGAGTTAGTGGGTGAAGATGGTAAAGCACTGTTCTTTATTGACAAAGATCTAGCGTTACTAGCTAAAGAAGGTTCATCTTCTATTATGGATGCTGCTGCTGAGTAACATCAGCAAGAAGACAATTCACTGAGTCGTCTTTTCTTTTCAAGCATTGATAGAAGATGTAGGGAGGAGAAGATGATCAGTGGAGACACTATTTTATTAGCATTGCTATTAGTGACCGGGCTCAATATGGTTCGATACTTAACGGCGCTGCGTTCATTAATCTATATTATGCGAGAAGCTCATCCCTTGCTTTATCAGCAAGTCGATGGTGGCGGTTTTTTTACCACCCATGGCAATATGACCAAGCAAGTTCGCCTTTATAGCTACTTAAAAACCAAAGAGTATCATCATCATCATGACCCAGTGTTTACTGGCAAGTGTGACCGAGTAAGAGAACTCTTTATTCTTTCTTGTGGTTTATTGAGTGTGACGCTGCTGATCGCTTTTATGGTTTGATTCGTTATTGAATCAATCAAGACTTCAAATTGGCATTCCGTTTATTTGGAGTTAGAATACGATACCATCGTAAGGATGTGCTTTTGCACATCCTTTTTTATTTGTAGAGCCATTACAGAAGAGCAATAACATGAGTAACCAATTTGATGTCGTTATTATTGGCGCGGGCGCAGCGGGATTAATGTGTGCTGCTGAAGCGGGCAAGAGAGGACGAACGGTTCTATTGGTTGATCATGCAAAAAAGCCAGGTCGAAAAATTCTGATTTCGGGTGGTGGTCGCTGTAACTTTACCAACTATGATGTTTCCGCTAATAACTTCTTGTGTAAAAATCCACACTTCGTTAAGTCGGCGCTTTCCCAATATACCAACTGGGATTTCATTTCCTTGGTCAGCAAACATGGGATTGAGTTTGAAGAGCGTGAGCACGGGCAGCTGTTTTGTGTCGATTCCGCGAAACAAATTGTTCGCATGTTACTCGATGAGTGCCAACTCAATAGCATCACTCAGCGTTACCAAGCCAATATCACTCGTGTTGAACAAAATGAAACGGGCTTCACTCTTGATATCGACAGTGATGTGATTGAATGTCAGTCATTAGTGGTGGCAACTGGTGGGCTCTCAATGCCCAAATTAGGCGCAACCCCATACGGTTACAAGATTGCTGAACAGTTCGGTTTGCCTGTGATGCCGACTACTGCAGGCCTTGTTCCATTTACCCTACACAATAAAGACAAAGACGATTTGGCCGGCCTATCAGGTATTGCGCTTCCTACTGAGGTGACCACGCAAGACGGCACACTCTTTAAAGAGGCGTTGCTGTTTACTCATCGTGGGTTGTCTGGCCCATCGATATTGCAAGTGTCATCATTTTGGAAAGCAGGACAAAGCGTGTCGATTAACTTAGTCCCTAATGATGATGTTGGGCTGTTACTCACGGAATCCAGGGAGAAACACCCTAATCAAAGTTTGAAGAACACCTTGGCAAAAGTCCTTCCTAAACGGTTAGTTGAAGTGCTTATTGAGCGTAAAGAATTCATTGATAAGCCTTTAAAGCAGTTTACCCCTAAAGAACAGGAAGCGATTGTTTCCTTGCTTGAAAATTGGAAAGTTGCACCCAATGGCACTGAAGGCTATAGAACGGCTGAAGTGACTTTGGGTGGTGTCGATACCGATTACATATCATCGAAAACGATGGAGTGTAAGAGCGTTTCTGGGCTCTACTTTATTGGCGAAGTGATGGATGTTTCTGGTTGGCTCGGTGGCTATAATTTCCAATGGGCTTGGTCAAGTGGCTTTGTCGCAGGGCAATGGGTTTAGTGAATTTAACCACTTAGACTCCCCTGAGTTGTGTGAGAGTCACTTAGGCCGTCACTAAGGTAGCGGCCATGACTTCATCAATCCCATTTATTCTATCCGGCATTCACAATTCAGCTCATTAGCTCATTAGCTCATTAGCTCATCAATCCATCAGCCCATCAACAGGGCAGGTAAACAGCTCAACAAGATCCCTTTGGCTATCAGGCTCATTAGGATTGAGTGGTTTTCTAAGATGGAAACCTTGGCCTATGGTGCAACCGAGGGCCAAAAGCTGATCTTGCTGCTGCTGATTTTCAATGCCTTCTGCAATCACCTTGAGAGATAAGCTCTTCGCCATGGCAATGATGGCGCTAACAATGGCAACACTGTCTTCATCGTGCGGTATGTCATTAATAAATGATCGGTCGACCTTAATTTTGTCGATTGGTAATCCCTTCAGGTAAGAGAGCGATGAGTACCCGGTACCAAAGTCATCGAGAGAAACCTCAACGCCCAATGCTTTCAGTTGATTTAAGTCGTGAGTCGCGAGGGCAAGATCACGCATTAGGAACCCTTCAGTGATTTCTACTTCAAGGTGATGAGCTGGAAATTGAGTGCTTTCCAAAATAGCCTGAAGGGTGCTTGAAAAGTGAGGCTGTTGTAGCTGATTTGCGGACACATTTACCGCAATCTTTGAAAATTGGTAGCCGTTATCTAGCCATTGCTTACCTTGCTTACACGCGGTTTCTAGTACCCATGTTCCAAGCTCATTAATCAGCCCTGTTTTTTCCGCAATAGGAATAAATTGGTCAGGGGAAATAATACCTAAGGCGGGATTGTGCCAACGCAAGAGTGCTTCTAGGCCACTGATGCGGCCTGTGGTTAAATCAAACTGAGGCTGATAAACCAAATGAAACTCTTCATTCTTAATGGCTTGATGCAGTGCAGAGTGAAAGCGAACATGAGATTTGGATTGATCGGTTAACTCAGGCGAATAAAAAGCGTAGCCATTTCGACCATTTTTCTTAGCAAGGTACATCGCGGTATCGGCATTTTTTAGCAATGTATCTGTATCCGCACCATCTTGAGGGTATAAAGAGACCCCAATGCTGGTGGATAGGTGCAACGGTTGGCTGTCGTTAGGATAAAAAGGCGCACTAAATAGCCCCAGAGCACTGCTGATCATGCTAATTAAATAACCAGGATCATCAAGGTCATCAATCACGATCACAAACTCATCCCCGCCAATTCTTGCGATATGATTGGACCGTAAGGTTGACGATTTGAGCCGATCTGCCAGTTCAATGAGAACTTGATCGCCCGTGTGGTGGCCTAGGCTGTCATTGATGTGCTTAAAATGATCGATGTCGAGAAACAGTGTTGCGAAAGGTTGATCGGTTTTGATGTGCTCTGCTAACAGTTGGATAAGGTGGGTTCTATTAGGTAAATCGGTGAGCGGATCATAAAACGCCATTTTACGAAGCTTTTGTTCATGTGCTTTTCGGGTCGTAATGTCCTCAAAGACACATAAGTAATTGAGCGCTTGATTATTTTTGTCCAGAACAGCGGTGATGGTCGACTTTTGAGGGTATATCGTTCCGTCTTTACGCATGTTCGAGAGCTCACCTTTCCATTGCCCTGTGTTTTCTAAGCTTTGCCACATTTGTTTATAGAAAGCCGCATCCTGTAATCCCGATTTCAATAATCTTGGATTTCTTCCTCGAACTTCATCGGGGTGGTAGCCAGTAATGTCTGAAAATGCTTTGTTGACTTCAATGAGGTTACCGAGGTGATCGGTGACCATCATACCTTCATAGGAGTTATTAAATATTTTCGCGGTGACTTTCAGTTGATTCTCTACGGTCTTACGTCGAGTCACATTACGAGTCATACCCAGAACCCCAAGTAATTTCCCCTTGACGATCTTTAACCGGTGACTTTATGGTTTCTAACCAAATATTCTCGTTATTTTCATCGGTGCTCGAGCACTCTTCGACAATGTATTGACTGTCATTGTCGACAACATGCTGATCAGCGCGGACAAACTTATTGGCTATTTCCTCATCAAACAAAGCGTGATCTTTTGAGCCAATAATTGTTTCTGAAGCGTAACCCCAGGCGCGTTCAACTGCGCTATTACAAACCACATACTCACCGCGGTTGTTCTTTATCCAGACATGATCATCTAAACCGTCAATAAACTCTTGTAACGATGGTAGTTGCTTTCCATGTTGATATTGCAAGCTAGCTAAATCAAAACTGATTTTACCCGATACCATTGAGAGCCAAGAGGTGAAGGCGTCTGATGGAGTGGCGCTATTGGTTTTATTAGTACTCTCGGCTTTATTAAAACTTTCGGTTTTATTAGTGCTTTCGGCTTCGGTTGTACTGCTGGTTAAAGCGGAGACGATAAAGCCAAATAAAGAGCCGTTTGGATACCAGATCGGGGAGATCCAGTAGGGTTGTTGACCACTGACGTCGATTAGACTTTCTGTATCAGGGTAATGGACACTACGGTGCATTTCATCCAGTCGTTTAAGATGAAAATTGGCGTTCTCAGCCTGAGTCTTAAGTACGACGCTTGGTGTGCCATTATCATCCAAAAGCGCTCGCCATTCATGCTTTGCCGAGTATTGATATATCTGGTGTTTACTTTGAAATGCATGACTGAGTTGCTCGATAAGAGCTTGCCACTGCTTTAAATGTAATGAGGGTAAGGCAATGCGAAACATAATAATTCTCAAGTGTTTATCATTTTTCACGACTCAAATGGAATTAATTATTGTTGATATGAGCGTGAGTGTTCGACCTATTGTACCACTATTGATGAATATATAACCTGTGCTTATTTGATGTATGAACTTGGTTTTGGTCAAGGTTAGGCGATTTTAGACGGTAAACTTATCAGGGAAAGGCACGCTGGGTATCGGATTTTGACCTATATTAAATGAAGATAAATGTCGTTTAAGGAGTGACTTCATGAGTCAACACGCATTGATTTCTCGTATTAATGAACTTCCTCGTATTGAAAGTGTGCTGCAAGAATTGCTTGATATGGTCAACCGAGAAACCATTGATTTCGGAGAGTTATCCCGAAAGATGTCGATGGATCAAGTCCTCAGTGCTCGAGTGCTAAGGATGGCCAATTCAGCGCACTTTGGCGGTGTGAAAGGGGTATCGACCATTAATGATGCCATCGTCCGCGTGGGTGCTGGTGCCATTAGAACGCTTATCTCCTCTTCTATTCTCTCGTCCACTTTTCCTAAGTTAGAAACGTTGAATCTGAAAGATTATTGGGCAAACACCTTTGAAGTGTCGATTATTGCGAGCACGATTGCAAAAACTGTCAAATTGGATGCCAATGAAACCTTTACCACCGGGGTTCTACACAATATTGGTGAGTTGATGATCCACTCTCTTGTGCCTGAACAAGCCATCGAAATTACCGCTAGGGTTGAGGCGGGGGAAAATATCGTTAAAGTGCAGCAAGAAGTACTGGGTACCGATTCCCAGCAATTAGGCGCTGAGCTTGCAAAAGCGTGGCAGTTTCCATCAGAAATGATTGATGCCATCGCCAATGTAAATCAACCAGGAAAAGCCGTGGAGTCGAAGAAACTTGCGTGTGTCCTTTATCTTGCTCGCGATATTCACTTCAAGTGGGATTCCATGCTAGGGGCGGATGAAAAACAAACGTATCTTACTCACCATCCTGTGGCGAAAGCCTTATCAATCGATATCAGTATGATTGATAAGGTCGATGCCGTGCGTGGCCAAGGCAGTGAAATGGCGTATCAGATGTTTTAGTGAGAATCGAGTCCATGTCTAAAGGCACGGCTAGATCATGTCGGATGGATCAGACCTGAGGTGCCTTTTTCCATTTTACCTGTTGAATGACCAAACCAGTGATGATCAGGACAAGCCCGATCAGCGTTGCTGGGTGAATGTTCTCACCAATGATGGTGGCAAGCAGCATCAGAGAAATGAAAGGTGAAGCAAAAATCAGATTGCTGATTCGGGCGGTATTTTGCGTCAGCTTCAATGCGCTTAGCCAAAGCACAAACGTAATGCCCATTTCAAACAGCCCCACATAGGTTACTGCGAGCCAGCCTTGAGTTGTAATCGCATCCCAGCTTTCACCCTCATAAATGCTTAAGCCCGTTGCGAAAGGGATCGCGACGAGAAAACCAAGCAGCACACCAATAACCGGATCGGCTTTATTTTTGGCGTTGAGAATCCAGTATCCTGCCCAGAGAAGAGTAGAGAGTAGAGCTAATGAAACCCCCAGTGGGCTTTCAAAATTTAAGCCTAAGAGATCGCCTTTGGTGGCGATAACGATGACGCCAAGATAACTAAACCCACAAGCGATCCAATCTTTGCCACGAATTTTTTGGCCTAAGAACACGGCGGCCATTAAAGTAAGCGTGATGGCCCAACTGTAGTTGATCGCCTGGGCTTGTGAAGCCGGGAGAAGATCGTACGCTTTAAATAAGATCAGATAGTAAGCAAGCGGGTTAATCAGCCCAAGTAGTAAGTAATACCATGGGTTTGAGATAAACGTGGTTGAAAGTTGACCGAGCTTGCCTTGATAACCACAGATACCCACGAGCGCAATGGCTGAGACAACACTGGCAACGGTTAACATTTGGATCGGGGTAAACTCGGCCAAAGTGAGCTTAAAGGCCGTAGCGACCGTTGACCAGAGTAAAACAGCGGCTAGACCAAAACCCAGTGCGCGACGTTCGTTCATAGATTACTCAATGTGATGGTGAATGATTTATAGGGGCGTTCGATATAAATACTTTCAATGGTTTAGGTGCCTAGTCTAACGGGGGATTGGAATAGCAACAAACTGGACATTTATCCAGTATGGAAATACCATAAACTTCATCGTTAGAAATGAGTTAATGCCTTTTATGCAATGGATTCTTGAACATCAAACACTAGTCACCAGCTCAATCGCGAGCGCCGTTATGGCAGGGCTGGCCGCGGGTTGGTGGGTAAAACAAAAAATGCAATTGACGGCTCAGCGCCTAGAGCAGCAGCTTGTCTCAAACGAGCAGCTTCATCTTGCCCAGAAAGAGCAATTGACCAGCGCGTTAAGACAGGCGCAAAAAGAGCTGGATGAGCTTGATGTTGCCAGAGACCAGTCGGCTCATGAACTCAAACAGTCGCATGGAAAACTGATGGCGGTATTGGAAAAGCTGCGCCATTTCGACGCAGTCAAACAAGAGCGTCAGCAATTTTCCCAGCAGTTACTGGAAGTGCGTGAGGCTAAATCGCAGCTAGAAGCCCAGTTGCGAGAGCAAGAAGCTCGCCATGAACAGCAACATATTGCCAATGCAGAAAAGCTGCAAATCCTAGAGCAAGCAGAAGAGCGATTAAAGCAGCAGTTTGAGCATTTGGCCAATCAACTGTTTGAAGCTAAAACCGCTAAAGTTGACGAGCAAAACAAACAAAGTCTCCAAGGGCTACTTTCTCCATTGAAAGAGCAGCTGGAAGGGTTTAAAAAACAGGTTAATGACAGTTTTAGCCAAGAAGCAAAAGAGCGCCACACCCTAGTGCATGAACTAAAAAGCCTGCAACGACTCAACGAACAAATGACTCGAGAAGCCGTTAATCTGACTCAAGCATTAAAAGGTGATAACAAACAGCAAGGTAACTGGGGTGAGGTGGTCCTTGCGCGAGTACTGGCAGAATCAGGTTTGCGTGAAGGGCATGAGTATGAAACTCAAGTGAATTTGCAAAACGAAGCGGGCAAGCGTTTTCAGCCCGATGTGATTGTTCACTTACCCCATGAAAAACAGGTCGTGGTCGATTCAAAAATGGCCCTGGTGGCGTTTGAGCGATATTTCAATGCAGACAACGACCAAGACAAAGCGCAAGCGTTAAGTAACCACTTACTGGCCCTTCGCGCGCATATCAAAGGGCTCAGTCAAAAAGACTATCATCAGCTTAAAGGCATACAGAGCCTAGACTACGTATTGATGTTCATCCCCGTTGAGCCTGCGTTTCAAATCGCTATTCAAGCGGATCCTAATCTGGTGAAAGAAGCGATGGAGCAGAATATTATCATCGTCAGTCCAACGACTTTGCTGGTGGCGCTGCGCACCATTGATAACTTATGGCGAAACGATCGTCAGACTCAAAATTCGCAATTGATCGCAGAAAGAGCCAGTAAGCTTTACGACAAGTTACGTCTGTTTGTTGATGACATGGAAGGGTTAGGGGGCGCATTAGACAAAGCCAATCAGAGCTATCAAGGAGCAATGAACAAACTCGCAACGGGTCGAGGTAACGTGATTAGGCAAGCAGAAAGCTTTAAGTCACTCGGTGTTGAGGTTAAAAAACCAATCTCTAGTAACTTGGTGGAAGTCGCACAAAATGATTCCTTAGTAGAAAGACATCCGCTAGAGGATAAAGTAAACTAATCGGCCGCGGTGCTCGATTTAACAGCACTGTAGAAGAGGAATGACAATGACGGACATCAGCGTGCAATCAAATACAGCTTTAGAATCAAATAACTCATCACAAGACCCAGAAACAACGCATTTTGGCTTTGAAACCGTGGCAAAAGAAGAAAAAGTGGCAAAAGTCGCTGAAGTTTTTCACTCTGTTGCTGCGAAGTACGACATTATGAACGACCTAATGTCCGGTGGCGTTCATCGTTTGTGGAAACGCTTTACGATTGATTGCAGTGGTGTACGACCTGGTCAACGTATTCTTGATTTGGGTGGGGGTACCGGTGACCTAACGGCAAAATTTTCGCGAATTGTGGGCGACAAGGGCCACGTCATCTTAGCAGACATCAATAACTCGATGCTCAATGTTGGTCGTGATAAGTTGCGTGATAGTGGTATCGTTGGCAATGTTCATTATGTGCAAGCTAACGCTGAAGAACTGCCTTTTCCAGATGATTATTTTGATTGTATTACCATCAGCTTTTGCCTTCGTAACGTGACGGACAAAGATAAAGCGCTGCGTTCCATGTTTCGAGTATTAAAACCGGGTGGCCGTTTGTTGGTGTTAGAGTTTTCTAAGCCCGTTCTTGAGCCATTATCTAAGGTTTATGATGCCTATTCATTTCATCTATTGCCGAAGATGGGTGAGCTTATTGCGAACGATGCGGATAGCTATCGTTACCTTGCAGAATCGATACGAATGCACCCGGATCAAGAGACACTGCAAGGGATGATGGAAAGCGCAGGGTTTGAGAAAACCAATTACTACAATTTAACCGGTGGTATTGTTGCATTACACCGCGGCTATAAGTTTTAACTCTGACGGTTAAAGCGGACATTTTAAAGGACAGTTATGCCATTTGATCCCTTAGTCACCGCGGTGGTGGAAACCTCTCTCAATCGACTGATTCAAGATGATCCTGAGCTTGAAAGGCGTTTACTGCGCCTAAAAGGTCAGGTCATTCAAGTGCATCTAAAAGAGCTTGGTAAAACATTAACCTTTGTTTTTAGTCAACAGATTGATGTGTTGGCGGATTATGAAGGTGAGCCAGATTGCTATTTATCGTTAAATCTTTCGGTATTGCCTGAGCTACGTGAACAGACCAATATTACGGATCTTATTAAACAAGATAAGCTCAACTTACGCGGTGATGTGCAATTGGCTCAAAAGTTTGCGCAGCTGATGAAAGATTGTAAGCCTGACATCGAAGAATGGTTGTCGCGTATTACTGGCGATGTTGTGGCGCACAGTGTGGTGCAGGGCACTAAAAACCTCTCAAGTTTTATTCAGCAGAAAGCCACCAAGCAGCAGTCTCATTTTGCTCAAGTTCTGACTGAAGAATGGCGCGTGGCTCCACCGCCATTAGAAGTGGCGTATTTTTGTGATCAAGTGGATGTGTTGGCCTCTGAGGCGGCACGGGTTGAACAGCAGCTGAACCAGTTGTTGGAGAAAGCATGAAGCCAGCAGAATTAAAGCGTTTATACCGTATTATAAAAGTGCAATTAGAATATGGTCTTGATGAGTTATTGCCAGAGCATGACCTCACCAAAACGCCCTTACTGGCGAGAAAAGCACTGTTTTGGGTTAAGAATAAACACCCAGATAAAGAGTTAGGTGAACGTTTAAGATTGGCACTGCAAGAACTTGGCCCAGTATGGATAAAGTTTGGGCAAATGATGTCAACGCGACGCGATCTGTTTCCTCCGTTTATTGCGGATCAACTTGCGTTATTGCAAGACCAAGTTGCCCCCTTTGATGGTGCGCTGGCAAAGCAGCAAATGGAAGCGTCATTGGGTGGACCTATCGAAAATTGGTTTACAGATTTTGATATTACTCCACTGGCGTCCGCTTCTATTGCTCAAGTGCATACAGCAAAGTTGAAAGAATCAGGACGCGAAATCGTTTTGAAAGTGATTCGCCCAGATATTCATGCCGTGATTGAAGCGGATATCAAGCTCATGTATCGCATGGCTCGAATTGTTGCCAAGGCGCTACCTGATGCCCGTCGCCTAAAGCCGGTTGAAGTGGTCCGCGAGTATGAAAAAACCATCATCGATGAGTTGGACTTACGTCGAGAAGCCGCGAATGCGATTCAACTGCGACGTAACTTCGAAGGCAGCGAGGAGCTCTATGTTCCTGAAGTGATTCCGGAGTTTAGTAGCGAAGGTCTCATGGTCTCTGAGCGAATTTATGGCATCCAGGTGTCTGATATCGAAACACTAAAAGCCAATGGAACCAACATGAAGTTGTTGGCCGAACGTGGTGTGAGCGTCTTCTTTACTCAGGTTTTCCGAGACAGCTTCTTTCATGCCGATATGCACCCGGGTAACGTCTTTGTCCAGCATGCTCACCCTGAAAATCCACAATGGATAGGGTTAGATTGCGGTATCGTGGGGACACTTAATAGTGAAGACAAGCGATATCTTGCAGAAAATTTACTGGCATTTTTCCATCGAGACTATCGACGTGTGGCAGAATTGCATGTGGATTCAGGCTGGGTTCCACGTGAAACCAATATTGATGAATTTGAATTTGCGATTCGTATTGTATGTGAGCCTATTTTCGCCAAGCCGCTTGGTGAGATCTCTTTTGGTCATGTACTGTTAAACTTATTCAATACGGCACGTCGCTTCGATATGGAAGTGCAGCCTCAACTGGTCTTATTGCAAAAGACTTTGCTTTATATTGAAGGGCTTGGGCGTCAGCTTTATCCTCAATTGGATTTATGGGAAACAGCAAAACCGTTTCTTGAAAAGTGGATGATGCAGCAAGTTGGCCCACAGGCCGTAATTAATGCAGTCAAAGACCGCGCACCATTCTGGGCTGAGAAACTACCAGAATTACCAGAGCTGCTTTATGACAGCTTAAAGCAGGGCAAGAACATAAATCAAAAAATGGAAACCTTCTATCAAGGCTATCGTCAGAGTAAACGACAGCAAGCCACGGGGCGGTTTTTATTTGGTGTTGGTGCGACATTAATTGTATGCTCATCGATACTATTAAGCAGTGCGTACGAACAACTCTCTTTAGCGAGTGGCCTAGGTGGTTTCACCTTTTGGTTGCTAAGTTGGCGAGCTTACCGTCAATAGGCGGTAGACTCATAATAATTTTGTAGATAATGACCCGAGGTAAATAGAATGGGTGGAATTAGTATTTGGCAGCTTCTTATTATTGCTGTGATCGTTGTATTGCTATTTGGAACCAAGAAACTGCGTGGCATTGGTGGTGATTTAGGTGGCGCGGTGAAGGGCTTCAAAAAAGCCATGAGCGAAGATGAATCAGCAAAGAAAGACGCAGATTTTGAACAAAAAAACATTGAGCAGAACAAAGCCGAATCGGTCAATGCTGACGCTCAAGCTTCGGAAACGAAGAAAGACAAAGAGCAGGTTTAATCAGTGTTTGATATCGGTTTTTGGGAGCTGGTATTAATATCGGTCGTTGGTCTTGTCGTGCTTGGCCCTGAGCGTTTACCTCATGCTATTCGCAGTGTTACCAAGTTTATTGGTGCAGCGAAAAGCATGGCAAACAATGTGAAAGATGAGCTGAATCACGAATTGAAAATTCAAGAGTTACAAGACAACTTACGAAAGGCTGAAAAGATGGGAATGGAAGACCTGTCTCCTGAGCTCAAATCTTCAGTGGAAGAATTGAAGCAAGCCGCGCAAGATGTTCAACGACCATACGCCAACCATGCTGAGCCAGAGAATCCTGATTCAGCGACCGCTGAAACCGCAACGAAAGAGACTATTGCGGCGGAATCCGTGGCGGGTGTACAAGATACCACGGCAGATAAAAAAGCCGAATAGTTTCGCATTTGAGGAGCTGCTGATAGGCGGCTCTTTTTCGATCTTTTAATAACTCCACTGTTTTAGCATAGAGGTTCGACATGGCTTCTGTTGAGCAAACTCAACCTTTGATCAGTCATTTACTGGAACTACGAAACCGATTATTGAGAGCCATGCTCGCGATACTGGTTATTTTCTTAGGGCTGATCTATTTTTCCAATCATATCTACGAGTTTGTTTCTGCTCCTTTAGTAGATCGCCTTCCCGAAGGTGCAACCATGATTGCAACGGACGTCGCATCTCCGTTTTTTACGCCTCTAAAGCTCACGCTGATTGCGTCGGTCTTTATCGCCGTTCCGTTTATTTTGTATCAAGTATGGGCATTCGTGGCTCCGGGTTTGTACAAACATGAACGCCGCTTGGTGATGCCACTGCTGTTTTCAAGCTCCCTACTGTTCTATTGTGGTGTTGCTTTCGCTTACTTTGTGGTGTTCCCCTTAGTCTTTAGTTTCTTCACTGCGATATCATTGGGTGGTGTTGAATTTGCTACAGACATATCGAGTTATCTCGATTTTGTATTGGCGCTGTTCTTTGCGTTTGGTATCGCGTTTGAGGTGCCAGTTGCCATCATATTATTGTGCTGGACAGGAGCGACAACGCCTCAGTCATTATCGGAAAAGCGCCCGTATATTGTTGTGGGAGCATTCGTTGTTGGAATGATGCTGACCCCACCAGACCTCATTTCACAGACATTACTGGCAATACCAATGTGTCTATTGTTTGAAGTAGGGCTCTTCTTTGCCCGTTTCTATACAAAGAAAGATCGCGATGAGGAACAAAGCGATCAGGCTGAGTCTTAAACTGAAGTCGCTAAACTGGCTCTTGAACATTCAGGCCAGACCCTAAAAATGAGATCTAGATACTCGACATGCGGACGAGATACTAAGCATTCAACGAAGAAGGTTGGCTAATACGCCAACCTTTTTTATCGCTATCACCCAGACACCTCAGCAGGTGCTCCAGGGTTTTAATAAGACTCAGTCTAAATTGAATAGGCGCTTTGCATTGAAAGTGGTGAGCGTGTCTACTTCGCTTATAGTGAGTTCACGGAGAGTGGCCACTCTGTCTGCGATAAGAGATACGTAAGAAGGTTCATTTCGTTTACCGCGATGTGGCACCGGTGCTAGATAAGGACAGTCCGTTTCTAGAATCACGTAATCCATATCAAGGTGAGGTATGACTTTATCCATTCCTCCATTTTTAAAGGTTGAAACCCCACCCAAACCAAGGTGGAAGCCAAGATCGTTAATTGCTTTCGCCTCTTCTACTGAACCGCCAAAGCAATGGAATACGCCACGTAATGATCCATCCTGCTCTTTGCGAAGGAGCGCGAGTGTCTCTTCAATGGAATCGCGAGTGTGGATGACGACGGGCAGATCTTTCTCTTTTGCCCAGTTAAGCTGAGTAATAAACGCCATCTCTTGCTCTGCTTTATAGGTTTTGTCCCAGTAAAGGTCGATACCGATTTCACCAACCGCAATAAAATTGTGTTTATCAAACCAAGAGTGAACAGTCGCTAGAGTCTGTTTGACGTTAGCATCGACATAACAGGGGTGTAGTCCCATCATTGAGCGACAAACGCTTGGGTAAGCGGCTTCTGTTTTTAGCATCGGTTCAATTGAATCTAGATCGATGTTAGGTAAGAGAATGTGAGTAATACCCTGATGTAAGGCTCGTTTGACGACCTCATCTCGGTCACTATCAAACTCAGTGGCGTAAATATGGGCGTGGCTATCGATCATGGTTTTCTCTTCTGATTATGTCATTCTCTATTGTCCCCAGTATACGGCAGTGTGAGCCTTTGGTCATTTTTAGGAATTTTATTCATTGATGCTAGCGCCAGTCACAAGGAGTGATATGATTTTGCTTTGCGTTTTCATCAGACAAGGAGAATCGGGTGTCTGTATCTATCCAAGGTCAATTTCCTGGCCGCCGTATGCGCCGTATGCGTAAACATGAGTTTAGCCGTCGTTTAATGGCAGAAAACCAAGTATCTGTGAGTGATTTGATTTACCCAATGTTCATCCTGATGGGAAAAGACCGACGTGAGAGTGTTGAGTCAATGCCTGGGGTTGAACGTCTTTCTATCGACTTGATGCTGGAAGAAGCGCAGTACCTTGCGAACCTTGGTGTGCCTGCGATCGCGCTTTTTCCAGTGGTGAATCAAGATGCGAAAAGCTTATGTGCGACTGAAGCGTATAGTTCCGATGGCCTTGTACAGCGAGCTGTTCGCCTATTGAAAGAGCATATTCCACAGATTGGCGTCATAACGGATGTTGCGTTGGATCCGTTCACCACCCATGGTCAGGATGGCATCATTGATGAAGATGGCTATGTCCTGAATGATGAAACCACCGAAGTATTGATTAAGCAGGCTTTATCGCATGCCGAGTCTGGTGCTGATGTTATCGCCCCGTCAGATATGATGGATGGACGTATCGGTAAAATTCGCGAAGCGTTAGAAGCAGCAGGATATATACACACTCAGATAATGGCGTATTCGGCTAAGTATGCGTCGAGCTATTACGGGCCATTTAGAGACGCTGTGGGTTCTTCATCGAACCTAAAAGGTGGCAATAAAAAGAACTACCAGATGGATCCGGCAAACAGTGACGAAGCGTTGCAAGAAGTGGCGATGGACATTAATGAAGGTGCGGACATGGTGATGGTGAAACCTGGGATGCCTTACCTTGATGTGGTGCGTCGTGTTAAATCAGAACTGCAAGTCCCGACCTTTGCTTATCAGGTGTCAGGAGAATACGCGATGCACAAAGCGGCGATTCTAAATGGCTGGCTAAACGAGCGAGAAACGGTCTTAGAGTCATTGCTGTGCTTTAAACGAGCAGGCGCTGATGGCATTCTCACTTATTTCGCTAAAGACGTAGCGGAGTGGCTGGCGGCAGATAATGCAAAAGCTGCAGAGCACCTTATTCGAGAGTAATACTCGATTGAGTAACCGATTAGGCTAGCATTTGCTGGCCTTTTTTGTGAGCCAATAAAATTAAATGAGAATTTTTATCATTTAGCTCTTGATTATTAAATGAGAATCATTATTATTAACTTTGTCTTAGGGAATGAGAGAAAGTTCATAAGGACATGACGTTACCAGAATCAAATTTGCTGAAGGTGATGGCATTGAACTCGACGAACTTACACGCGTTCTTTTTGACACGACATTGCTCACATTGCTTCCAGTGTAATTTATAGCTTTCTGGTTAAGCTGCGCAGAATACTCTGATTCAGCTTAATCTTGTTTTGCTAGGCGACATCTTTTAGATGTCGCTTTTTTTTGATCAAATTTTAGTGAATAAAATCACATCAACTATCTTTTCCACAGGTGAGGATCGTTATTTGATCGTGGTGGTATTATTGGATCTAATAATAAAAATAATAATATCAGTACCTTAAATTTAATTTTTGTGTTTTATCTCATGGGTTGTTGAAGTCGGTAAATATTATATAAACAGACTTATCCACAATTGTGATTGCTTGGTTCCAAATAATTTGTAAAATCATTGCGCTTGGTCGAGGAGTTAAAATGGATCCGTATTACTAGTCATGGCATCCTAAGCAGATCTTATTAAAAGTAATTTTTTGGATACAAAAGACTATGGCTCGCATTCCGGACAATCCACTCATTCTTATTGATGGTTCTTCTTATCTTTATCGTGCATTTCACGCTTATCCTGACTCGATGACCAATGGAGAGATTCCAACGAATGCCATCTATGGTGTCGTGAATATGTTGCGCAGTATGATGCGCCAGTTTTCTTCAGAGCGTATTGCCGTGATCTTTGATGCGAAAGGTAAGACGTTTCGAGACGATATGTATCCAGAATACAAAGCCAATCGACCATCAATGCCTGATGATCTTCGCTGCCAAATCGAGCCACTACACAATATGATCCGAGCGATGGGATTACCTTTGATCTCGATCCCTGGCGTAGAAGCGGATGATGTTATCGGTACGTTGTCCTCTCAAGCATCAAAAATGGGCATACCAGTGCTAATCAGTACTGGAGATAAAGATATGGCCCAGCTTGTTAACGAGCATGTCACCTTGATCAATACCATGACCAATGTCGTGATGGATAGAGAAGGTGTGATTGAGAAGTTTGGTATTCCACCGGAACTTATCATCGATTACTTGGCGTTAATGGGCGATAAAGTTGACAATATTCCTGGTGTACCAGGGGTTGGGGATAAAACAGCGACCGCACTCTTGCAAGGTATTGGTAGCCTTGAAAAGATTTATGAAAATCTTGATGATATTGCGGCACTTGGGTTCCGTGGTTCGAAAACCATGGCGAAAAAGCTGATTGATAATAAAGAGAATGCAGATATGTCGTATCAGCTTGCGACAATAAAGCTCGATGTGGCATTGGAAGAGACACCAGAATCGTTGTTGAAATCCACCCCTGATGTCGATGCGTTGATTAAGTTATACGGAAAGATGGTCTTTAAGTCCTGGCTAAATGAGTTACTTGAAGGCGGAACGGGAGTTGTGCAAGCGGACGAAAAATCAGGTGCTGTGCGATCTGCGCCAAGTCAGGAAGTGGAACTCGACAATCCTGCAGTGACCATTGATCGCAGTCGCTATGAAACGATTCTAGATAAAGATACTTTCGCAATATGGTTACAAAAGCTGAAAGATGCAGAGCTGTTTGCGTTTGATACCGAAACGGACAGTCTCGATTATATGGTGGCTAACTTAGTCGGTGTGTCATTCGCAACAGAAGAAGGGGTGGCCGCGTATGTGCCCGTCGCCCATGATTACTTAGATGCCCCTGAGCAGCTGGATCGTGATTGGGTGTTAGAGCAGTTAAAGCCGATTCTGGAAGATGATAACCAAGCGAAAGTGGGGCAAAACCTCAAATACGATGCCAGCGTGTTGGCGCGCTACGATATCGATATGAAAGGCATTAAACACGATACAATGCTCGCATCTTACGTACTCAATAGCGTGGGTGGCAAACACGATATGGACAGCTTGGCGCTGCGCTTCTTACAGCACAGCTGCATTTCATTTGAACAGATAGCAGGTAAGGGTAAAAAGCAACTTACCTTCAATCAGATTGAGCTTGAACAGGCGGCACCGTACGCAGCGGAAGATGCTGATGTGACTCTGCGTTTACACAATCGAATCATGTCACATTTAGACAAAGACGAAAAATTGAAAGCTATCTATGAAGAGATAGAGATGCCTCTCGTGCCTGCAATATCTCGCATTGAACGAACTGGGGTTTTCGTTGACGACATGATGCTTGGTGCACAATCCCAAGAAATTGCCGCTCGTCTGGATGAGCTTGAACAAAAAGCCTACGAAATCGCAGAGCAAGAATTCAACTTAGGCTCACCGAAACAGCTTCAAGCGATCTTATTTGAAAAAATGGGGCTTCCTGTCATTAAGAAAACGCCGTCCGGTGCCCCTTCTACGAATGAAGAAGTATTGCAAGAACTGGCTCTGGATTACCCTTTACCCAAAATCTTGATTGAATATCGCGGCTTAGCAAAACTTAAATCTACGTATACCGATAAATTACCAAAAATGATTAACGCAGAAACGGGACGCGTGCACACGTCTTACCATCAAGCGGTTACGGCGACAGGGCGTTTATCATCAACCGATCCAAACCTGCAAAATATCCCAATTCGAAATGAAGAAGGCCGCCGTATTCGTCAAGCGTTTGTTGCACCGCATGGGCATAAGATTCTTGCGGTCGATTACTCTCAAATTGAATTACGCATCATGGCGCATTTATCCGGTGATAAAGCCTTGCTAGAAGCGTTCCAGCAGGGCAAAGATATCCATGCGGCAACCGCTGCTGAGATTATTGGCGTTCCTATTGAGGAAGTGAGCAGTGAACAGCGTCGACAAGCTAAAGCCGTTAACTTTGGTCTTATTTATGGTATGAGCGCATTTGGTTTGGCCAAACAACTTGGTATTGCTCGCGGTGAAGCTCAGCGATACATGGACACATACTTTGAGCGTTACCCTGGTGTGATGCAATACATGGAAGACACACGCAGCGCTGCTTCTGAGCAAGGTTATGTTGAAACTATCTTTGGGCGACGTTTACACCTCCCTGAAATAAAGTCGCGTAATGGCATGCGTCGTAAGGCCGCAGAACGTGCTGCGATTAATGCCCCTATGCAAGGAACCGCCGCTGACATTATCAAAAAAGCGATGCTCTTGGTTGATGAATGGATCGAGTCTCATGGAGAAGGCCGGGTGAAATTGCTGATGCAAGTGCACGATGAACTTGTTCTTGAAGTAGAAGAGTTAGTATTGAGCGAAATTGAAAGTAAAGTACAGGAATTGATGGAGTCTGCAGCAACGTTAGATGTTCCATTGATCGCTGAAGCAGGCCACGGTGACAACTGGGATCAGGCGCATTAGACACTTTTGGAGTCAATAAGCATTAATAATATGAGCCAGCGCACAAACGCTGGCTTTTTTGTGCGGGTAAATAAAGACGCTACCTAAAAAGATTGTTTGTATGTAAAACAAAACTTGCTGAAAAAAAACTACAAAAAAAGTTTTCATTTATGACCAATTGTTGTACATTGTCTGGGTAGGGTACAGAGGTAAGATGTTCTATCTTTCAGACCTTTTGTTTCACGTTATTGGATTAGGCTGATTCAGCCGCCCCAGTCAGCATTTGACTGGGGCGTTTTTTCTTGTGGCAGAGAAAAACTTTTCTAGGCCAGATCTCAGCACCACTTTCTACAATCCTCCCCTTTTTAGTCCCTCAATCGTTATCTTAAACGATGGTTTTTTCTGACTCCCCTGTAATTTTATACCGCTCACATTTTTGTTATTTTACTAAATTAAATAAGCTGAATTTTCCTGTTGTGGTTTATTCTTCTTTATTTAAATCAGTCATTTATGGTTTTATCTTGCCGGTTTTTTACTTTCTTTTGGCAACGAATAAGCAGTTGTAAATTACAGGGCGATAGAGGATGCTAATAGCATAATAATAAATACTATTTCTCTCCCGTTGCCCCACCAGGATGGTGGGGATTTTTATGCCTGTCATTGAGAGGCACTCAAGCGTCTTACCTAAAGCCACTTAAATGAATGGGTCGCCAAACGATATTGTAGGTAATAAAAAAGCCTTACTCTCGTAAGGCTTAAAAAATAGGCATTAACTTATCCGGTTTCTAGCTATTATCTGACCGGTTACCTGGTTCACTATTTTCAGCATCGATAGTGTCGACGAGTTCTTTATCGGTTACTTCAAATGCAGGGGCGTACCAACTATCGAGCTTGCTGCGCAACGTATCGACACCAATGCCTTTTAATGAAGAAAATGCATCAACGGCTACGTCACCACCAAAGCCTATGGAAGATTCGCGTATTTTTAATACCTGGGCATTTCTCGCGCCGCTTTTTAGCTTATCAGCCTTGGTCAGCAGGACTTGAACAGGAATGCCACTTTCTACCGCCCAGAAGATAAGCTGTTGATCGAGGTCTTTCATCGGGTGACGAATATCCATTAATACCACGAGCCCTTTTAACGATTCGCGTTTTTGTAGGTACTCACCCAGTGATTTTTGCCACTTTTCTTTCAGTTTTAAAGGTACTTGTGCAAAACCGTACCCAGGTAGATCGACAATATGACAGCCTTCATCTACTTTAAATAAGTTAATAAGCTGAGTACGTCCTGGAGTTTTACTGGTTTTAGCTAAACCTCTTTGGTTGGTTAAGCGGTTGAGAGAACTTGATTTACCCGCATTAGAGCGACCGGCAAACGCAATTTCGATCCCTTCGTCTTCTGGTAAATGACGAATATCTGGCGCACTGGTAATAAAATGCGTGTTTTGGTAATGAATTTTTACGCTCACTGTTAACTCCATCTCGACTTTGTGTAGTCGATTGATTACTTTTTTGTGAAATTGTGTAAAATAACTGTGCTCGACATATGATCGCCTATTATACCATGAGTGGCAACACTGAGTGGTACTGGAAGCTTTATAATTATAATGGAATGTCATGAAGAAATTAGCGCTAATCTTGAGTCTTTTAGCCAGCTGCTCTGTATGGGCTCAAGGCAGCATCGAAGCTGGTAAAACCAAATCAATAACCTGCGGCGCCTGTCATGGTGCTGATGGAAACAGCCAACTTACCATGTACCCTAGTTTAGCGGGACAACACGGTAAATACCTAGAGAAGCAGTTGAAAGATCTAAGGTTGGGTATGACCAGTGGTGGTAAGCAAGGTCGTATGGACCCTGTGATGAGTGGAATGGCAATGGGCTTGAGCGATCAAGATATTGCTGATTTGTCCGCTTATTATGCCTCACTGCCTATTGCTGCTAAATCAACCCCTGAAAATGTGGTTGAACAGGGTAAGGCCTTGTACGCAGCAGGTGATGCTGAAAGAGGGATTACCGCTTGTATCGCCTGTCACGGCCCTCGTGGTAATGGTACAGAACTTTCTGGTTTCCCGAAAATATCGGGCCAGCATGCAGAATACATTAAATCGCAGTTGATGAAGTTCCGTGACGGAACCCGTAACAACGATATGAATGAGATGATGCGTGATATCGCCAAGAAACTAACGGATGATGATATTGATACATTATCCCAATATGTAGGCGGTTTGCATTAATTAAGCCTCTGTTCGAGCAACGTTTGTAAGAAAAAGCCTTAGCCTTTTGCTAGGGCTTTTTCATATCTAGCGAGTGGATAAAACGGCTTTGCATCGGATTTGGAGTTGCTCAATTAACCGATAGGCCTGTAAGAGATTCGCTATGTTCGGACAAGATATTTCTGATCAGGCTAAGCTAAGTAATTGAAGATAATAACGATTGTTTTTTATTTTTCATAGGGGCTAAAAACTTTGAAGCCACGCGGTTGTTTGAACCGATAATCAAGGTAAATTACGTTTATCAGCAAGGAGCTGAATCAGGACACTAGACCAAGGTGGTCTCCAAGGATGCAAGCTAGGAATGCTTGATGGTTGGACGAAGGACAGTAGCGAGCTTGGAGCTGGCTAGATAAGGATGATCGACTGGTTTCAGGATGAGACAAAGAAATGGATCAGGCTAATGGATAGCCCAGAGTCAGGATGTCGAACGGAATATTAAAATTCATCAGGACGATGAAAAACAAAACTCCGCAGGGAAAGCACCAATAACAAATGGATACTTGAGCACCATTTGAGTGCAGACAAATTTTGCCAAATCTTGGCACTTTGAAAGCGATAGGGAAACCTATCGCTTTTTTATCATCTTAAAAGCAATTATTTCGCTATTCTGGTGTTTAATTGCACAATTTAACTCCACTCTGATCCCACTTTCTGGTATGTTTCGCATCCCTGTTTGAGGATGAAAGAATGCACAACTGTCCTTTATGCCACAATCAAGATACTCACTATTACCATGAAGATAAGCGACGAAGCTATTTTCAATGCAGTGAATGTCATTTGGTATTTGTTGACCCAGTTCAGCGCTTAGATGCAAAAGCAGAAAAAGCTCACTATGATCTTCATGAGAATGATCCTAGTGATGAAGGGTATCGTAGATTTCTATCACGTATTGCTGATCCAATAATAGAACGAATCACATCTAACGCTCATGGGTTAGATTTTGGCTGTGGTCCTGGTCCAACATTGTCTATCATGTTGCAAGAGAAAGGCCACAGTGTTGAATTGTATGATGTTTACTATCACCCTAATAAAGAAGTGTTAGCACAGACGTATGATTTTATGACTGCGACAGAAGTGATCGAGCATGTTTATCAGCCCGATCTCGTGTGGCAGCAATGGTTAAATTTAGTTAAGCCGGGTGGCTGGATTGGTCTCATGACCAAGATGGTCATCGATCTTGAAGCGTTTCAACATTGGCACTATAAGAATGATGTTACTCATGTCATTTTCTTTAGCCGTAAAACCTTTGAGTATCTGGCAGAGCGAGATAAGCTCGAACTTGAATTTGTTGGTAATGATGTAATTTTACTGAGGAAACCCAGTAATGAGTCGTAGTAAAAAATCTAGAAAACCGGGTGCGTTAGGCGCACCAGAGCAAAATGTCACGCGTAACCGTAGCGAATCCGATGTACAAGGCCGCCTACGTAAGCGTGTTAAAAATCGCAAAGGGTTAAAAACCGGCAATCGTAACTCTGAAGTTGAAGAAATAAAGCAACGCCAAGAGAAGCAAAAACGCGATCCTCGTTTAGGCAGCAAAAAGAAGATTGCTTTGGTTGTTGAAGAGAAGAAAAAACCGAATAAGCAAGAGCGTCGAGTTTCAGCAGAGCAAGAACTTGAGATGCTAGAAACAGATACTCAATTGAACGTCTTGCTTGATCGCCTAGAAAGTGGTGAAAACTTGGGTGCAGGCTTACAAAAGTATGTCGATCAAAAGTTGAATCGTATTGAAGTACTCATGAAGCAGCTTGGCTTGTTCGATGAAGAAATCGAAGAGGAAGGCGAAGAGTTGGAAGATGAAATCAACTTTGTGCCTAAGACGATTAAGAAAAGCAGTAAGCCATCATCAGATGAAGAGCTTTTAGCTCAGTTTGAAGGGCTTGATCTGAAAGATTTTAAAGAGTAATTAAATCATGAACGTAACCTTACTAGCCTCGATAGGAGCCCTTATCATCGCTGGGCTAGCATGTTATGCAGGTTACCTTCTGCTCCAAGTAAAGAAGCAAAAGGATTTGCAGCAGCAACAGCAAAAATTGGCGATAGAGAAGCGCAATGCGAATATCTATGACAACGTGAATACACTGTGCATGGCCGGGATTCAGGGCCAGTGCGATTTGTCTGAAATTAGTATCCGTGTGTACAGCATCATGGATTACGTTCAAGGTGACGACCGCATTGATTTTGACCAGACTTATCCTGCTATCTCTGAGCTATATCATGTGGTCAAAGACATGGCGCGAGGCGAAGATCGTCAGGCGTTAGCAAAAAAAGAGAAAATGGAACAAAATTTACTGCGACACAAAGCGGAAGTGAAATTGGCCGAAGCGATTATTGAAGAGCTGAAAGATCTCAAAAAACGCAATCAGCCGCTGAATAACCAAATAAACGTTCAAATGATCTAATCAACGTCGGTCACTCATTGGGCAGAGTGAGTGATCGAGTTGGCAATTCTGAAACTTTCTTACAAAAATGTGTTTTGCTTTCCTACGTAAGGTCGAGTCGTGTGGCAAAATACCCAGTCAACATAAAATCTACGCCGCTCACAGTTAGAAATGGAAATAATTACCATGTCGCAACCCGTTGTATCCGGTCAGCAAATCGTTTGGGATCAAGCTATCCTAGACAAATACAATTATTCAGGACCACGTTACACCTCATACCCGACAGCGTTGGAGTTTCATGAGGCATTCACGGTTGCAGATTATGATATGGCGTGCACTCAATACCCAGAGCGCCCACTCTCTCTCTATATCCATATTCCGTTTTGTCACAAGCTTTGTTACTACTGTGGCTGCAATAAAGTCATTACTCGTCATTCTCACAAGGCTGATGAATACTTAGACGTCATTGAGCATGAGATTCGCCAACGAGCGTCATTACTGCATGATCGTAAAGTCACCCAGCTTCATTTTGGTGGCGGCACACCAACATTTCTAACAAAACAGCAAATAAGTCGTTTGATGGCGATTCTTCGTGGTGAATTTCAGTTTGTTGATGACGCAGAAATCAGTATCGAGGTCGACCCGCGTGAAATTGAGCTCAACATGCTGGATCATTTACGTGGAGAAGGGTTTAACCGTTTAAGTATTGGCGTACAAGATTTCAATAAAGAAGTTCAAAAACTGGTTAATCGTGAACAAGATGAAGATTTTATTATTGCAATGGTTGAGCGAGCGAAGAAACTCGGTTTCCGTTCGACCAATTTAGATCTGATTTATGGTTTGCCTAAGCAGACCAAAGCGTCTTTCGCTAAAACGTTGGCTCAAGTGCTAGAAATGCAACCAGGCCGTCTCTCTGTTTTCAACTATGCTCACATGCCGCAGCTGTTTGCCGCGCAACGCAAAATTAAAGAAGAGGACTTGCCAGAAGCCAGTGAAAGAATGGGCATTCTTCAAGAGAGCATTTCGACCTTAACGGGAGCAGGGTACCAATTTATTGGCATGGATCACTTTGCACTGCCTGATGATGAGTTAGCGGTTGCTCAGCGAGAAGGGGTCTTGCATAGAAACTTCCAGGGTTACACCACTCAAGGTGAAGCCGATTTAGTGGGCTTTGGTGTTTCAGCGATTTCGATGATCGGTGACGCGTACGCTCAGAATCAAAAAGAGCTGAAAAAATATTACGCTCAAGTTGATGAATTACGTCATGCTTTATGGAAAGGGGTTGTGCTCGATAGTGATGACTTACTTAGACGTGAAGTCATTAAGCAGCTGATTTGTAATTTCAAACTTGATAAGTCGATGATTGAATCCACTTTTTCTGTGCGTTTTGAACAATACTTCAAAGAAGACTTACAACTACTGCAAACCTTTATCAATGATGAGCTGGTGGAAGTGGATGAGAGTGAAATACGGGTGACTTTGCGTGGTCGCTTATTGATTCGTAATATCTGTATGTGCTTTGATAAATACTTACGGGATAGAGCCCGTCAGCAACAATTTTCTCGGGTAATATAGCCGCGAGATAGTTGAAAGAAAACCTTCAAAACCACGCTAGCTAGCGTGGTTTTTCTATTTGAGGAGTTTATGGAGTAATGATTTTCCGAGAGGCCACATCCCAAAGAGCTTTGACCAGAGGGTTATCAAGCTGTGAACGTTTACAGCATACCCCGAGTTTAAACGGTACTACGGGCTTTACTTTTAGGCGCTGAATCTTCTCTCTGACTGGGCTGTTGTTAATGACAATGTCAGGGGCAATGCCAACCCCACATCCCAATGCAACCATACTGACAATGGCTTCATGCCCTGAGACTTGAGCGTAAATGTTGGGTTTTATTCGCATACTTTTAAACCAGGCGTTAGCGCGGTCGCGAGCCGTTCCCGCTTCGGGCACAATAAATGGAATGTTTGACCAGTCTGGCTTCTCTTGTTGCAATAGGTCGGCAAAGCTACTGATGCCTGATGGCGCAACAACCGACAGTGGGATCTCGCTAATGGTTTCAAACTCAATGCGAGCGGGAAGCTGATCGGGTTTGGCGGAAATGGCAATGTCTACTTCACCTTTCAGGACCTTATCAATCGCTTGAGCCGGATCGCCCGTGGATAACTTGTATTCGATAAACGGATGCTGCAACCTAAATTCAGAAAGCAGCTCCGGTAGGTGACTATAGCTAGCGGTAACCGAGCAAAAAAGGCGGATTTCCCCCTTTAGTTCCATTTCATTACCTTTAATTTGAGCGTTGTACTGCTGCCATTCGGCCAAAATTCTCATGGCAACAGGCAACAGCTGTTTTCCCGCAGGCGTCAGCTCAACACTGCGGTTATCACGTAAGAATAGAGTCTGATTGGTTTGTTGCTCTAGCTTTTGAATTTGACGACTAAGAGCCGAAGGACTGATATGCATCGCGGAGGCTGTTTTACTAAAGCTGTTGCTGTCACACAAATGTATGAACATTTTCAAGTTCTTAATATCCATAAAGACTTACCTTGGTAAATTATCTAACGTTGCATTTCTTGCAATCACTAATTGTGAATATATCACTTTGAGCAATTGATTGCCTGCTTTAGTATGAGGTTATTCGGCGATAACGCGCCGACCATAACGGAAGAATCAACAAGGAGCGCCCATCATGGCTAACTATTTCAATACTTTAAATCTACGTGAGCAATTAGACCAGCTAGGTCGTTGTCGTTTTATGGACCGCAGTGAGTTTGCTACTGAAGCAGACTATCTGAAAGGTAAGAAAATTGTCATTGTAGGTTGTGGTGCTCAAGGCCTAAATCAAGGTCTAAACATGCGTGATTCAGGCCTAGATGTGTCTTACGCTCTACGCCAAGCGGCGATCGACGAGCAACGTCAATCGTTCAAAAACGCAAAAGAGAATGGCTTTGTAGTCGATAGCTACGAAAATCTAATTCCAACCGCTGATCTAGTGGTAAACCTAACACCAGACAAGCAACACACGAACGTTGTTGAAACCGTTATGCCTCTAATGAAAGAGGGTTCTGCACTCGGTTACTCACACGGTTTCAACGTTGTTGAAGAGGGCATGCCAATCCGTAAAGACCTAACGGTTGTTATGGTTGCGCCTAAATCTCCAGGTACGGAAGTACGTGAAGAGTACAAGCGTGGTTTTGGTGTTCCAACGCTTATCGCTGTTCACCCAGAAAATGACCCTAAGGGCGAAGGTTGGGATATCGCTAAAGCTTGGGCGGCAGGTACTGGTGGTCACCGCGCTGGTTGTCTAGAGTCTTCTTTCGTTGCGGAAGTTAAATCAGACCTAATGGGTGAGCAAACTATTCTATGTGGCATGCTGCAAGCGGGTTCTATCGTATCTTACGAGAAAATGATTGCTGACGGCATTGAACCAGGCTACGCAGGTAAACTTCTACAGTACGGCTGGGAAACCATCACTGAAGCGCTTAAGTTTGGTGGCATCACTCACATGATGGATCGTCTATCAAACCCAGCGAAAATTAAAGCATTCGATCTTTCTGAAGAGTTGAAAGACCTAATGCGCCCACTGTACAACAAGCACATGGATGACATCATCCAAGGTGAATTCTCTCGCACCATGATGGCTGACTGGGCGAACGACGATGTGAACCTATTCGGTTGGCGTGAAGAGACCGGCCAAACGGCTTTTGAAAACTACCCAGCGTCTAACGTTGAGATTGCTGAGCAAGAGTATTTTGATAACGGTATCCTAATGGTTGCCATGGTACGTGCAGGGGTAGAACTTGCATTTGAAGCCATGACAGCATCTGGCATCATCGATGAGTCTGCTTACTACGAGTCTCTACACGAACTACCACTGATCGCAAACACGGTGGCTCGTAAGCGTCTATACGAAATGAACGTAGTCATCTCAGATACCGCTGAATATGGTAACTACCTATTCGCTAACGTGGCAACACCGCTTCTACGTGAGAAGTTTATGCCTTCAGTAGCGACAGACGTAATCGGTCGTGGTTTAGGTGAAACATCGAACCAGGTAGATAACGGTAAGCTAATCGAAGTGAACGATGCAATTCGTAACCACCCAGTTGAGTATATTGGTGAAGAGTTACGTGGATATATGACGGATATGAAGAACATCGCAGTAGGCGGCTAAATACTTGGCCTAGAGTCTAATTTCTGTGTCGAAGGTGCTCATTTACTCTCGTAAACTCCGCGCCTTCTTCTTGAAATTAAACTCTACTCCGACGTATTTGCTTTGACTTTGTAAAGCGAATATAGAAATACAAAGGGCTTGGTCAGTGATGACCAAGCCCTTTCTTATGGCTACTATTTATCGGATAAAGTAAGTGATTACTTATCCGCTAGCTTCTCTTCAAGCTGAGCAAGCTTTTGCTCCATTTCTGTCAGCTTCTGGCGTGTACGCAACAGTACTTGAGTCTGAACATCAAACTCTTCACGGCTAACCACGTCCAGTTTGTTCAGTTGCCCTTGGATAACTTGGCGAACTTTCTGGTCAACATCCGCACCAAGCTCTTTAACAGGGGTTGGCATAGAGTCATGAATTTGCTTCGCGATTTGTTCTAATTTCTTTGGATCAAACATGTGGGCTGAAACTCCTATTCATTTATGTCTCCATTCTATTTAAAGCGAGCATAAAAGTCGCTAGTTGGTGGAAAAAATGTGCAGTGATGATAGGTGACAGTTAAGGGTGAGACAGAAAAAAGGCCACCGAAGTGGCCTCGTAATGCATATTTACGGTTAGCTTGGGTGAGATATTTCTCGTTGAGCGGCTTTTGCTTCATCAATACGCGCGAGCTTCTCTAGATCTTTATCTTCAACAAACACAGGCAGTGGCTTGTGCTTCTCTGCAAGATAGCTGTAGATAACCGGCAGTACGAACAGAGTAAAGAGAGTACCAATAGCAAGGCCAGCAACGATAACAATACCGATACTAAAGCGTTGAGCGGCACCCGCGCCAGTTGCGTACATGAGCGGGATAAGGCCAGCGATCATCGCGGCGGTTGTCATGAGAATCGGGCGAAGACGAACTTTTGCCGCTTCCATAACTGCGTCGATACGATTTTTCTTATTATGGAGTTGCTCTTCTTTCGCCACTTCACAAATCAAAATACCGTGCTTGGTAATAAGGCCAACCAGCGTGATCAAACCTACCTGAGAGTAGATGTTCATCGTTGCTGCACCCCATGCCAGAGCGATCAAGGCACCACAAATAGCCAGTGGTACGGACACCATGATGACAAGTGGATCTTTAATCGATTCAAACTGAATAGCCAAGACTAGGAAGATGATCGCCAGTGCTAAACCAAAGGTTGCATAAAGCGCACTTCCTTCGGTGACGTATTGGCGTGATTCACCCATGTAGTCGTGGTTGTAACCGCTAGGCAGCTTATCGGTTGCAATACCTTCAAACCAATTGACCGCATCACCCATTGCCGTGCCTGGAGCAGGTACTGCGCCGACTGTGGCAGAATTGAGCTGGTTGAAGTGAGGCAAAGAACGAGGCTCAGCAATCACATCAATTTGAATTAGACTGCCCAATGGAACGGCTTTTCCGTCAGCGGCTCGAACGTAGTAGTTATTCATTGATTCTGGGTTTAAACGGAATTTACGTTCAACCTGTGGAATCACTTCATACGAGCGACCATTGAGGTCAATACGGTTGACATAACCATCCGCCATCATGGTGCTCAGCGTGATGCCAATGTCTTGCATCGTCACTCCGTACGCGCCTGCTTTGTCTTTATCGATGTTAATCTTCATCGTTGCTGAGTCAAAGTTAAGGTCTAAGTCAGAATAAACGAACATAGGGTTTGCGGTCACTTCGCTCAGTATATCTGACGCTACGGTAAATAAGCTCTCAAAGCTGTTTGGCGTGGTAATAACAAACTGAATTGGCAAGCCAGATCCCGCACCAGGAAGTTCTGGCATTTGGAAAGCAGTCACCGCCATACCTGGTACGTTTGTCACTAAATTACCCACGCGTTTTGCCACTTCGGCTTGGCTTGCTTCACGCTCACTCCAAGGCACCATTGAGGCGATACCAAAGGCCTGGTTTGCATTTGGCACCCCAGTAAATACCTGAGCAAAAGAGACTTCAGGTTGATCCGATAGAATCTCATTCACATCGTTCATGGTGTTTTGCATGTAATCCAGGTTAGCGGTTGAAGGCGCTGTACCCATTAACATGATTACCCCTTTATCTTCCGAAGGGGCCAGTTCACTTGGAATGAAGGAAAACAGCACCGGTAATACAGCGAAAACAATCACCGAGAAGCCAATCACTACTGGGCGGTGGGCCATGACCGCCTTTAACATACGTGAATAGCGGTTGGTCATGCCATCGAGCACGTGATGGACTGTCTTCTCAAATTTACCAGGCTCTTCATTAGCTTTAAGCATTTTCGAGCACATCATTGGTGACAGCGTTAATGCGACAATACCTGACACAAAAACCGCACCAGCCAACGTTAATGCAAACTCTTTAAATAGTGAGCCTGTTATACCGCCCATCATTGCGATTGGGGCGTAAACTGCACCGAGTGTTAACGTCATGGCAATAACGGGAACTGCAATTTCGCGGGTACCAATAATGGCCGCTCTAAATGGAGATTCACCGAGCTTTAAGTGCCTATCGACATTTTCCAGAACAACGATGGCATCATCCACCACCAAGCCGATCGCTAATACCATCGCGAGCAGGGTCATTAAGTTCCAAGAAAAGCCCATGACCTGCATCACCATCGCCACACCAATAAGGGAGAGTGGAATAGTGACGATAGGAATGATAACCGCTCGGAAGGATCCCAAGAACAGGGTGATCACAATCAGTACAATTACGGCTGCTTCAAGGATAGTTTTGATGACTTCATTGATCGACTCATTGATTGCAATCGTTGAATCGTACATAACGTTCATCGAGATATTGCTTGGAAGGTTCTTCTCTAAACTAGGAAGAAGTTCAAGCACATCGGCAGCAATGTTGATTGGGTTAGCACTTGGCGCAGCATTGATCGCGGCAACGACCGCTTCTTGACCATTAGCACTGGCACGATAAACATCATGACTCTTTTCTAAGCTCACTTTGGCAATATCAGCCAAACGAATCACTTCGCCTTCGGTTCCCTTTACGACCAAATTTTCTAGCTCGGAAACATTGGATACTTGCGTGTCCGCACTGCCGTTAAAAATAACGAACTCACCGGTGACTTGCCCGGTTGCTGACTGATAGTTATTGGCATTCAAAATACCCATTACATCAGAAGCCGTGAGATTAAGTGCCGCCATTTTTGATGGGTCAAGCCATACACGAAGAGCGTATTTCATCCCACCATAGAGGTCGATTTTTGAAACCCCATTAACGGTAAACAGCTGAGGGTTAACGACACGTTCTAAGTAATCGGTGATTTGACTTGATGCCAGTTCATCACTGGTAAAACCAATATAGAGCACCGCAGTAGTAGAGCCCGTCGACATGGTTACTGTCGGGTCTTCAGCTTCGCCAGGAAGCTGAGAGCGGACTGAGTTGGTTTTAGCCAATATATCGGAAAGCGCCGAGTTAGGATCGGTGTTAAGCTTCATCGTCACGGTTATGGTCGACTGGCCATTTACTGACTGGGAAGTCATATAATCGATATTATCGGCTTGAGCAACGGCTTGTTCTAATGGCTGGGTAATAAAGCCTTGAATCAAGTCGGCACTGGCTCCGTAGTAGCTGGTAGTGACCGTGACTACGGTGTTCGTCATTTCTGGGTATTCGCGAACCTGCATTTTGAAAATAGCTTGCATACCAAGCAAAGCAATCAAAAAGCTGATCGATACTGCCAGAACTGGACGTTTTATGAAAACATCAGTAAAGCGCATAATTTCTCCAGTTACAGCATTGGTGTTTCAGCAGGAGTGGTGGTTGCATCACTTTCAACGATGCGTACTTTGGCGTCGTTACTTAAGCGAACCTGACCTGTTGTCACAACCATATCACCGTCTTTGATACCTTCTAGAACGTGTGCGATGTCAGCACTGCGCTCACCAATTTTTACCACGTGTTGTTTAACTCTCTGAACCCCATCTTCTTCTGAGACGATATAAACGTTATCCCCGTACAGGGTATAAGTGATCGCCGTTTGCGGAATAACGATTTGATTTTCGAGTGTGGGTAGAATGATATTCGCACGAGCAAACATACCGCTTCGAAGCTGCCCATCGTTATTTGGAATATCAGCTTGAACTTGAATCAGGCCACTTTGAACGCTGACTGCGGGTTCAATGGCACTGATCGAACCTTTGAAGGTTTTTTCAGGGTATGCATCGACAAAGATATCAACCGTTTGATTGAGGCCGATACGAGAAATATCCGCTTGAGGAACAGTAAAACGTAAGCGCATAATACTGGTGTCTTCTAAGCGAACAATGTCTGTACCTGCTTGAAGGTATTGGCCTAAGTAGACATTACGAATACCGACAACGCCGGAGAAAGGGGCTTTAATTTCACGGCGGTCAATGGACGCTTTTAAACTCTCAAGATCGGCCGATAGAGAATAGTAATTCGCTTCAGCATCATCGTACGCTTCTTTTGAAATAGAGCCTTTCTTATACAAACCTTGGTAACGCTTGTATTTAGCTTCAGCCGCTGGCAAGCGTGCTTTTGTGCTTTTAAAATTGGCGATTTCAACCTCAGAGTCGAGTAGCACCAAAGATTGGCCCTCTTCTACCTGTGTGCCTGAGTCGAAGGTGATTTTATCGATGACACCGTTGGTTTCATTAGCAATGGTCACACCTTGGTTTGGTTCAATAAAGCCGATTGCTTCAATCACAGGAACCCAGTCTACCGATTTGATTTCTACGGCAGTGACTGGAAATTCTGGTTCAGGTCGATTAGCAAGGTATTCAGCTATTTTCTGCTGTTTAAATAGATTAAAACCTATCACACTGCCAAATAGGACAATGGCGATAAGTAGCATAAAGAAAGTCCACTTTTTCATTCTGCGTATAACTCCGAAGTTAGTGGTTAATTATGGCATCCCAACTTGCATTGATCGCCGCTTCTATGGCGTCGTCGCTGAGTTGGTATTGTCCAAAAGTGTGCTTACGAGCCAGTGTCACGCTTGTTTCCAAGCTCAATGCTGAAAGCAGTTCATTATCAAGTTGTTTAAAAATGCCTTGCTCTTTACCTTGAGCAAAGAAAGCAAAGACTTCATTAAACATACCGCGCTCCTCATCTTGAGAGGTACTACAATTTGCTATAGGAGTTGAATCGTATTGGATGCGGTTTTTTAGCATCGCAATATCAGAGCCAACTAGATTCCAAATATTGAGCCACATCTGTCTATAACGGGCTTTGAGTGGCATAGATTCATTAACATCTTTTTGCACGACGTCAGCAATGCTTTGTGCTACGTGTAACCTCAGCTCTTTAATCAGGTGATCTTTATCGTCAAAATAGCGATAAATTGTACCCGCAGCGACTCCGGCTTTTTTGGCTAATTTTTGCATTGAAAGACCTTGCAAGCCTACATCAGCAACAACCGCACCTGCTGCGAGTAATATCTTTTGACGTTTATCATCTATCAGTTTGCTAGTCATAAGACACCAGTAATGAATGAACGTTCATTCATTATAGCTTAATATGTGCAATAGAATGCAAGCATGAAATGAATAATGGTTAAAAATTCTTATTAACGGGACGATAGCATTCGTGTCATTGCAGGATTATTATAGCCAACATTAAGAGTACAAAGTTGAGAACACCATGAAGCTGAACCCACAACAAGATGAAGCCGTAAAGTTTGTATCAGGACCATGCCTGGTGCTTGCTGGAGCGGGTTCAGGAAAAACTCGGGTAATTACCAATAAAATTGCTTATTTGGTTCAGCAATGTGGTTATAAGGCACGAAATATCGCGGCGGTGACGTTTACTAATAAAGCGGCGCGCGAAATGAAAGAGCGTGTTGGGCAAACTTTAGGAAAAGCGGAATCCAAAGGGTTGATGGTTTCTACTTTCCATACTTTGGGTCTGAATATTATTCGTCGTGAATATAAAGTGCTGGGTTTAAAGGCGGGTTTCTCGTTGTTCGATGACCAAGACCAAATGGCACTATTAAAAGAGCTGACAGAAAAACAGCTGGATGGTGATAAAGATCTTCTGCGCCTGTTGATGAGTAGTATTTCAAATTGGAAAAATGACATGCTCACAACCGACCAAGTGAAAGCACGGGCGCTAGGAGAGCAAGATCAGCTGTTTGCTTTTTGCTATGAAATGTATCAAAAGCAGATGAAAGCGTATAACGCACTCGACTTTGATGACCTTATTTCGTTACCAGTTCTGTTATTGCGCACCAATGAAGAGGTACGTAAGCGTTGGCAAAACCGTATTCGTTACCTGCTGGTGGATGAATACCAAGATACCAATACCAGCCAATATGAATTGGTGAAGTTAATCGTGGGTGAACGAGAGCGTCTCACTGTGGTGGGAGATGATGATCAATCGATTTATTCATGGCGTGGTGCGAAACCTCAAAACCTGGTATTGCTTGGTCAAGATTACCCAAATTTACGTTTGATTAAGTTAGAGCAAAATTATCGCTCTACGTGTCGAATCTTGCGTGCAGCGAATATTTTGATCGCTAACAATCCTCACGTGTATGAGAAAACCTTGTTTTCTGAAATCCCCGAAGGTGAAAAACTTAAGGTGTTGTTGGCAAAAAATGAAGACCACGAAGCCGAACGGGTGACGGGAGAAATCATTGCCCACCGGTTTCTAAACCGCACACACTATAAAGATTACGCGATTTTGTATCGTGGTAATCACCAGTCGCGTTTAATCGAAAAATCCTTAGTACAAAATAAAGTGCCGTACAAATTATCGGGTGGAACGTCGTTTTTCTCTCGAGCAGAAATTAAAGACATCATGGCTTATCTACGAGTGTTGGTTAACCCAGATGATGACAACGCATTCTTGAGAATCGTCAACACGCCGCGCCGTGAGATCGGTCCTGTGACGCTAGAAAAGCTGGGCAGTTACGCCAACATGCGTGGTAAAAGCTTGTTTGCTGCCAGTTTTGAAATGGGCCTAGAGCAACATTTAAAAGGTCGAGGTCTCGAGAATCTGCAGCGATTCACCCAGTGGATAGTTGCGATTGCCGATAATGCCGAGAGAGGTAATACCGTTGAGGCGGTTCGATCACTGGTTCGCGATATCAACTATGAAGATTGGTTGTATGAAACCTCTGCGAGTGCCAAAGCGGCGGAAATGAGAATGAAAAATGTCTCGGACCTGTACTCTTGGATCGTGGCGGATTTAGAAGGCGACAATTATGATCAAGAAGAGAAGACACTTAAAGAAGTGGTATTGAAGCTGACGTTGCGCGATATGATGGAGCGCGGAGAAGACGATGAAGACAGTGATGCGGTTCAGTTGATGACCTTACACGCATCAAAAGGCTTAGAATTTCCTTATGTTTATTTACTTGGCTCTGAAGAGGGCATTTTGCCACACCAAACCAGTATTGATGAAGATAACGTGGAAGAAGAACGTCGTCTTATGTATGTCGGCATCACTCGGGCTCAAAAAGAGTTAACTTTTACAATGTGCAAAGAACGTCGCCAGTACGGTGAACTGATAAAGCCATCTCAAAGTCGCTTTCTTGATGAGTTACCCTTTGATGATGTGGAATGGGAATCGACCAAAAAGCCTGTTTCCGCAGAAGAGCGAATGGAAAAAGGGCAGGCCCACATCGCCAATCTCCGCTCGATGTTTAAAAAATAGCAAATCGGTTTAAACGCAGGGAATCAGCACTTTCGCTAGAGCATATGAGAGCGGATACAAAAAAGGCTTGATGACAAAACCAAGCCTTTTTTATCTGACATTTTATATCTAACAATTGACCAAACTAACAACTGACCAAGGAAAAGAGGACGTTGTTAAATACCTTCGATCATGTGCTCAATAGCAGCAATGATTTCATCGTCTGAACAGTCCATACAAGCACCTCTTGCAGGCATAGCGTTGAAGCCATTGATAGCGTGATCGGCAAGAACGTCTTTACCTTGAGCAATTCGTGGAGCCCAGTCACCCGCATCACCAGTTTTAGGTGCGCCACTCACACCAATGCTATGACAAGCGGTACAGAACATGCCGTAAACAGCTTTGCCATCGCGAGGGCCGCTGGCTTCAGCAACCACTGGCTCACTGCCAGCTAAGTAAACGTCACCAACAGGTTTGATGCGTTCCGCGATAGCCTCATACTCTTCTGGGCTAACACTACTTGCGTACGCTGCTGTAGAACATAACAAAGCTGCGAACAATACACTTAAGATTCGTTGAGACATATCCATTAAACTCACTTTATATTCCTAAGGTAAGTACATGCTTACCAATTATATAGTTAATTGTTTTTATCCCGATCTAACCACTCGAAAGTCTGTTAAATCAATGTAAACAGTGGGTGATTATATCCTGATAACTTGTTGCATTAAACAACAAGTTATCGCCGATCGAATGATTATTCTTTATGAAATAGGTCTTTGTCACACTTTAATTGCCCAAAAAGGCGCCAAACGATAAAAAAAGTTGAAAAAGTACTAGACGACATAGTGTGAACTACGTATTATTCCACTCCGCCGATAGGGCATGCGCCCGTAGCTCAGCTGGATAGAGCGTTGGCCTCCGGAGCCAAAGGTCGAAGGTTCGAATCCTTTCGGGCGCGCCATCCGGATGCTTACACAAGTAAGTGGCATATTGGCAAAACATAGTGGTGGCTATAGCTCAGTTGGTAGAGCCCTGGATTGTGATTCCGGTGGTCGCGAGTTCGAATCTCGTTAGCCACCCCATTATTTAGGTAGTTTAGTTTACTGAGTAAATAAAAGCTTCCTGTTTTGATTCAAGTCACATCCCAAGAATCAAAACGAAATTGTCAGTGAATAGCGTTTTTTAGCGCATCACGGCTCTTGGAATAAGCGGACCAGAGAGTTTTCTCGGGAAGCAAACCAAGTAAAAAAATACATGTCGGTGAATAGCGCAGCTTGGTAGCGCATCTGGTTTGGGACCAGAGGGTCGGGGGTTCGAATCCCTCTTCACCGACCACTATTTCAATAATCGCTTTAGCGGTTATATAAAAAATTAGTGGTGGCTATAGCTCAGTTGGTAGAGCCCTGGATTGTGATTCCGGTGGTCGCGAGTTCGAATCTCGTTAGCCACCCCATTAATTTTGGTAACGTAAGTTTCCTTTTTCGTTCAATCGAAATAAAACCTTGTCGGTGAATAGCGCAGCTTGGTAGCGCATCTGGTTTGGGACCAGAGGGTCGGGGGTTCGAATCCCTCTTCACCGACCACTATAAGAAAGCCTCGTCAGAAATGACGAGGCTTTTTTCATTTTCAGTCTTGCATTATTTGAACCCAGAGAGGGGTTCGTCTGATGTTCAAAGAATGTCTCTTCACCAACGACCATCAGAAAGGGGCTGCTCAGAAATGACGAGGCTTTTTTCATTTTCAGTCTTGTATTATTTGAACCCAGAGAGGGGTTCGTCTGATGTTCAAAGAATGTCTCTTCACCGACGACCATCAGAAAGGCTGATCAGAAATGACGAGGCTTCTTCGCTTCCAATTTGGTATTTTTACGCGCCTATTTTCTTCTGAATATCTCTCTATTTTTGACGTTAATCACACCATAAATTGCTGCGTTAACTAACCTATATTGTTCCTTAAACAAGGATGGCCTACTTAATTATCACCCTCACTTTGGTTGGCTTGTTGTTTTTTAATGTGACCTAAATCTGGTTATTTCACCTACCTTAATTGCATTATCTGGTTGATGTTTCTGTTTTGTTAATTTTAAATCGTATATTGTTCTTGGTGAATTATTCAGTGTCGTGTTTTTATTATCTACGGATTTGATATGAGCTTTTAGTGTATAGTGCTGATATGTTCAACGCTGGTGCGGTATGCACTAAATTGGTATTACCAATATTAAATGCAATGTATCCGCATAACTATCTACACACATTGCTTCTTATCTGTTCAATATCGACTTTTTATCCTCTATTTGTTGCTTTTCTGTGAGTTTTTTGCCAAATTGATGCCCTTGTTAATTGTCAGAATAATATACTGACAAGAATGGATTCAATTTGTATCAGTATGTTTGCGCGTAATACTGGTATCAGACAGGGCAGAAAACTGTCAAAGCAGTAGAGGTCTGATAAATGTCGCTATTAGAAGTTAAAAACCTTCGTATTGAGTACCCGTCTCGTCATGGGGTGCACGCTGCGGTTAAATCACTTTCGTTCAGTATTGAGCGAGGTGAGATTGTGGGTGTTGTTGGTGAATCTGGAGCCGGTAAATCAACCGTAGGTAATGCCGTTATTGATCTGCTTAGCCCTCCAGGCTTGATCGCCGATGGAGAGGTGTTTTTAGATGGAGAAAAGGTTTCAGGCCTGACTCCCGAGGAGATGCGAAAAGTTCGCGGGTCGAAGATTGGTTTCATCTTCCAAGATCCTATGACCTCACTCAATCCTTTGTTTACGGTTGAGCATCAGCTAACCGAAACCATTCATGCCAATATGAAAGTAACGGATGAAGAAGCGTATCAACGTGCTTTGTCTCTTATGAATCAAGTGGGTATTCCGCAACCGGAAAACCGCTTGAAGCAATATCCTCACCAATTCTCTGGTGGTATGCGTCAGCGTGTGGTGATAGCGATCGCTCTAGCGGGTGAGCCGGATTTAATCATTGCCGATGAGCCGACAACGGCACTGGATGTTTCCATTCAAGATCAGATTCTCACTCTTATTCGCGATCTTTGTATTGAGAAAAACGTAGGTTGTATGTTGGTAACGCACGACATGGGCGTGGTTTCTAACGTGACGGATCGTGTTGCGGTTATGTACCGGGGTGACTTGGTTGAGTTTGGCCCAACGGACAAAGTGCTGGGTAATCCTGATCACTCGTATACGCGAAGCCTTATTTCTGCCGTTCCTCGTTCAGATAGAAAGCTCGATCGCTTCCCGCTGGTGAGTTACATCGAAGAAGCCCATGAAATGGCGCCGCTTGATGTGAAAAACCACTGGTTGGGTCAAAGCCAGGATCACCGTGACTACACGGGCTCATTATTGAGCGTTGAAAACGTTAACTTACGCTTTGTGACGAAAGATTCGTTATTTGAAAGTCGTCGTGAGTTTGTACAGGCATCAAACAACGTGAGCTTTGATGTTATAGAGGGTGAAACCTTTGGATTGGTGGGCGAGTCTGGTTCAGGTAAGTCGACAATTGCACGTGTTATTGCTGGTCTATACGCACCAAACTCAGGCAAGGTATCGTTTGAAGGCATAGACTTAACCGGGCTGAAATCTGAGAAAGAGCGTCGTCCTCTTCGTCGCCAAATGCAGATGGTGTTCCAAAATCCATACACCTCAATGAACCCACGTATGAGGGTGTTTGATATCATAGCAGAGCCCATCCGTTTCCATAAATTGACTCGTAACGAAGCCGAAACTCGTCAGATCGTTCATGATCTCCTTGATCATGTTGGTTTAGGCCAGATGGCGGGTGTGAAGTATCCACATGAATTTTCGGGCGGTCAGCGTCAGCGTATTTCTATCGCTCGTGCACTGGCGACACGTCCTCGCTTACTTATCTGTGATGAACCTACTTCCGCATTGGATGTGTCTGTTCAAGCTCAAATTCTAAACCTACTGAAAGACCTGCAAGATGAGTTAAATCTCACCATGCTGTTTATCAGCCATGATTTACCGGTAATTCGCCAGATGTGTGATCGCGTTGGTGTGATGCAAATGGGTAAATTATTAGAAGTGGCGCCAACAGAGCAGCTGTTTAACAGCCCTCAGCACGAATACAGTAAGCACCTTATTTCCTTAATGCCTGAATTTACAGGTTTAAGAGAAGACGCTAAAACGGCATAAGTCGTTTCGAATGCCTTTTGAGTGGATACACATCACTCATTGGCATCGAAAAACCAAGTTTGTTTGAACATACAAGCTTACTTGGACACAAATAGCAGATGCAAACACAACAACAGGGAATGTGATTCCCGCATAAGGAGTTATGCAATGAAAACCATGAAAAGCAAACTAGTCGTCGCAATGATGGCTGCTGGTCTTAGCCTTAGCGCTATGGCTGCAGATATTACAGTTGCGTATGACGCCGATCCAGTATCATTGGATCCGCAAGAGCAACTGTCTGGCGGTACAATGCAACTGTCTCACATGGTGTTTGATCCACTAGTACGCTTTAACCAAAATATGGAATTTGAGCCACGTTTGGCAGAGTCTTGGGATCGTGTTGATAACGAAACCATGCGCTTCAACCTTCGTAAAGGTGTGAAATTTCACTCGGGTAACGATCTGACGGCTGATGACGTAGTTTGGACATTCCAACGCCTTAAAGCTTCTCCAGACTTTAAAGGTATCTTTGCACCACTTCTATCGGTGACAAAAGTAGACGATTTCACTGTTGAAGTGAAAACAGATGGTACTTACCCTCTGATTGAAAACGTTGCAACTTACATCTTCCCAATGGACAGCAAGTTCTACACGGGTACCACAGCTGACGGTAAAGACAAAGCTGAGCTTGTGAAGCACGGCAGTTCATTTGCATCGACTAACCTTTCTGGTACTGGCCCATTTGTTGTAAAAACACGTGAGCAAGGCGTACAAGTTGAATTTGAACGTTTTGACGGCTACTGGGATACACAATCTCCAGGTAATGTAGATAACATTAAACTTGTTCCTATCAAAGAAGACGCGACTCGTGTTGCTGCTTTATTGTCGGGCGGTGTTGATATGATTGCTCCTGTTGCGCCAAATGATTACAAGCGAATTCAAGATGCGGATAACGTTGAACTGTTCACTATGCCTGGTACGCGTGTTATCACGTTCCAAATGAACCAGAACAGTAACCCTGCATTGAAAGACGTTCGTGTTCGTCAAGCGATTGTGTATGCGACTAACAATGAAGGTATTGCTAAGAAAGTCATGAAAGGCGCTGCGACGGCTGCAGGTCAGCAAAGCCCTGTGGGTTTCTCTGGCCACAATGAAGCACTTGTGCCTCGTTATGACCTTAAGAAAGCAAAAGCTCTGATGAAAGAAGCAGGTTACGAAAATGGTTTCTCATTATCAATGATGGCACCAAACAACCGTTACGTGAACGACGACAAGATTGCTCAAGCAACAGCGGCAATGCTGTCTAAAATCGGCATCAAAGTGGATTTGAAAACCATGCCTAAAGCGCAATACTGGCCTGAGTTTGATAAGTGTGCAGCAGACATGATGATGATCGGCTGGCACCCAGATACAGAAGATTCAGGTAACTTTACTGAATTCTTGGCAATGACGCGTAACGCTGATACAGGTAAAGGCCAGTATAACTGTGGTCATTACTCAAATGCAGAAGTTGATGCATTGGTAGAAGCTTCAAACAAAGAAACTGATTTAGCAAAACGTGGCGTTATGCTAAAGAAAGTGGAAGAAATATTGTACAACGAAGCAGCGTTCGTTCCTCTACACTGGCAAGATCCATCATGGGCTGCTCAGAAAAATGTAGAAATTGGTCCTATCATCAACGGCATGAACTTCCCTTACTTTGGCGACCTAGTTGTTAAGTAATTGAAGATGTCAGCACCCAATCTGTGTCGATAAAGACACCGATTGGGCGCTGATTATTATTTTGGGTGCTTAACTTTGTTTCAGTCGAGTTAGGTGCCGTTTTTCAGGCTGAAATCTTTCATTTTTTGAAAGTCATGGAAAGTTATTAAAGGGGCAAGGGATGTTTACGTTTCTGGTCAAGCGCCTGTTTCAGGCACTGATAGTGATGTTTGTGATCAGTTTAGTGGCGTTTGCCATCCAAGATAATTTGGGTGATCCGTTACGCGAACTTGTTGGGCAGTCGGTTTCCGAAGCTGAACGTCAAGTTATGCGAGACGAGCTAGGTCTGAATGATCCCTTCATTACAAAATATACGCGCTTTATTGGCGCCGCCTTACAAGGCGATTTAGGTACATCTTACTTCTTCAAACGACCAGCTGTTGATGTCATTTTAGATAAGCTGGTCGCCACATTAGAGCTCGTTTTTGGTGCGTCTCTAATCATTGTCTTCTGTTCGATTCCTTTGGGTGTGTATTCGGCCATTCACCCGAAAAGTGTCTTCACGAAAGCGGTCATGGCATTCAGTAGTATTGGTATATCCGTTCCTGTTTTCCTTACTGCGATCATGCTGATGTATGTCTTTTCGATTGAACTTGGTTGGTTACCTTCCTACGGTCGAGGCGAAACCGCGAATGTACTAGGTTGGGAATCGGGTTTCTTTACCGTTGATGGCCTTCGCCATCTCGTGCTGCCATGTATTTCTCTTGCATCGATCATGCTGCCATTGTTCATTCGATTAGTTCGCTCTGAAATGCTTGAAGTGCTGAGCTCTGAATACATTAAGTTTGGTAAAGCTAAAGGCTTAGCCCTGAATAAAATTTACTACCAGCACGCGTTGAAAAACACCATGTTACCAGTATTGACCGTAGGTGGTGTTCAGATCGGTACCATGGTGGCTTACACCATTTTGACTGAAACCGTATTCCAATGGCCAGGAACAGGCTTTTTGTTCTTGGAAGCCATCAACCGTGTTGATACACCACTTATTACCGCTTACGTTATTTTCGTTGGGCTAATATTTGTTGTGACTAATACAATTGTAGACTTGCTCTATGGTGTGATTAACCCAACTGTAAACTTAACGGGCAAGGGGTCTTAAAGATGAATGAAGTAACCGCAGCTCCGAGTCGTTGGGAGCGTTTTAAAAATTCAGACATTGTTTACTATTTCTTGCGTGACAAAGTTGCCATGACGAGCTTTAGTATTTTCATGGTGTTTTTGGTGCTCGCGTTGGCCGCACCAATTCTATCGCCTACCGATCCTTATGATCTCTCTTCCATCGACATTATGGATTCAGAACTTCCACCTTCTTGGATGGAAGATGGGGATGAGCGCTTTGCACTTGGCACCGATGAGCAAGGCCGTGATATTTTATCGACCATTCTATACGGTTCACGTCTATCGTTGACCATTGGCTTTTTAGCCGTGGGCTTACAACTGACGTTAGGCATCATTATTGGTTTGTCAGCGGGTTACTTTGGTGGCCGGATTGATAACTTTTTGATGCGTTTTGCTGATGTTCAGCTCTCTTTTTCAACCATGATGGTTGCCATCATTGTCTCCGCCATTTTCAAAGCAAGCTTTGGTAGTGACTTCTACAGTCAATATGCGGTAGTGATGCTGGTGGTGATTATTGGTGTGGCTGAGTGGCCACAGTATGCCCGTACCATTCGTGCATCAGTATTAGCGGAAAAGAAGAAAGAGTATGTCGAAGCCGCACGCGTAATGGGCTTTAAAGCGCCACGCATCATGTTCCGTCATATCTTGCCGAACTGTTTGTCACCGATTTTAGTTATATCAACGGTTCAAATAGCGAATGCCATTATGTCTGAGGCGGCACTGTCGTTCCTAGGGCTTGGTCTTCCTGTCGATCAGCCGTCACTTGGTGCATTAATCAGTATCGGTTTTAACTACATCTTCTCGGGTGCTTGGTGGATTACGGCTTTCCCTGGTTTAGTCCTTATTACGCTTGTGTTGGTGATTAACCTATTGGGTGACTGGTTACGTGATGTATTCAACCCTAAAATCTACAAAGGGTGATCAGAGCCGATTGATTTTTTTCTGAAAATCTAACTAAACTAGAGCCGTAAACTATTACGGCTCTTTTTTTGCATTCAATTTAAGCTATTCCAGCCCCAACGAGCCAATCAAGGCACGACGATTTAAGGTTAATAGAAGTATGGATACGACGTTAGTAATCAAACCTAGAATGTTCGGATTGAAACTCCTAAGCATGGCCGTCATGGCGTTACCACTGGCATCACAGTCCGTGTCTGCAGAAGAATTTTTATGTGATGCGACGCAAGCCTCGACTAATGAACTGCCCGTCTTGGATAAGAGTTGCCCTATTGGAAAAGGGTTATGGGGCAATCAAAAACCGAAAGGGGCACAATCGAGCTATTGGATTCAGTGTGGTGTGCTATCAAAACCTCTTTCATTAGCGAAAGCCAAAAGTATTTATCAACATATCTCAACCGATGTTTGGTCAAAGCCTGAAGATAAAGGATATCGGTGTCTTATCGGGCCTTATGATGACTTTTCAAACGCGCGTGCAGAGCTTGCGAAAGTGAAGACGGAGCCAGCGTACAAAGAAGCGTTTATTCGCGAGGTGATCAAATCTAAGCAAGCAAGTAACCCTAAGCAAGCAAGCAACACTAAGCCAAGTAAAGACACACAAAACAAACCCGCACCCAAAAAAGAACGTACCGTAGCCGCTAAGCCATCAGCGACAGTGGCCGCTCCGGTTATCGCGTCAGTCGTCGCAGAAAACTCGACACTTCAAGAGACCCGGGACACTGAAAAGGTCGTGACTCGCTTAACCGCTACTATCGATGGACTAGAGTATCGAGTCCCTTACACCAATGACCAAGACGGTCAATTTTATATGGAGCATGGTTTGCCTTGGAACCGCTTGGATTACATCGCGGCGACCGAAGTGTGTGATGCCATGAGTATGCGTTTACCGTTAGAAAAGGAATGGGAAACGTTACTGGCAGCCGAAATCATGCTTGATAACAATTGGCCGATGCACTTGCCTTATTGGGGATACGAGAAAAAAGGGCTATTCACCAGCGGAAAGGTCAGCCAGTTAAAAGGAACCTCTCTTTTGAATATTGTGTGTGTAAAATAATAAGGTAAGGAGCTACGACGGTTTATCGCTACCCACCTCTTTGGCTAATTGAAGGTATTTGCTTTCAACAAAGTCTTTCTCTTTGCTGAGGCGTTGCATCTGCTGTTGGGTTTCTTCTAGCTCTTGTTTCATCGCATCGACATTGTCATTACTGCCGCCTTGTTCAGCCTGCTGTTTGTATTCTTCAATCGTGTTAAGCAATTGCTCTTTTTCGGTTTGATACTGAATGGCGAGATCCTGGAACCCTCCTGCTTCACTAATCTGAATATATTCTTGTTCAAGTTTCTCAAAATCTTTTTCGAGAAGGGCATTTTGTTCACGCAAACCTTCGACCGTATCGGTTTGTGAAAATAACTTTTTCTTCGTGATTTGTAATCCTTTGACGCTTTTATTCAAATCTCCTTTGAGCTTTCGAATGAGCTTATGGGATTTATTCAGCTTAAGATTTAAATCATCAATGGAAGCTTGCTCCTCTGCACTCACATGCTGGGCGGTAGAGCTTCGCAGCAGTGCCATTTGGCTTTCCAATGCCTGTTGCAGTTGAATCAAGTCAGTGAGTGTGTCGTTGTTCTCTGAAGCATAATTAAGGGCGTTGTCGACGGATTGTTGGCACAGATGCAGAGTATTGTCATCGATGCCTTTGCTTGTGCTTGGTTTGTTGAACCCGTGCGCAAATTTTCGAAACTCTCGAATGATGAGGAGCAGAATAATGAACCAACCACTCAGAATCACCAAGCCAAGATCAATGGCGAGCATCCCGAGTATTTCTTCAGTCAGTAAATCCGTTATCGACATATTATTCACTTATTGCAGTGGCTTGCTTAACAGGTAAGTTTAGTCGTTATAAAAATTTGTGCCTATACTTTGAACAGGTTACATCGAGGAAGATGAAAGTTTGTGAAGGTTCTAATTGTTGATGACAGTAAAGCGACGTTGGAAATTGTCCGGCGGTCACTTGAAAAATACCCGTATATGCGCTTATCGATCAATAAAGCCGATAGTGGTGCGGACGCGTTGGTGCTGGTGGAAGAGTGGAAGCCCGATATCCTCTTGACCGATTGGTACATGCCAGGGATGACGGGGCTAGAGTTGATTGAAATCGTCACCGAACGCAATCCAGATATCAAGACCGCGATGATAACCATGGTTGATGATGAGCAGCTGATTGTTAAAGCCCAGAATGCAGGCGCGTTATTTGTACAGTCGAAACCGTTTGAGGATGAGGACTTACATCATCACCTTCGCCCTTTAACCACGACGATAGGCGACAAAGGCATGTTGGGCGAACCAACGGAGTATCAAGGCGACCTTGCCCTTCCACAGTCTCTCAGCTTGAAAAGCACATGCAGCGTATCGTCTCCGATGATATGACGCTGTATATGATCCACCCTCAAGAGTTTGATGAGACTAAACTGCCATGCTTGATGGCAATGTATGTGGATAGTGAAACTCAAAAACCCAAAACTATCGCTTTACTGGATCTGCAAGCCATCTGCTTATTTGCCAAAGGGAATAAAAAACTGACAGAAAAAGACTTTCAGCATGCCCTTGAGAGTCGGGTTGTCAGTAAAGAGATATTAGACTCGTGCCATAAAACCCTCACCGATACAGCCTTAGCCTTTTTAGATAACCGGACCAAAAAAAGCTTACGTTTAAAAAGTGTCAGTTTGTTGCCTCACACATTTGAAAAACTCGAAAAATTGTTTGCAAAGGGTCCCGAAGAGAGAGTGGATTTTTCGTGTGAAATAGGAGGCTCCGAGCAAGGAAAAGTGACATTAGTCGGGTATTAGTCGCGTTAAGTTGTTAATGTGAAATTGCTGATGATAAATAAGAAAAGGGTCAATGGATTCGTCTTTGAACCTTTCACTTATTGTCACGTCTTAGCTCAGTGAGCAGTGAGCGTTCTTCGGTATCGAGTTCCCTTTTCTATACACTATTGTAAAGGTAGATAATGCAAATTCCTGACGTCGTATATGGTTTCTATTTTGACCAAAATGGAGACACCCAAAAGATTGCACCCGACTCAATAGTGAGTATTGATAGACCACACTGGCTTCATTTTGATTACACCTCGGAAGCGACCATCGAATGGCTCAGAGAGCACAGTCAACTTAACTCGATTGTGATTGATGCGCTTCTCAACGAAGAGACGCGCCCAAGGACAACGGTGCTGGGTGAGGGGTTATTGATATCACTGAGGGGGGTAAATTTGGCGGCAGGCAGTAACCCAGAAGATATGGTCTCTATTCGTTTATGGGTAACAAAAGACAAAGTAATCAGTACCCGTCGCCGTAAGTTGCTTTCAACGCTAGATATTGCCAATGAGTTTGAACGAGGGAATGGGCCCACTTCACCACCGAAGTTCGTTATCGATTTGACCGAGAAGCTTATATCAAGAATGAGTGAAACCATTAATGAGATAGAAGAAAAAGTGGCGGATATTGAAGAAAATATCATCACATCGACCAATTATAGTTTGCGTAATGATCTCTCTGTTTTACGTCGGCAAATTATCTCTTTAAGGCGGTATTTAGCGCCACAAAAAGAAGCGATGCTGCAACTGCTCAGTGAAAAAGTCACTCTGTTTTCTGCGGAAGAAAAAATTCAACTACGGGAAACGCTCGATCATTTGGTTCGCTATATTGAAGATTTAGATTCGATAAAAGACCGAGCCGCGGTGAGTCAAGAAGAGCTGAGTAATCGCCTTGCTGAGCAGATGAACAATCGTATGTATGTGTTATCAATTGTAGCTGCGATTTTCTTACCCTTGGGCTTTCTGACTGGGCTGTTAGGGATCAATGTTGGTGGTATCCCCGGCGCAGAAAATAGTGCTTCTTTTGCTATCTTCACATTACTGTTGGTGGGTGTCGTCGCCATTCAAGTTTGGATTTTCAAAAAGAAAAATTGGTTCTAACCAAAAGCTAGATCTCGACACCTGGAAATAAATGCAGGGCCTGCTCTATCAGGTCTACTTTATGGCTTTTTGCGAGATAAATGGCATAAATTTCACGAGAATAGATAGGCGCATCTTCAACAATAAACAATCGATCGTTTGAGACATATTCAAACGCCATTTGTTTAGGCAAGTAGGCACTTCCCCCTGCATCCAAAATAAAGTTTAACGCCACCCTAGGTTGATTGATGTGGTGTTTTGCTGCCCCAACATCTTTAAAGGCCCGTGTATGCTGGCTATTCACGGATTCACCATAATCGACCACGATGTAATCATCGAGCAGTAAATCTTGGTACTGGGTATTTTGGTGTGTGGTGACTAAGTACAAAGGGACCGTTGCTACCTTTTCAGTTTTCATATCGTCAATAAACGGAGGTTCGAATAGAAACGCCACATCCATCAAGCGATTCAACACATTTTTCCGAAGCTCGGTAGGTGAATAGGTACTTGTGTACAAGCTCACGTCATCAATATTGCGATGGATTTTCTTTAGCCACCCTTGAAGTACGATATCCCAAATGGACATCACTGAGCCGATCACCAATTGATGAGCGTCATTTTCGGCTATACCCACATCTTGCTTGGTTTTATTCCACATGAAAATCATGTCGTTGGCGTGCTTAATCATGCGATGACCTTCTGCGGTCATTTTTAAGTTCTTTTGGCTGCGGTCAAAGAGCAATACCCCCAACTCTTCCTCAAGTAATTTGATTCTTGCACTCACCGCTGACTGGGTTAAATATAAGTTTTCGGATGCGACTCTAAAATGCAGCGTACGCGCTACTTCCAAAAAGGTCGTCAATAGTTCGATTTTCATACATAAATCCCTCGTCTAATCGATTTTTTTGATTAAACCGATAATTATTTATCGTTTTATTGTTCTCTGTGCCCACTATACACTCCCTGAAAATCAAATCACTAGCCAACTATACGCAGACTAAAAAGGCACATTCCATGAAAATAGCCATTCTTTCAAGAAACCCAAACCTCTACTCAACTCGCCGACTAAAAGAAGCGGGCGAAGCCATAGGACATGAAGTTGATATTATCGACACCTTGCATTGCTATATGGATATTACGAGCAGCCGCCCAACCGTACGATACCACGGTGAAGAATTGCCGATGTACGATGCGATTATTCCTCGTATCGGCGCGTCTGTGACTTTTTACGGAACCGCGGTTGCGCGACAGTTTGAAATGATGGGCACATTTAATGTTAACGAATCGGTGGCAATCAGCCGCTCTCGTGACAAGTTGCGTTCATTGCAATTGTTATCTCGTAAAGGCATTGGTTTGCCAAGAACGGGTTTTGCCAGTAAGCCCGACAACATTAAAGACTTAATCAAGAACGTGGGTGGCGCTCCGGTCGTGATTAAGCTTTTAGAGGGAACTCAAGGTATTGGGGTGGTATTGGCCGATACAGCAAAAGCGGCAGAAGCCATCATTGAAGCGTTCATGGGGCTGAAAGCGAATATCTTAGTGCAAGAGTTCGTTAAAGAGGCGGGTGGTGCTGATATTCGTTGCCTCGTTGTTGGTGGCCGAGTGGTTGCAGCAATGAAACGTCAGGGCGCAGAAGGCGAATTCCGCTCAAACTTACATCGAGGCGGCTCAGCTGAGGTGGTTAAACTCACCAAAGCGGAGCGCGAAACCGCTGTTAATGCAGCCAAAGTGATGGGGTTGAATTTCTGTGGTGTCGACTTACTTCGTTCTCAAAGTGGCCCAATGGTTATGGAAGTGAACTCTTCACCAGGGCTTGAGGGCATCGAAACCGCCACAGGAAAAGACGTGGCGGGCATGGTCTTTAGCTTTATTGAGAAAAGCGCGAAACCGCACCACAATAAAACACGCGGCAAAGGTTAAACACTCACAGAAAAAGGTTAAGAGCTTGGTCATTAAACTACCGGCTCTTTAACCCTATGCGGTCATTAAGTTTCTATCGTCATGGTTACACGGATATTGAGAACATTATGCACACACTAAGAATTGGTGAATTTGAAATACTGCCCGGTGAACAGCGTAAAATTGAGTTACCTGTTGCGAAACTCTATACCGATGCCAATGTGTCATTACCTATTTATATCATTCGCGCTAAAAAGCCTGGCCCGACTATTTTTATTAGTGCTGCGGTTCATGGTGACGAGCTCAATGGTATTGAAATAATACGGCGCCTAATCAGCCAGAGAAAGTTCAAATTGACTCGTGGCACAGTGATCGCCGTGCCAATGGTGAACGTGTACGGTGTGGTCAATCAAAGCCGGTATATGCCTGATAGACGTGACCTTAACCGATGCTTTCCTGGTTCAGCTAAAGGCTCTCTCGCTGGTCGAGTCGCGCATATTTTCCTCAATGAGATCGTTAAGCATTGTGATTATGGTATCGATTTGCATACGGGAGCGATAAACCGTTCTAATCTACCGCAAATTAGAGCGAATTTGTCTGATCCAGAAACCAAAGAGCTCGCGCTAGAGTTTGGTGTACCGGTAGTATTGAACTCGAATATTATCGACGGATCTTTGCGTGAATCTGCGGTGAAGAATCAAACCAAAGTTCTGCTTTATGAAGCAGGAGAAGCGCTGCGATTTGATGAATTTTCAATTCGAGCGGGTATGAAAGGGATCGTGAATGTACTCAAGCATCTAGGCATGCTTAGAAAATCCCCGAGTTCAAAAAAACTCAGAAAAGAGCCCTTTATTGCTAACGGCAGTCAATGGCTGAGAGCGAATGCCAGTGGTATTGTGAATCATAAGGTTGATCTTGGTGAACAAGTAGTAAAAGGCGATGTGTTGGCCGAAATTGGCAGCCCTTATGGCGATATTATCGACAAAGTGATTGCCAGTCGTTCCGGCATTATTATTGGCCAGCAAAATATCCCCTTAGTACAAGAGGGTGAAGCGATGTTCCATATCGCGTATTTTTCAGAAGACGATGAAGATATTGCAGAGCATATCGAAAACGTTTTAGATAATTTACTCCCAAGCAAAGAGGCTTAATACACCATGCCAAAAACAAAAAAAATCGTTATCGGTCGATTGGAGTCGATTGCGCTTCCTGACTTGTCGATAGAAAACATGCACGTTCGTGTTGATACTGGTGCAAAAACCTCGTCATTGCATGTTGATAATATTGTGAAGATAAAAAAGAACGGTAAACCGCACGTAAGCTTTGATATCCACCCTGACGCTCATAATGTTGATACAGTCGTGAGTTGTGTTGCAGCGATTAATGACATTAGAAATGTAAAATCGTCAAATGGTGAAGTTGAAGAGCGTTACGTCATAAAGACATCCATGGTGTTAGGCGAGCATACTTGGCCGATTGAAATTACCTTAACGGATCGTTCTGATATGAGTTATTTGATGCTCTTTGGGCGTGAAGCAATGGGCGAACGTTGTTTGGTCGATCCTTCTAAAGTGTTTATCGGTTCGTAACCTCAGTGGTGAAGGAGTCGTCGGTGTTTGAAGAGATAAAAAGCGTATTAGCACATAATGTTGTAACGGTATCAGGCGAGCCCGTGTCTCTGGGTGACATTTTGCTGATTCCGGCGGTATTGATCATCGGGTTTGTCGTGACTAAATACGCAATACGAGCCATTACAAGACGATTGACCAGCAAAAAAACAGACCCTAATGTCATACATTTATTGCAACGTGTTTTGTATGTCATTGCAATTGGCATACTCATCATTACAACGTTGGACTTTATAAATGTGCCAATCACGGCCTTTGCTTTTCTTTCCGGAGCAATAGCGATTGGTTTTGGTTTTGGCGCTCAAAACATCATTAACAACTTCATTAGCGGTTGGATACTCATGTGGGAAAGGCCGATACGTATTGGTGATTTTCTTGAAGTTGAAAATGCCAAGGGAGTTGTGGAGCAGATAAATACGCGCTCTACACGTATTCGTCGTGTGGATGGTGTCCACTTACTGATCCCCAATAGCAAACTGCTAGAGAATACCGTGGTGAACTGGACGTTAGTGGACAGGCTGGTTAGAACGTCGGTTCGTATTGGGGTTGCCTATGGTTCACCAGCGAAAAAGGTCGCGGATTTAATTTTACAAGCCACGACTGAGCAGAAAGAGGTATTAACGAACCTGCCCCATTTGTCTCTTTTGAAGACTTTGGTGATAATGCACTTATCTTTGAAGTGATTTATTGGATAGATTCACAGGTTGAAGGTGGCTTGCGCCGCAGTCGAAGTCAGATCCGATTTAGATTGGATGAGCTATTAGAGCAAGAGGGTATTGTCATCGCATTCCCTCAGCGAGATGTACACATCGACGGCTCGATAAAGTTAATCCAGTAAACGGTTCATGGTTGAATGATAAAAAAGGGCTTAAGTGAAAACTTAAGCCCTTTTGCATTGAATCGTTGAGCGTTGTTCGATCAGCGCATCGTCACAAATTCTTCGCTACCCGTTGGGTGAATCGCCACGACCGCATCAAAGTCGGCTTTGGTTGCGCCCATCTTCATAGCAACAGCAAAACCTTGGATCATTTCGTCTACCGTAAAACCAATACCGTGTAGGCCCACGACTTTTTCATCTTCCCCTGCGCAGACAAGTTTCATCTTACAAGGTTGACGATGCTTTGTTACCGCGGTGTACATCGCGGTAAAGCCAGAGGTGTAGACTTTTACGTTCTCTTTGCCGTATTGTTCTTCCGCTTCTTGAGTCGTGAGACCAATGGTGCCGATAGGTGGGTGGCTAAAGACAACCGTTGGAACAAGATCGTAATCCATTTTGGCGTTGGTTTGGCCATTAAACAGTCTTTCAGACAGGGTACGACCGGCTTTCACCGCAATAGGAGTCAGCTCGATACCGCCTTCCATGATGTCGCCAACACAGTAGATACCTTTCACATTGGTCTCTTGGTACTCATCAACTTTGATGTAACCGCGATCGTTCGTTGCAACGCCTGTCGCTTCAAGATTGATAGCATCAGTCGCTGGGTGACGGCCAATAGCCCAAATCACTTCATCGACATTTTGGCTGTTGCCGTTCTCTAGGTGAAGGGTCAGGCTGCCATCGGCTTCTTTAGTCACTTCTTTTGGAACAGAGTTGGTGTGAAGCGTTGGGCCTTCGGTATTCATCACTTCAACCAATGTTTCAATGATCATTGGGTCAAAGCTGCGAATAGGGGTTTCTTTACGGCAGAATAAGTGCGTTTCTGTTCCTAGTGCGTGCAGTACGCCTGCAATTTCAACAGCGATGTAGCCGGCACCAATCACCGCGACGCGTTTAGGCTGAGCATCAAGTTCAAAGAAGCCGTTAGAATCGATTCCGTATTCAGCACCTGGGATGTTTGGAATGGTTGGACGGCCACCGACAGCGATCAGAATATGATCGGCTGTGTAGTGTTCACCGTTCACTTCAACCGTTTTGGCGTCGACACCTTCTTCAGTAACAAAACGCGCAAAACCTTTGATCACATGAACTTTATTGTTACCCAGAACGCGATCGTAAGACTGGTGAATGCGGCCAATGTACGCTTGACGGCTCTCGACCATCTTATTCCATTTAAACTCTTTCAGTTCTACATCAAAGCCGTAATCTTCCGCATACAAGTTAATGGCTTCAGCAACTTGAGCGCCATGCCACATGACCTTTTTAGGAACACAACCAACGTTTACACAAGTTCCGCCAAGATCTTGAGCTTCGATAAGTGCGACTTTGGCACCGTGCATAGCGGCGCGATTCGCAGAGGCAATACCGCCAGAACCGCCGCCGATACAGATATAATCAAAATGAGTTGCCATTATTCTTCCTTTCTCTAATTTATTATAAGTCTTTATGTTCGAGTGAATGATTTCATACCAATTACTCTGGCACAATCCAATCGACTTTAACGTGTCCTGTTGCTGGTGCTATCGCCTCTTTTAAGAAAGGTAGAATTTCTTTCATTTGGCTTTCCAGCTTCCATGGAGGGTTGATGACAATCATACCCGATGCGGTCATTCCACGCTCATTGGTATCCGGTGAAACCCCTAATTCAATTTGTAAAATATTGCGAATGCCAAGCCCTTCCAGCCCTTCAATCATATCTTCAATATCACAGCGATTCACCACAGGATACCAGATCGCGTAAATCCCTGTCGCCCAACGCTTGTGGCTTTGAGCAATGGCCGTGACCACATCTCGATACTCTTTAGCAAGTTCGTAAGGAGGATCAATTAAGACTAAACCGCGACGCTCTTTGGGCGGTAGACTGCCTTTTAGGCGTTGAAATCCATCTTCTTTATAAATTCGCACCTGGCGATCACGATGAAACTCTTGCTCCAGCAGGGGATAGTCGCTCGGGTGCAGTTCGGTCAGTACCATGCGGTCTTGAGGGCGTAGGTGAGCACGGGCAACACAAGGCGAACCAGGGTAATAACGCAGCGTGTCACCCTCATTCAATTGTTTGATGGCGTCGAGGTAGCTTTGGATATCTTCAGGGATATTTTCTTGTGCCCAAAGACGCGCAATACCTTGTTTGTACTCGCTGGTTTTCTCTGACCATTCGTGAGTCAGGTCATAACGGCCGACACCAGAATGCGTGTCGTGATAGACAAATGGCTTCTCTTTTTGTTGTAAGGCGTTCAGTATTAAGCTCTGAACGATGTGCTTAACAACATCGGCATGGTTGCCGGCATGAAAACTGTGGCGATAACTTAGCAAATTAGACTCTCAAACACTCATCGGTAAAGTGCGCATAATTGAAATATACTGTTAAGAGGATTATACGCCACTATTGAAATTTCCATAACCTACCTATATTTAGTATTTACTATAAATAACAAATTTCGAGATCAGCACACTTGCTTTGTCTCTTACTAATTAGCTTCACCGTCAAAAGGATTGCTTATGTCGAACCCGCTATTAACTTTCACTGATTTACCTCCCTTTTCTCAGATCAAGCCTGAGCATGTAAAGCCAGCCGTTGAACAATTGATTGCTGATTGCCGTGAGAAAATTGAACAAGTCTTACAAGACAATAGCAACCCTAGTTGGCAAAATCTGATTGCACCGATTGAAGAAGCCGACGATAAGTTGGGTCGTGCATGGTCGCCAGTGAGCCATTTAAACTCGGTAATGAACAGCGAAGCGCTTCGGGAAGCGTATGAAAGTTGCTTACCGATTTTATCAGAATACGGCACATGGGTCGGTCAGCACAAAGGGCTGTTTGAAGCGTACCAGCGTATTCAGGCGAGCGATGAGTTTGACACCCTGACGCAAGCGCAGAAAAAGTGCATCACCAATTCATTGCGCGACTTTGAGCTTTCTGGCATTGGTTTGCCAGCGGATGAACAGCACCGCTACGGTGAAATTAGTAAGCGCATGTCAGAGCTGGGCTCCCAGTTCTCGAATAATGTCCTAGACGCAACAATGGGCTGGAGCAAGTTGATTGCCGATGAGAGCGAGCTTGCGGGCATGCCAGAATCTGCCATTGCAGCAGCGAAAGCCGCGGCAGAAGCGAAAGAGCTTGAAGGGTACTTGCTGACGCTAGATATACCGTCGTATCTTCCGGTCATGACGTATTGTGATAACCAGGCGTTGCGTGAAGAGCTTTACCAAGCTTACGTGACTCGCGCGTCTGACCGTGGCCCGAATGCGGGTCAATGGGATAACACTGATCTGATTGCCGAGCAGCTGAAATTGCGCCACGAAATTGCTCGTATGCTCGGGTTTAATACCTTCAGCGAAAAATCATTGGCGACTAAAATGGCAGAAACGCCAGAACAGGTGCTTGGTTTTTTGAACGACCTAGCGGTTAAAGCCAAACCACAAGCGATGCGAGAAGTGGAAGAGTTGCGTCAGTTTGCGGCAAAAGAGTTCGGCGTCACAGAGCTGAACTTGTGGGATATCGCTTACTACAGCGAAAAGCAGAAGCAGCATTTGTTTGAAATTTCAGATGAAGATCTTCGCCCATATTTCCCTGAATCGAAAGCAGTCAGTGGTTTATTTGAAGTGCTTAACCGTGTGTTTGGCATGACAGTAAAAGAGCGCCAAGGTGTCGATACATGGCACGAATCGGTTCGCTTCTTCGATATTTTTGACGCTAACGAACAGCTTCGCGGCAGTTTTTATCTTGACCTGTATGCACGTGAGCACAAGCGTGGCGGGGCATGGATGGATGATTGTCGAGGACGTCGCATGACTGAAAGTGGTGAGCTGCAAAGCCCAGTTGCCTATCTAACGTGTAACTTCAATAAACCGGTTGGTGATAAGCCTGCGCTGTTCACCCACGATGAAGTCGTTACCTTGTTTCATGAGTTCGGCCATGGCATTCATCATATGCTCACTCAGGTGGATGCGGGCGACGTGTCGGGTATTAACGGTGTGCCTTGGGATGCGGTTGAACTACCAAGTCAGTTCTTAGAAAACTGGTGCTGGGAAGAAGAGGCGTTAGCGTTTATTTCAGGTCACTATCAAACCGGTGAAGCGTTGCCAAAAGCGATGTTGGATAAAATGATGGCAGCCAAGAACTTCCAATCGGCCATGTTTATCATGCGTCAGCTTGAGTTCGGCCTATTTGACTTCACACTCCACACGGAATTTGATCCTGAGGTTGGTCCACGCGTTTTAGAAACCTTGGTCGAAGTGAAATCAAAAGTAGGTGTATTACCAAGCCTTGAGTGGAATCGTTTCTCTCATAGCTTTAGTCATATCTTTGCGGGTGGCTATAGCGCCGGTTACTACAGCTATTTATGGGCGGAAGTGTTGTCATCGGATGCATTTTCTCGTTTTGAAGAAGAAGGCATCTTTAACAAAGAAACAGGAAAAAGCTTCCTGAATAATATTTTAGAAATGGGTGGCAGTGACGAACCTATGACGCTGTTTAAGCAGTTCAGAGGACGTGAGCCTCAGATCGATGCCATGCTAAGACATGCGGGTATTGAAGCTTAATGCCGATATTTTAAAACTTAGGCTGATTGCTCACTAAATAAAGAGCGCAGTCTGAAATGAGACAATAGACCGAAAAAGCCACTCTTTGAACATCAGAAAGAGTGGCTTTTTAGTGTTAACAACAGTGGACGTCTTGGCGCTGTATCAGCGGCGTCATTAAGGCGATCAATCGGCGAGTTTTTGTTTCAACCATTTGTCGATAGAAAGTGGCCCCGCTCCCCAAACCACCACAATAAGAATCATCAGTCCCCATAACTGGTGGTCATAGAACCCACGTTCCCACAGTAAGGGGTAAGAGACAACGGCGACGATATTAAACACAAATAATACCGCGGCCATCGGTCTTGTGAATAAGCCTAGTGCGAAGAAAATAGGAAGAATGAGTTCAGCCGCAGTCCCTGTGTAGGCAGCCAGTTCCCATGGCAATAGCGGGACCACATATTCGTATTCAAACAGATACAAGGTACTTTCCCACGATGCTATTTTCACCAAACCTGAATTGAAAAAGACCCAAGCAACCCAGAGTCGGCAAAACAGCAGCAGTAATGGAATAAACACGCTTTGTAGCCTAGCGATAAGCGCATGGTACTGGTCAATAATGGTGGTTATTTGATTACTCATGGTGCTGCTCCTTAGGGCTGGCAATAGTAAAGCCCGCCACTAGATTTAGGCGTATCAGTTGTTCAAGGTGAGTCAATAGGGACGTGTCAATTTCCGCTAGCGTTGTCTTTTTTTGTAAGAGCGCCAGCAGTTGATAAGGTTCATTATTGAGTTTAGTGCTCCAAGCTGCTCCATCAGGATGACAGGCGATCACCCCAACTTCTGGTGTGTGGATATCTAGGTCTTCGAACTGTTCTGTTTGTATGGCGACATTCAATGAGAACACGGCAACGTTCGAAGTAAAATGGGTCACGCCAGGGGCAAGGTGAAACCTGAGTTGGCTGTGCTCATCACTCGATAGTTGAACAAGGTTTGCTAAAGGCTGTAGTGAACGAGAGTCTTGGTGCCGCGAAAAGCATTGCTGTGCAGTATCTAAGCTCCATTCAAAACGAGCGACCTCAGTCAGGTAGGGCGCGGCTTCGATGACTGTTGGAAACTGCTCAATGGTTTGAGCGAACCCTTCACCATAAAACGTCACATCGCCTGACATTAGCGGTTGAGTGAGTACGTGTTGTCGTGCCATTTGCGTAAAGCATTCTTCTCCCACTAACCCTAGAATGTTGGGATAGGTGGCTTTTAGTATTTCGCTAAGGCCAATAATGAAATTATTTCGATAGATTTGCATGCGTTCATCAGCGCTGAAGTGATCGCCTGCAACCAGGCATTCATCTCCGCTCGCTTGATAATGCAACGCTTTCGCAAACTGTTGTTGTACGTGAGCCAGTGACGTGTTCATGAGACCTCCTTGCAAGGAACAGCAGACAACAGGATCTGGTTCGCTTTTTCCGCTTCTTGGAGCAGTCTTTCTGGCGATGGCAAATCGAGGTCCCATTCAATCAATGTATGACGACTGCCGTTTTTTTTGACCCACTGCCGATAAAGCGCCCAAACTTCGTCGCTGACGGGTTGGCTGTGTGTGTCGATCCAAATCTCGCCTTTGTCTAACGGTTTAACCGTAAAGCCTGCCAGGTGGATTTCGTCGACCACATCCGCGTTAATGGCATTTAGGTAGGTTTGGCTGTTAAAACCATGATTAAAGGCGGAGACATGAACATTGTTTAAATCGAGCAGCAATCGGCAATCGGTACGTTTTTGTACCTCGGTGAGAAAGTCCCACTCGGTTAGAGTAGAGTGAGTAAATTTGAGATAGCTTGATGGGTTTTCGATAAGAATTGGCCGCTTGAGTGTATCTTGGACCTCTTGTACGTTTCGACAAAACACCGCCAAGGCTTCTTCGGTATAAGGCAGTGGCAATAGGTCGTTAAAATAGTGCCCCCCGTTTTCGCTCCAGCTTAAATGCTCAGAAACCATGATGGGATTGATTTCATTAACCAGTTGTTTGAGTTGTGCTAAGTGCTGAGTATTCACTCGTTCGACACTACCCAGCGACAGGCCGATGCCATGGCAACTGATCTGATAATCATTCATTAAGCGACGTAAGCTTTGACGAGAGGCTGAATGCGGTTGAAAGTAGTTTTCGCTATGGATTTCAAGCCAATTTAATTCGGGCTTTTGAGCTTGAAAGTAGGTGATGTGCGGGCTTCTTAATCCCACTCCGATGTGATCGTGATAGGTTGTCAAAACGAATCCCTTCCTACTTTTTAATATGTTGGATATAGCGGTTAAATGTTGACGTCGATTATGGCTAGGTCTATCTGTTGAGCAAATAGACCTAGCAACACGAGACTATTGAGCTTTTATGCTGACTCGGTGCTACCACCAGCAAGTTTGCCACACAAGCCTTTCGGCACAACGACGAAGGCATCTTTTTGATTGTCAGCTTTAGCCGTACCCGCACATGAGCTGGTTTTGGTCGCGCAATCATTTTTACCCATTTTAGAAACGCCGTAGCATTTCTCTTTCTCAGCAGCCATCGCAGGTGCAGCCGTAAGCATAGTGCCACCTAAAGCAATAAGACCAGTCACAGCAGCAGTAACAGCAAGATTTGATTTTTTCATTATTATTTCCTCAGACTTTATTGTTAGTTTGGGTCGCAAGCTGTGTTAGCTTGCTTAAGTGAGAAGATAGGTATTCGACACAGAAACTTTCAATTTATTTACTATTTGTTAACGTTTTTTATTTCTTCCATATTTATCCCTTTGATTTAAAGGTTAAAAAACAAACAATTAAATTGTTGGTTTTTGTCTCATCTGACGGTGTTGTTTAGGTTATAATCTCTTTTTATGTATAAATAACCAGTGGCGTAGCGTGATGGACCCTTCCTTACTACTTGATGGCCTTAATGATAAACAACGTGAAGCGGTTGCCGCTCCGCTAGAAAACCTTCTTATTCTTGCGGGGGCGGGCAGTGGTAAAACACGAGTGCTTGTTCACCGAATAGCCTGGCTGATGTCGGTAGAGCAAGCGTCTCCGTTTTCGATCATGTCGGTGACCTTTACCAATAAAGCCGCGGCAGAGATGCGTGGGCGTATCGACGAGTTGATGATGGGCAGTTCATCTGGAATGTGGAATGGAACGTTCCACGGGATCTGTCACCGAATCCTACGTGCTCACTATTTGGATGCAAAGTTGCCAGAAGATTTCCAGATTATTGATTCAGATGATCAGTTACGGTTGCTTCGCCGTTTAATTAAGGCGCAAAATCTCGATGAAAAGCAATGGCCTGCGAAACAAGCATCCTGGTGGATCAATGGCAAAAAAGATGAAGGATTACGCCCTCATCACGTTGATGCCTACCATGATCCCATTGCTAAAACTTACCTGAAAATATACGCAGCCTATCAAGAGGCGTGTGATCGCGCTGGGCTGGTGGATTTTGCTGAAATCTTACTGCGTGCTCATGAATTACTGCGCGACAATAAGTTTATCCGAGAGCACTACCAAGCCCGCTTTAAACACATTCTTGTCGATGAATTCCAAGACACCAATAACATTCAGTATGCATGGCTTCGCATGATGGCAGGGCCTGATAGCCACGTAATGATTGTGGGCGATGATGACCAGTCAATCTATGGTTGGCGTGGCGCCAAAATAGAAAACCTTGAAAAATTCACCCATGAGTTCCCTAGTGTGAACACCGTTCGCCTGGAGCAAAATTACCGCTCCACAAAAACCATTCTGGAAGCCTCAAATGCATTGATCTCCAACAATACCGAGCGAATGGGCAAAGAACTCTGGACAGATGGCGTTGAGGGCGAACTCATCTCGGTGTATTCCGCATATAACGAACTCGATGAAGCCCGCTTTACCGTGAGCAAAATAAAAGAGTGGCAAGAAAAAGGTGGCGCGTTGAATGATGCCGCAATGCTGTATCGAAACAATGCCCAGTCACGTGTACTGGAAGAAGCACTGTTACAAGCGGGTTTGCCCTACCGAATTTATGGCGGCATGCGATTCTTCGAGCGTCAAGAAATCAGAGACGCTTTAAGTTACTTACGTTTGATTTCGAATCGCAATAATGATGCGGCGTTCGAGCGAGTTGTGAATACGCCAACTCGTGGCATTGGCGATAAAACATTAGAAACCATTCGATTCGCGGCGCGTGATCGTGGTGCAACCATGTGGGAAACCTGTGTTGCCTTGCTTGATGAGAAAGTCTTAGCGGGTCGTGCTGCCAGTGCTTTGAGTCGTTTTGTTGAACTGATTGTGGCACTTGAAGATGACACGATCGAGATGCCTTTGCATGAGCAAACAGACCACGTTATTAAGTCATCCGGCTTGTTTGCGATGTATGAACAAGAGAAAGGTGAAAAATCGAAAGCTCGAATTGAGAACTTAGAAGAGCTGGTGACCGCAACACGTCAGTTTGAAAAGCCGGAAGAAGCGGAAGAAATGACCCTGCTAACGGCATTTTTGACGCACGCGGCATTGGAGTCTGGAGAAGGGCAGGCCGATGAGTTTGATGATGCGGTTCAGTTAATGACACTCCATAGTGCGAAAGGTCTCGAATTTCCGATGGTATTTATGGTGGGGGTAGAAGAAGGCATGTTCCCAAGCCAGATGTCGGCTGAAGAAGCTGGACGCTTAGAAGAAGAGCGTCGTCTATGCTACGTAGGTATGACTCGTGCTATGGAAAAACTGTACATCACTTATGCCGAAATGCGCCGCCTGTATGGGCAGGATAAATACCATAAACCATCTCGCTTTATTAAAGAGTTGCCTGAAACGTGTCTCGATGAAGTTAGAATGAAAGCGCAAGTCAGCAGACCAACCAGTGCTGGGCGCTTTAGTCAAACGGTAGTGAAAGAAAGCTTTAATGAGACTGGATTTAGTTTAGGCTCTAGGGTTAAGCACCCTAAATTTGGTGAAGGGACCATCATTAACTTTGAAGGCAGTGGCCCTCAGGGGCGGGTTCAAGTGGCCTTTAACGGTGAAGGTATCAAATGGTTGGTGACGGCTTACGCAAGATTAGAAAAGCTGTAAAACTCCCAATGCATTCTCTTCACATAGTCCCTTGCAATAGGGGGGCTGTAGACAAGCCGACAATTAAACAAGTCCTATAGCATAAACCATATGTTATGGGGCGAGTTGATGAGGTGAGTGGCAAGTAGAAGCAGCCTAGTGTTCAAACTTGCAGTCTAGAGTTGAAATGGGAAGAGAAAAAGATAAAGAAAAACCCCGAGAGCTTGCGCTCGTCGGGGTCTATAGTCTTACTCGCAGCAATCCGGCTACTATAGGTGCTCCATGCATCTAATCCTTGATAGTGTGCTGTAATCCTTCAGCGTATTCCTTTCGTCGCCATCCTAGCGGTGTCCATGACCTTATCCTGGTCTGCCAACAATCCTCGTTAGCGCGCTTCACTTATTCCTTGAGCGGTGTCCCTTACATCATCCTGATGTTCAGTCCTTGCCTCATCCAGAGGTGTCCATTGTCTTTCCATAGTAGTAACCATCCTAGTTACTATTGCGTCCATTCAATGTCCATTTCGCTATCCTTGCCGACTATTCATCCTGAATAATCGAATCTTCATCCTGAAGATAACCTAGTCCTTGGAGTATCCTGTTCCGTGTCAGAATCCTTCCGACAGGGTTAATACTACGCTTTCTCTGATTCTCATCAACGTGGCGATCAGAGATTTATCCCTAGAAGTTCTGGCTAAAAAAAGTACGTATCATTAATAATCAGTGGCTTATCTATGTTCGGGTGATTATCTCTCGCTGATAAAGCGATATTGACTTACCTTGTTGTAAGAGATCTCTTACAAGCGGGATGGGTGATGGCTGCAAAACCAAAATTGAATTTTAATTCACTTAAAAAGCATACCTAGTTGTTTTGACAGGTTGCGGCACTGACCGCTATGAAGATTACCTCATAACCCCATTCAAACTAGACGACCAAATTGAGGGGCAAAGAGGCGGTTAAACAGATGGTTAAGCTGATGGCTAGGTTGCTAGGTTGTTAGGTGCTAGGTTGCTAAGTGCTGTAACCGAGCCTACAGCGCTGAGAAAAAGAGAAGTCACACCAATACGGTCACTTCTCTTATTTCGATATGTGCTTATATTGTTGCTTGCTGCTTTCTTTTTTGGTTAAAGCGATAGGCGTCAAACGTGAATATCAACAATGCCCCCCAAATAAAGGCGAAGGTGACCACTTTATCTTGGGTGAATTCTTCCCCATAAATAAGCACGGCCAGCAACAGCATTAAGCTTGGCCCGATGTATTGGAAAAAACCTAAAGTAGACAGTTTGAGGCGAGTCGCTGCGCCTGTAAAACAAAGCAATGGTAAGGTCGTGACGATACCGGCCGACAGAAGCAATAGATTGAGGTTGATATCGTTGTTGCTGAAATTCGATGTAGGAGAGTCAGCAATAAACATCAAATAGATCAATGCTAGGGGAATGAGTAACAGTGTCTCAATAAACAAACCGGTTTGGGCATCGACGCTGACTTTTTTGCGCATTAGCCCGTAGAGGCCGAAACTGATGGCAAGGCTGATGGCAATAATGGGAACCGATCCAAAGGCGATCAGTTGAACAATAACGGCACAGGCTGCAAACGCGACCGCGAACCACTGCAATTTACGCAGTCTTTCACCAAGAAAAAGCATGCCAAAAAGAACATTAATCAATGGGTTAATGTAATAGCCTAAACTGGCATCGAGCATTTTATTGGCGTTAACCGCCCAGATAAAGATAAGCCAATTCAACCCAATAACAATCGACGTAGAGAGCAGGTACATCATCTTTTTCTTTGATCTCATGACATCGCGTACATCACGCCAGCGTCGGCCAACGTGCAGCAAACCGGCTAACAAGAAAAATGACCAAATCACACGGTGGCTCAGAATTTCCATCGCCGCGACACCGTCCAATAACTTGAAGTAAATCGGTGCGATGCCCCACATGGTGTAGGCACCAATGGCGAAGATAACGCCTTGCCGGGTTCTTTGCTGTTCTTCTATCGTCATGAACGGTCGCTTATTTATTTTGTGAGCTAGGGAAGATCAGCAGTATACGAGTTGGCTAGGTATTAGCCTAACTAATATTGCGGTTTAATTCCTCAGCGTTCCCCACTACAATGTCGGTCCAAAAGCCAAACCTCGCGGCTTGATTCGACCCATATTTGAGATATTTAATGACCTCGACCTTGCTTGCACAACAATCTGAAGCATCGCCACAAACTATCCTAGAAGATGTGTTTGGCTACCAACACTTTCGTCAAGGGCAGTTAGAAGTAATCGACGCTTCTTTGTCTGGCCAAGATAGCGTGGTCATTATGCCGACAGGTGGTGGCAAGTCGCTCTGTTATCAAATACCGGCACTGGTTCACACTGGATTGACTTTGGTGATATCGCCACTGATCTCACTAATGAAAGATCAGGTCGATCAGCTTAAGGCCGATGGTGTTGCGGCTGAATGTGTTAACTCTACTATGTCGAGAGAAGCACTCATTAGTGTTTATAATCGCATGCACAGTGGTGACCTTAAATTGGTCTATGTGTCACCTGAGCGTGTCTTGATGCATGATTTCATTGAACGCTTACAAAATATCAATCTCTCCATGATTGCCGTCGATGAAGCGCACTGTATTTCTCAATGGGGTCATGATTTCCGCCCTGAATACGCGGCGATAGGGCAGTTAAAAAACTACTTTCCTCACGTCCCTTTTATGGCGTTAACCGCAACCGCCGATGACGCCACGCGCGGTGATATTATCCATCGCCTGAATTTGGTTAACCCGCACGATTACCTCGGCAGTTTTGACAGACCGAATATCCACTACAATTTGGTGGAAAAGCACAAGCCTGTTTCTCAGGTGATCCGATACGTACAAACCAATAAAGGTCAGTGCGGCATTATCTATTGTGGTAGTCGCAAGAAAGTCGAGATGGTGACGGAAAAACTGTGCAATAACCACATCCGAGCGGCCGGCTATCATGCGGGAATGGATGTCGATGAACGTGCTTATGTGCAAGAAGCGTTTCAGCGAGACGACATTCAAATTGTGGTTGCGACGGTTGCGTTTGGTATGGGGATTAATAAACCGAACGTTCGATTTGTCGTGCATTTTGATATTCCACGTAATATTGAATCTTATTACCAGGAAACAGGCCGAGCCGGTCGAGATGGGTTACCAGCAGAAGCAATGATGTTGTATGACCCTGCGGATATCGGTTGGTTACGACGAATGCTCGATGAAAAAGACGAGGGGCCGCAAAAGCAAGTGGAAAGCCATAAGCTCAATGCCATGGTCGCGTTTGCGGAAGCACAAACTTGCCGTCGTCAGGTCTTGCTCAATTATTTTGGCGAGTATCGGGAAAAACCTTGCGGTAACTGCGATATTTGCGTTGATCCTCCCAAGCGTTTCGATGCGACCCAAGAGGCGCAAAAAGCGTTGTCATGTGTCTATCGTGTTAATCAAGGTTTTGGTATTGGCTATGTTGTGGAAGTACTGCGCGGCATGCAAAATATCCGCGTCAGGGAAAATGGGCATGACAAATTATCCACTTATGGGATTGGCCGCGATCACAGCCATGATTATTGGGTCAGTGTTTTTCGTCAGTTAATACATAAAGGGCTGCTTTCTCAAAATATCACCCGTAATTCAACCTTACAGCTGACTGAAGAAGCAAGGCCCTTGTTGCGCGGTGAAATGAAGTTAGAGCTGGCAGTTCCTCGATTAGATACCGCAGCGCGCAGTGCAAAATCGGACAAACTATCGAGCAAAAACTACGATAAAAAGTTGTTTGCCAAGTTGCGTAAGTTGAGAAAAAGCATTGCTGATGAAGATGGGTTGCCACCTTATGTGGTCTTCAGTGACGCGACACTGATTGATATGGCTGAAATTTTACCCACGTCTTATGGTGAAATGTTGGCGGTTAATGGTGTTGGTCAGCGTAAACTCGACAAGTATGCAGACGCATTTTTAGACTTGATACAGGAACACATAACCACACATGGATGATAAACAGATGTCGATTTGTAAAGTTCAGCCTTACACAGAGCAGCCCCGCAGCGATCGGTCTAGTAAGGCTCAGTTTAATTTAGATACCTATCTTAGCGATCAAGGCCGAATTTTGATCGACGCTCCAAGGTTTGATTTTGATAGTTTTCCATCCTTAGGGGAAAAACTCGTTGCGTTGTTGTCTGCCGAAGTTCTTGAGAAGCAATGTGATGCGGATATTCACTCTTGGCTAATTGATTTTGAAGGGTGTCACCTTTTTCTCAAAGCCGAGCATTATAGTGAATCATTGTGGTTAGAAGCATTGGCTCCTCAACAGTCAAAAGAAGAACTTGATTATCTTTGTCAGCTATTTCGCAAGGGTTTTTAAGGTTAATCGTTTGCGGTGATGTTGTTTTAAATCGCCCTCTTGCAGCATCAATTGGTTAATGTATAATCCCTCGCCGCTCGATTGAGCAAAATTATTTGTCACAAACTATTTATCATTGGTAAGGGCACAGAGGACTAATGTCATTCTGATGCTCGATTAGGGTTCCCTCGCCCCCTAACGAAACTAAAAAGGTCACGCATGAATCACTTTACTTCTGCGCAGCAGCGCAACGCCCTCTTTTTTCTGGTCTTGTTCCATCTGATCATTATCGCATCGAGCAACTATTTGGTGCAGCTTCCCTTTACGGTCTTTGGTTTACACACCACTTGGGGTGCGTTTACTTTCCCATTTATTTTCCTAGCAACGGATTTGACGGTTCGTGTCTTTGGTGCGCAATTGGCACGTAGAATCATTTTCTTAGTGATGCTACCGGCACTTGCGGTATCTTATCTACTGTCTGTTATCTTTTATGAAGGCCAGTTTCAAGGCTTATCCCAGTTGTCGGAATTCAACCTGTTTGTCGCCCGTATCGCCGTTGCGAGCTTTATGGCTTATTTACTGGGTCAGATATTAGATGTGCACGTTTTTAATCGCCTACGACAGCTAAAGCAGTGGTGGGTTGCGCCTACGTGTTCAACACTGTTTGGTAATGCGTTGGATACATTGGCCTTCTTTGCTATCGCTTTTTATCAAAGTCCCGATGCTTTCATGGCAGAGCATTGGGTTGAAATTGCGTTGGTGGATTATGGTTTTAAACTGATCATCAGTTTAGGGCTGTTTGTTCCCATGTATGGTGTGCTACTGAACTATTTGATTAAAAAGCTGACCACGGTAAACCCTGACTTTAAGCCGGTAGGTAGCGTTCAATAGCAACCGTTGCTTCATTAATCTAGGTAATCCTAGAGCTAGAAAAAGAGAAAGCCCAAGTTGAATTCACTTGGGCTTTTTCATTTTCATGGGTTTGTCATTTATCACAATGAGGCCGATTAGCGTTCGCTGATGGTTATGGGCCATCCTGCATCGTTTTGGCGACTCACCTCAATCTCTAATTCGGCGGCGGTCAATGGGTTTTCTGATAGCCATTGGTGACACACGGTTATGTCAAGAGCATCGCTATTCGCCTTAAGGGCTATATTTGGCTGCTTAGTATCATCACGTCGGTGAGTAAGCAGTACCGCTAAGCGCAGTAGGCGTAAGATCCGTTGCCCACTTAATGAGCTGACGGCTTGCTGTTCCGGCATGGCGGTGAGTTGTTCTCGATAGCGGCGGGTAATCTCAGCAAGGCAATGTTTTTGAGCCCGTGTATAACCCGGTAAATCAAGGTGTTGAAGCAAATAGGCGTTGTGTTTTCCCGCTTGTTTGAAGTCTATGGTTAAACCAATTTCATGCAACTGACAGGCGGCGTTGAGAAGCGCTTCACCTTGTGGTTCGGGTATCCATTTCTTATCGGGTAGTTCTGCGTTGCATTGTGTCAGGAGATCATTTGCTGTGTCCGCGACTTGTTGTGCGTAGCGACGATCCATCTGGTAGCGTTGCTGTATGCTGATGATGGTTCGAGAGCGAATATCACTTTGTCTTAGCTCTGGCACCATTTCATAGGCCATACCTTCGCGTAAAGCCCCGCCTGATAATGTCATCGATTCTATGTCTAAAAGCTCAAAAATAGCGATTAAAATAGAAAGACCACTTGGGAAAACAAGCGCTCGTTCTAACGTTAACCCCTCTATTTCTAATTCTTCAAGCTGGTCGGTGAGCATGGCTTGCTTTTGTAATCGCTGTAATTTAGCGAGTGTAATAACTTCATCCATCCCTTGTGCAAGCATAATCTCTTGCAAAGCTTGAACGGTTCCGCTTGCTCCCACGCACACATCCCAACCAAGGTGAGTGTATTGCTCAAGTATTGGAGCAATAGTTTGTTTGGCGGCTTGGATTGCGGAATCGAAGTTTTCTTTACTTAATTGACGATCTTGAAAGTACTTATCTAACCAAGTGACACAGCCCATTTTTAGACTCGTGAGCGCCTTAGCTTCAAAACCTTTACCAATAATGAGTTCAGTACTGGCTCCACCGATGTCGACCACTAAGCGTCGTCCAGAACCTCCAGATGTATGGGCAACACCTTGATAGATCATGGCCGCTTCTTGTTCGCCAGAAATGACGTTGATGTCATGCCCCAGTATTTTATTGGCTTGTTTAAGGAAAATATCCACATTGGTGGCGGTACGCAATGTTGCCGTGCCGACAATGCGAATATTTTCTACGGGTATATCTTGAAGTCGTTCTGCGAATAGACTCAAACAATCCCAACCACGCTGCATAGCTTCATGACTCAGTGCATTGTTGCTATCTAGCCCGGAAGCCAAACGAACTTTGCGCTTTATCTTGGCCATAGTTTGAACGCTGCCATTGATATGACGCACAACGAGCATATGGAAACTGTTCGACCCTAGGTCGACGACAGCGTAAAGCGCAGGTGAGACTGATGGTTTCATAGTCGACGTAATATTCCCTATTTACTGTGGACGTGACTGTCGTGGTCGACGGTTATGCGGACGACGATTTCCTGAGCGTGGTCCACCCGAATTTGAGCGACGTTGTTGTGGATTACGTGTACGCAAACGAATCGGTGCAGGTAGATCTTCAATCAATGCTGAAGCATCGTAATCTGATACCGGAATTGAGTGTTCGATGTACTCTTCGATTGGCGGAAGATTGATTGCGTAGTCTTCACAGGCAAAGCTGATCGAAAAGCCACTTTCGCCAGCACGGCCTGTACGACCAATACGGTGAACGTAATCTTCGCAGTCGTCTGGAAGGTCAAAGTTAAATACGTGAGTAACCTGAGGAATATGCAGACCACGAGCCGCAACGTCGGTTGCAACAAGAATGTCGACTTCACCTTTAGTAAATTGCTCTAGAATTTTTTCACGCTTCTTCTGTGGTACATCGCCAGTCAGAAGACCAACACGGTGTCCGTCTGCCGCTAGGTGGCCCCAAACGGAATCACATTTGTATTTGGTATTGGCAAATACGATAGCGCGATCCGGCCACTCTTCTTCAATGATCGTTTGAAGTAGTGACATTTTATGTTCGTTAGAAGGGTAGAACAGCTCTTCTTGAATACGGTGTCCTGTCTTTTGATCAGGTTCAACCACCACATGCTCAGGGTTGTGCATGTGTTCAAAAGCCAGCTCTTGAACTCGGTATGATAATGTAGCCGAGAACAGCATATTCAAACGTTCGTTTGGTGCTGGCATGCGTCTAAACAAGAAACGAATGTCTTTAATAAAGCCTAAATCGAACATACGATCCGCTTCATCAAGCACAACCGCTTGAATATGGTTAAGGTTAAATACCTTCTGTTTATAGAAGTCGATAATACGGCCTGTGGTGCCGATAAGGATATCGACGCCAGCTTCTAGCTTGGTCACTTGCTTATCGTAGCTTTCGCCACCATAAGCTAGGCCCGCTTTAAGCCCCGTGCTTGCAACCAGTAATTCAGCATCGTTATAGATTTGAATCGCGAGTTCACGCGTGGGTGCCATAATGATCGCTCTAGGCTGGTTTGCCTTGCGACCTTCATGTGCAGGTGTTGTCAGTAGGTGGTTAAAAGTAGCAGTGAGAAACGCGAGGGTTTTACCAGTGCCCGTTTGGGCCTGGCCTGCAATGTCTTGGCCGGTGAGCAGTACCGGCAACGCCAAGGCTTGAATGGGAGTACAATACTCGAACCCACTTTTATTCAATCCTTCAATGACTTGGGTGTTTAAATCCAAGTCGGCGAACTTTTGCTCTGTGATATGCGTCTTTTTCATCACTATAGAATATCAGCTTAAGCTTGCAATACGAAAGTAAATACATTCCAATAGGGCATCTATTTACTGGTTATCGTATAATCAGTTGAGAAAAATACATTGGAGTGGAAGATGAGTGACAAGATTTTGCAGCTAACAGATGATGGTTTTGATAACGATGTAATCAATGCTGCAGGCCCGGTTCTTGTGGATTTTTGGGCAGAATGGTGTGGTCCTTGTAAGATGATTGCCCCTATCCTTGATGAAATCGCAACGGAATACGAAGGCAAGCTCACTATCGGTAAATTAAATATCGACCAAAACGCGGGTATTCCGCCAAAGTTTGGTATTCGTGGAATCCCAACCTTACTTTTATTTAAGGATGGCGCAGTCGCAGCAACTAAGGTTGGCGCACTGTCGAAAACTCAGTTAAAAGAGTTTTTAGACGCCAACTTATAAAGCAACATAAAAAAGACCGTGCAGATTCAATAAATGCACGGTTTTGTTTTTGATAGACAACAAAATCTAGACTACGCTAGTATTTAGTGATAATTTATTGCACGTAATTTGTACAAGTGTTCACTTCTTGGTCGTTCCTGAGACCAAATCCATCTTAACTTAAAAAACAGATCCTATTTTGACTAAACAAGTATCAACTACAATGAATCTAACAGAACTGAAGAGCAGACCCGTGTCTGAGCTTGTAAAACTCAGCGAAAGCCTTGGCTTAGAAAACCTAGCTCGCTTGAGAAAACAAGACATCATCTTCTCCATCCTAAAAGCACACGCGAAAAGTGGTGAAGATATTTTTGGCGATGGGGTTCTGGAAATACTTCAAGACGGTTTTGGATTCTTACGCAGCGCCGATTGTTCATACCTAGCCGGGCCTGATGATATCTATGTATCTCCAAGCCAGATTAGACGTTTTAATTTACGTACAGGCGACTCTATCGCCGGGAAAATTCGCCCACCTAAAGATGGCGAGCGCTACTTTGCACTATTGAAAGTCAGCACGGTTAACCACGATCGACCAGATAACGCACGTAACAAAATCCTATTTGAAAACCTAACACCACTTCACGCGAATGAGCGTATGGTGATGGAAGCCGGTAACGGCGCTACGGAAGACATTACGGCACGAATTTTAGATCTCGCTTCACCTATCGGTAAAGGTCAGCGTGGTCTTATTGTTGCTCCGCCAAAAGCGGGTAAAACAATGCTGTTACAGAACATTGCTCAGAGTGTTGCTCGCAACCACCCTGAATGTGAGTTGATGGTATTGCTGATTGATGAACGTCCTGAAGAAGTAACCGAGATGCAACGCCTAGTGAAAGGTGAAGTTATTGCGTCCACGTTTGATGAGCCAGCCTCTCGTCACGTACAGGTTGCCGAGATGGTAATCGAAAAAGCAAAACGTCTTGTTGAGCACAAAAAAGATGTTGTCATCTTATTGGATTCGATTACGCGTTTAGCACGCGCATATAACACGGTTGTTCCTTCATCGGGTAAAGTCTTGACTGGTGGTGTTGATGCAAATGCTCTACATCGTCCTAAGCGTTTCTTTGGTGCAGCTCGTAATGTTGAAGAAGGTGGTAGTTTAACGATTATCGCGACAGCATTGGTTGATACTGGGTCGAAGATGGATGAAGTTATCTACGAAGAGTTTAAAGGTACGGGTAACATGGAACTGCACCTGAACCGTAAGATTGCAGAAAAACGAGTCTTCCCAGCTATTGACTTTAACCGTTCAGGTACTCGTCGCGAAGAGCTACTGACTAAGAAAGATGAACTACAGAAAATGTGGATTCTGCGTAAAATCGTTCACCCGATGGGCGAGATCGATGCAATGGAATTCCTCATTGATAAGCTTGCAATGACCAAGACAAATAATGAATTCTTTGACGCTATGCGCCGACAAAAATAATTCAAATGATGTTTAAAAAACGCCACCGATAGCTCGGTGGCGTTTTTGTTTGCATTCTCTTTGTAAAGTGACACAATGACTACAAATGTTACAAGGAGGTTAATATGCGACAAGGACTGTTGTTATCTGTTCTCCTGGTTTTGATGCTTGTGTTGAGTCCATTCACGGTCAGTGCTGTTCAGATGGACTCTGACACGGTTCAGAAGTGGTTGAAAGATGAGCATCTCCATCGAAAGGTGGAACAATTCATGATTTATGTGGAAGACGAAGACTTTGATTCACTCACTTTTGCATTAGAGCGATTAGCGCTGCCTCAGCAAGAAGTTGCCCGGTTCATTCTGCTTGATGCTATTGAAAATCAAGAGAAGGTGTTAAGCCCCAAGTTTGCCGTGTTTTTGCAAAGCCAACTCGACTATGCTCCTATCTACAAAGTGTTGGAACGAGGCGATGGGTACGAGTTTGTAGTGCCTGCGTTTAATTACCCAGCTACAGCAAGCCGTCTGTTAAAGCAGCGGATGAAAGAACAGGATCGCATTGAATTTACCCAAGCTGTTGAGAGCCAATCGTTAGACTTGAAGCAATGGTTATCGGGCAGTGGCTATCAAGTACAAACACGCGAAACCCTCCTTATTAATGAACTTGATAATATCTCGCCGCAAGCTATTGCCGCGTTGACGAATCAACTCACTTCTCAGCCCGTCATTAGTTGGCTTCCTGCTGCCAGAGTTATGGTGCAGCTAGCGAAAACGAGCCAAGATCCAGATGTTTATCACTTATTGTGGAAAATGAAAAAGAATATCCACAGTGAGTCTGAGCTTACTCGTCTATCGACATTGAACGATGCATTCTCACTGTCACAGGTGATGCAGGCTTCCACCAATCCGGCATTAAAGCATCAAGCAATCACCGCTTTGACTCAAATAAAGCCAATGAAGGATGAAGTAAAACAGTTTTTATTGGCAAAGATGCGTTTAGCCGAAGATGCGACTTTGGTGGCCCATGAATTGGAAAAGCAAGGGTATAGAAGTTGGCTAGAAGAACTGTTAAGTACCCCAAACAAGTTAGACACCAAGGCGATTTTGCAAGTCTTATCAAATTAATCAATAACGGTAGGTGTATTCATAGGTAAAGAGGGATCGTGAGATCCTTTTTTTGATATACTGCTTGCCGTTTAACCAAATGATAGAAGTTCTATGAGTTTTAAGGATCTACGCGAATTTATTGAGCACCTTGAGAATAAAGGGCTATTAAAACGTATTACTCACCCTGTTGACCCTCATTACGAGATGACTGAAATCAGTGATCGTACTCTACGAGCCGCTGGGCCAGCATTATTGTTTGAAAATCCAATTGGCTATGACATGCCGGTGTTGACCAATTTATTTGGAACGCCAGAACGCGTGGCTATTGGCATGGGGCGAGAGAATGTCAAAGAGTTGCGCGAAGTTGGAAGGTTACTGGCCTATTTAAAAGAACCAGAGCCACCTAAAGGCTTCAAGGACGCGATAGATAAAATTCCAGTCTTCAAGCAAGTGTTAAATATGCCAGTAAAGCGCTTGCGTAGAGCTTCTTGCCAAGATGTGGTTTGGCAAGGCGATGAAGTTGATCTTGATAAAGTACCCGTGATGAGTTGTTGGCAGGGTGATGTTGCTCCGCTATTGACTTGGGGTTTGACCGTCACTAAAGGTCCAAATAAGAAACGTCAGAACTTGGGAATATATCGTCAACAGAAGTTGAGCAAGAATAAAGTCATTATGAGGTGGTTAGCTCACCGAGGTGGCGCCTTAGACCTTAGAGATTGGATAGAAACACACCCAGGAAAACCGTTTCCTATTTCGGTCGCCTTTGGTGCCGACCCCGCTACGATACTCGGCGCAGTAACCCCCGTTCCTGATACTCTGTCAGAATATGCTTTTGCTGGATTATTGCGTGGCAGCAAAACAGAAGTAGTGAAATCGGTCAGCAATGATTTAGAAGTGCCTGCAAGTGCAGAGATTGTGCTGGAAGGGTATATAGATCCGACAGAGTACGCAGATGAAGGCCCTTACGGCGATCACACCGGTTACTATAACGAAAAAGAAAAGCATCATGTGTTTACCGTCACGCATATGACAATGCGTTCTAACCCTATTTACCACAGTACTTATACGGGTCGCCCGCCAGATGAACCTGCTGTTTTGGGGGTAGCGCTAAATGAAGTCTTTGTCCCCATATTACAAAAACAATTTCCAGAAATAGAAGACTTTTACCTGCCGCCAGAAGGGTGCTCGTATCGAATGGCCGTTGTGACAATGAAGAAACAATACCCTGGACACGCTAAGCGAGTCATGATGGGAGTGTGGTCATTTTTGCGTCAGTTTATGTACACTAAGTTTGTGATTGTTTGCGATGAAACCGTTAATGCACGAGATTGGCAGCAGGTGAGTGATGCAATGACGTTAAACATGGAGCCTTCTTTTGACACAACAATGATCGAAAGTACTCCCATCGATTCATTAGATTTTGCCTCCCCAGTTGTCGGCCTCGGATCAAAAATGGGGTTGGATGCGACGAAAAAATGGTCAGCAGAAATCGAACTGTCAGGGTGCGCTCATTCAGAAGACAAGGATTCAACTGTTTTGCTATTGCAAAGGGATGTTGACGTTCTTCTTGCACAATTAACGGCAGAGTGCCCAGAGATTCTCGAGGTTTACTTACCTCAAGGCACCCGACAAGAAGGCATGGCGATAATTTCTGTAAATAAAGAGAAAGCTGGACAAGGTCCCTTATTAATTGAACGGGCGTTAGCGGTATTGAATAAAAAGATGGCGATCAAGTTTGTCGTTGTATGTGACGGTGATGTTAACGTCACTGACTGGAACGATATTATTTGGGCGATTACCACTCGAATGGACCCATCACGCGATTCACTGACTGTCACAGCTGAAAATGCAGATGGAAGGAAAAGTTCGGCCATTGGGTTAGATGCAACGAATAAGAATCAGGAAGAGGTACGCCGAGAGTGGGGTGTTCCTATCCAAAAAGATCCACAGCTTGTTGGGAAAATCGATAAGATTTGGGATGAACTCGCTATATTATGAGTTATTTCGTTACTGTGCTGCCAAATGAAATAACATTTGAAGTACAAGAAAAACAAACTATTTTGGAAGCTGCGCTCGACAATAACATCCATCTTCCAAATAGATGTCAGGTCGGCGCGTGCGCCATGTGCATGTGTAAAAAAATAACAGGCGAAGTAAGTTATCACCTTGAGCCAATACTCACAGAGAATGAGAAGAATCAAGGCTGGATATTTCCTTGCCAAGCTTTTGCGGAAAGTAATTTAGTACTTACTATTTCAGAGTAAGTAAGAGGAAGAACATGAGCATCAAATGTACAGTAAAGTCAATTAACCCATTAGCGTGCAACACGTACCAAATCCTGTTGCACCCAGAAACGCCAGTGTCATTTAAAGCTGGTCAATATTTAATGGTGGAAATGGGTGAGGGTGATAAACGTCCTTTCTCAATCGCAAGCAGCCCTTGTCGCCATGAAGGTGAACTAGAATTGCATATCGGAGCCGCTGAACATAATGCTTACGCTATTGAAGTGGTAGAGCGTATGAAAAAAGCCCTGGATGATTGTCTAACGATTAATATAGATGCTCCCCATGGGACGGCCTGGATCAAAGAACAAAGTGAGCGCCCACTACTGCTTATTGCTGGTGGTACCGGTTTTAGTTATGTACGTTCTATTCTTGATCACTGCGTGAGTATTGGTAAGGAATCGCCAATCTACTTGTATTGGGGAGCGAAAACGAGTGATCAATTATATGCGAAAGATGAAATTGCCCAGATAGCGAATGAAAATAGCAATGTACACTTTGTACCCGTTATAGAAGAAGCGGATACAAATTGGGCTGGTAAAGTGGGTAATGTGCTTCAGGCGATCAATGCTGACTTCGATTCACTAGCGGAGTACGACATTTATATAGCGGGTCGTTTTGAGATGGCAGGTGCCGCAAGAGAACAATTCACTCAGAATAAGCATGCTAAGAGTGATCAGATGTACGCTGATGCCTACGCATTTATCTAAAAAGTTAGCGAAATGTAATGAAAAAGAGAGCAGTAAGCTCTCTTTTTTTAGGTTTTGATTAATATGTAGGCGAAAGAGCGTTTTTTTTGGTTTTTTTAATTAAATCCCTTGCGTCTTGGTTGAGTCTGTCTATAATGCGCAACCACTGAGACGGCAGACGCCACAAGGCTTCAAGAGTCATCAGTAAGACGAAAATTCAAAAAGAATTAAATTTCAAAAAGTGTTTGACACTGAAACTTAAATCGCTAGAATGGCCGTCCGCTTAGAGAGCTTCTTCTTAAAAAGAATGTCTCGACAAGCAACGCTCTTTAACAATTTAAACCTATCAATCTGTGTGGGCACTCGTTGATGATAATCCAATATGTTTTTACCTGGGTAAAAACAGTTTCTTCGGAAACAACTTTGGTTTCAATGAACTGAGTGACCAATTCAATTTGGTACAGCCTTGAGCTGTTTGATTTCACTTTTAAAGTAAAAACCAAAAAGAGCACAGTCAATTCATTATCATTCTGTTGGAATGGTAATAGCTTTAGAATTACAGGTTTATCTTCGGATAAATCCTAGTTTTGAAGTCAGTATTCGTTGAGCCGACCCCTATTTATTTAGGGAATCAAAATCTTAAATTGAAGAGTTTGATCATGGCTCAGATTGAACGCTGGCGGCAGGCCTAACACATGCAAGTCGAGCGGTAACAGAAAGAAAGCTTGCTTTCTTTGCTGACGAGCGGCGGACGGGTGAGTAATGCCTAGGAAGTTGCCCAGTAGAGGGGGATAACCATTGGAAACGATGGCTAATACCGCATAATCTCTTTGGAGCAAAGCAGGGGACCTTCGGGCCTTGTGCTATTGGATACGCCTAGGTGGGATTAGCTAGTTGGTGAGGTAATGGCTCACCAAGGCGACGATCCCTAGCTGGTCTGAGAGGATGATCAGCCACACTGGAACTGAGACACGGTCCAGACTCCTACGGGAGGCAGCAGTGGGGAATATTGCACAATGGGCGAAAGCCTGATGCAGCCATGCCGCGTGTATGAAGAAGGCCTTCGGGTTGTAAAGTACTTTCAGTCGTGAGGAAGGGGGTAAGTTTAATACGCTTATCTCTTGACGTTAGCGACAGAAGAAGCACCGGCTAACTCCGTGCCAGCAGCCGCGGTAATACGGAGGGTGCGAGCGTTAATCGGAATTACTGGGCGTAAAGCGCATGCAGGTGGTTCAATAAGTCAGATGTGAAAGCCCGGGGCTCAACCTCGGAACTGCATTTGAAACTGTTGGACTAGAGTACTGTAGAGGGGGGTAGAATTTCAGGTGTAGCGGTGAAATGCGTAGAGATCTGAAGGAATACCAGTGGCGAAGGCGGCCCCCTGGACAGATACTGACACTCAGATGCGAAAGCGTGGGGAGCAAACAGGATTAGATACCCTGGTAGTCCACGCCGTAAACGATGTCTACTTGGAGGTTGTGGCCTTGAGCCGTGGCTTTCGGAGCTAACGCGTTAAGTAGACCGCCTGGGGAGTACGGTCGCAAGATTAAAACTCAAATGAATTGACGGGGGCCCGCACAAGCGGTGGAGCATGTGGTTTAATTCGATGCAACGCGAAGAACCTTACCTACTCTTGACATCTAGAGAAGCCAGCGGAGACGCAGGTGTGCCTTCGGGAGCTCTAAGACAGGTGCTGCATGGCTGTCGTCAGCTCGTGTTGTGAAATGTTGGGTTAAGTCCCGCAACGAGCGCAACCCTTATCCTTGTTTGCCAGCACGTAATGGTGGGAACTCCAGGGAGACTGCCGGTGATAAACCGGAGGAAGGTGGGGACGACGTCAAGTCATCATGGCCCTTACGAGTAGGGCTACACACGTGCTACAATGGCGCATACAGAGGGCAGCAAGCTAGCGATAGTGAGCGAATCCCAAAAAGTGCGTCGTAGTCCGGATTGGAGTCTGCAACTCGACTCCATGAAGTCGGAATCGCTAGTAATCGTGAATCAGAATGTCACGGTGAATACGTTCCCGGGCCTTGTACACACCGCCCGTCACACCATGGGAGTGGGCTGCAAAAGAAGTGGGTAGTTTAACCTTTCGGGGAGGACGCTCACCACTTTGTGGTTCATGACTGGGGTGAAGTCGTAACAAGGTAGCCCTAGGGGAACCTGGGGCTGGATCACCTCCTTATACGATGATTTTCACGATGAGTACCCACACAGATTGATATGTTTAATACGTTAAGAGTTTAATGCTGGGTCTGTAGCTCAGCTGGTTAGAGCGCTCGCCTGATAAGCGGGAGGTCGGTGGTTCAAGTCCACTCAGACCCACCAATTCTTTTCCCAAAAAGGGTTGGCTTTAAAGCATTAAGTTTTTGGGGCTATAGCTCAGCTGGGAGAGCGCCTGCCTTGCACGCAGGAGGTCTGCGGTTCGATCCCGCATAGCTCCACCATCTTTAAGTGCATTTACTTTGAAAAAAGTTGAGTGTTTTTAAAAATGGTTTTTTTCTTTCATAAGAAATGAATCTGCTCTTTAACAATTTGGAAAGCTGACGAACAACAACTTGATTGGTTGTTGTTCAAATAAAAGTTCTCAAATCCTATTCTCTTTTAGAGACTAGGTACCAACACACATTCAAGTGTTCTTGGAAACAACATGACTCGTCATGATTGTTTATATTTGAGTCCGGCAAAATCGAAATGTTGTCTCGCTCATTCAAATAATGAGACAACGAGTTTACACCTTGGTTGTTTGCCATACATAAGACCTCTTGGGGTTGTATGGTTAAGTGACTAAGCGTACACGGTGGATGCCTTGGCAGTCAGAGGCGATGAAAGACGTAATAACTTGCGATAAGCCCAGATTAGGTAGTAATAACCGTTTGAGTCTGGGATTTCTGAATGGGGAAACCCACGTGCATAAGCACGTATCGTTGTGTGAATACATAGCACAACGAGGCAAACCCGGGGAACTGAAACATCTAAGTACCCGGAGGAGTAGAAATCAACCGAGATTCCGAAAGTAGCGGCGAGCGAAATTGGAGTAGCCCTTAAGCTTTTAATGATGCAGGTGAAGAGTCTGGAAAGTCTCGCGATACAGGGTGATAGCCCCGTAACCGACACATCATAATCAGTGAAATCGAGTAGGGCGGGACACGTGATATCCTGTCTGAATATGGGGGGACCATCCTCCAAGGCTAAATACTACTGACTGACCGATAGTGAACCAGTACCGTGAGGGAAAGGCGAAAAGAACCCCTGTGAGGGGAGTGAAATAGAACCTGAAACCGTGTACGTACAAGCAGTAGGAGCCCACTTGTTGGGTGACTGCGTACCTTTTGTATAATGGGTCAGCGACTTAATTTTAGTAGCAAGGTTAACCGTTTAGGGGAGCCGTAGGGAAACCGAGTCTTAACTGGGCGTACAGTTGCTAGGATTAGACCCGAAACCAGGTGATCTAGCCATGGGCAGGTTGAAGGTTGAGTAACATCAACTGGAGGACCGAACCGACTAATGTTGAAAAATTAGCGGATGACTTGTGGCTAGGGGTGAAAGGCCAATCAAACCTGGAGATAGCTGGTTCTCCCCGAAAGCTATTTAGGTAGCGCCTCGGACGAATACTACTGGGGGTAGAGCACTGTTAAGGCTAGGGGGTCATCCCGACTTACCAACCCTTTGCAAACTCCGAATACCAGTAAGTACTATCCGGGAGACACACGGCGGGTGCTAACGTCCGTCGTGGAGAGGGAAACAACCCAGACCGCCAGCTAAGGTCCCAAAGTATAGCTAAGTGGGAAACGATGTGGGAAGGCTTAGACAGCTAGGATGTTGGCTTAGAAGCAGCCATCATTTAAAGAAAGCGTAATAGCTCACTAGTCGAGTCGGCCTGCGCGGAAGATGTAACGGGGCTAAGCTATACACCGAAGCTGCGGCTGCATACTTTGTATGCGGGGTAGGGGAGCGTTCTGTAAGCGGTTGAAGGTGGTCTGTAAGGGCTGCTGGACGTATCAGAAGTGCGAATGCTGACATGAGTAACGATAAAGGGGGTGAAAAACCCCCTCGCCGGAAGACCAAGGGTTCCTGTCCAACGTTAATCGGGGCAGGGTAAGTCGACCCCTAAGGCGAGGCCGAAAGGCGTAGTCGATGGGAAACGGGTTAATATTCCCGTACTTCTTATAATTGCGATGGGGGGACGGAGAAGGCTAGGTGGGCCTGGCGACGGTTGTCCAGGTTCAAGTACGTAGGCGGAAAGTTTAGGTAAATCCGGACTTTCTTAACGCTGAGATACGATGTCGAGCCACTACGGTGGTGAAGTCATTGATGCCATGCTTCCAGGAAAAGCCTCTAAGCTTCAGATTATAAGAAATCGTACCCCAAACCGACACAGGTGGTCGGGTAGAGAATACCAAGGCGCTTGAGAGAACTCGGGTGAAGGAACTAGGCAAAATGGTACCGTAACTTCGGGAGAAGGTACGCTCTTGGCGGTGAAGTCCCTTGCGGATGGAGCTACTAGGAGTCGCAGATACCAGGTGGCTGCAACTGTTTATTAAAAACACAGCACTGTGCAAAATCGTAAGATGACGTATACGGTGTGACGCCTGCCCGGTGCCGGAAGGTTAATTGATGGGGTTAGACTTCGGTCGAAGCTCTTGATCGAAGCCCCGGTAAACGGCGGCCGTAACTATAACGGTCCTAAGGTAGCGAAATTCCTTGTCGGGTAAGTTCCGACCTGCACGAATGGCGTAATGATGGCCACGCTGTCTCCACCCGAGACTCAGTGAAATTGAAATCGCTGTGAAGATGCAGTGTACCCGCGGCTAGACGGAAAGACCCCGTGAACCTTTACTACAGCTTGGCACTGAACATTGAACCTACATGTGTAGGATAGGTGGGAGACTTTGAAACTTCGTCGCTAGATGGAGTGGAGTCAACCTTGAAATACCACCCTTGTACGTTTGATGTTCTAACGTTGGTCCCTTATCGGGATTGCGGACAGTGCCTGGTGGGTAGTTTGACTGGGGCGGTCTCCTCCCAAAGAGTAACGGAGGAGCACGAAGGTGGGCTAAACACGGTTGGACATCGTGTGGTTAGTGCAATGGCATAAGCCCGCTTGACTGCGAGAATGACAATTCGAGCAGGTGCGAAAGCAGGTCATAGTGATCCGGTGGTTCTGAATGGAAGGGCCATCGCTCAACGGATAAAAGGTACTCCGGGGATAACAGGCTGATACCGCCCAAGAGTTCATATCGACGGCGGTGTTTGGCACCTCGATGTCGGCTCATCACATCCTGGGGCTGAAGTCGGTCCCAAGGGTATGGCTGTTCGCCATTTAAAGTGGTACGCGAGCTGGGTTTAGAACGTCGTGAGACAGTTCGGTCCCTATCTGCCGTGGGCGTTGGAAGATTGAAGGGGGCTGCTCCTAGTACGAGAGGACCGGAGTGGACGAACCTCTGGTGTTCGGGTTGTCACGCCAGTGGCATTGCCCGGTAGCTAAGTTCGGAATCGATAAGCGCTGAAAGCATCTAAGCGCGAAGCGAGCCCTGAGATGAGTCTTCCCTGGCACTTTAAGTGCCCTAAAGGGTTGTTCAAGACTAGAACGTTGATAGGCAGGGTGTGTAAGTGCTGTGAGGCATTGAGCTAACCTGTACTAATTGCCCGTGAGGCTTAACCATACAACACCCAAGGGGTTTTGATGGACTCAAATAGAACATTGAATGTGTGATTGAACTTTTATAATCAGTTTTCCGAATTTAAGAATTTGCTTGGCGACCATAGCGTTGCGGACCCACCTGATCCCATGCCGAACTCAGAAGTGAAACGCAGTAGCGCCGATGGTAGTGTGGGGTTTCCCCATGTGAGAGTAGGACATCGCCAGGCTTTAATTCCGACTTGTCTCGATGAGACGAGTCAACATAGTTTTTTAAGTAATAACTTAGAATATTATGTTGACTTACAGAGTCAAAAGCGTATTATACGCATCCGCTTGAGAGGTTAAGGCCTTGAAAAGCAACGCTCTTTAACAATTTAAACCTATCAATCTGTGTGGGCACTCGTTGATGAAAATCCAATATGTTTTTACCTAGGTAAAAACAGTTTCTTCGGAAACAACTTTGGTTTCAATGAACTGAGTGACCAATTCAATTTGGTACAGCTTTGAGCTGTTTGATTTCACTTTTTAAAGTGAAAACCAAAAAGAGCACAGTCAATTCATTACTATTCTGTTGGAATGGTAATAGCTTTAGAATTACAGGTTTATCTTCGGATAAATCCTAGTTTTGAAGTCAGTATTCGTTGAGCCGAGCCCTATTTATTTAGGGAATCAAAACTTTAAATTGAAGAGTTTGATCATGGCTCAGATTGAACGCTGGCGGCAGGCCTAACACATGCAAGTCGAGCGGTAACAGAAAGAAAGCTTGCTTTCTTTGCTGACGAGCGGCGGACGGGTGAGTAATGCCTAGGAAGTTGCCCAGTAGAGGGGGATAACCATTGGAAACGATGGCTAATACCGCATAATCTCTTTGGAGCAAAGCAGGGGACCTTCGGGCCTTGTGCTATTGGATACGCCTAGGTGGGATTAGCTAGTTGGTGAGGTAATGGCTCACCAAGGCGACGATCCCTAGCTGGTCTGAGAGGATGATCAGCCACACTGGAACTGAGACACGGTCCAGACTCCTACGGGAGGCAGCAGTGGGGAATATTGCACAATGGGCGAAAGCCTGATGCAGCCATGCCGCGTGTATGAAGAAGGCCTTCGGGTTGTAAAGTACTTTCAGTCGTGAGGAAGGGGGTAAGTTTAATACGCTTATCTCTTGACGTTAGCGACAGAAGAAGCACCGGCTAACTCCGTGCCAGCAGCCGCGGTAATACGGAGGGTGCGAGCGTTAATCGGAATTACTGGGCGTAAAGCGCATGCAGGTGGTTCAATAAGTCAGATGTGAAAGCCCGGGGCTCAACCTCGGAACTGCATTTGAAACTGTTGGACTAGAGTACTGTAGAGGGGGGTAGAATTTCAGGTGTAGCGGTGAAATGCGTAGAGATCTGAAGGAATACCAGTGGCGAAGGCGGCCCCCTGGACAGATACTGACACTCAGATGCGAAAGCGTGGGGAGCAAACAGGATTAGATACCCTGGTAGTCCACGCCGTAAACGATGTCTACTTGGAGGTTGTGGCCTTGAGCCGTGGCTTTCGGAGCTAACGCGTTAAGTAGACCGCCTGGGGAGTACGGTCGCAAGATTAAAACTCAAATGAATTGACGGGGGCCCGCACAAGCGGTGGAGCATGTGGTTTAATTCGATGCAACGCGAAGAACCTTACCTACTCTTGACATCTAGAGAAGCCAGCGGAGACGCAGGTGTGCCTTCGGGAGCTCTAAGACAGGTGCTGCATGGCTGTCGTCAGCTCGTGTTGTGAAATGTTGGGTTAAGTCCCGCAACGAGCGCAACCCTTATCCTTGTTTGCCAGCACGTAATGGTGGGAACTCCAGGGAGACTGCCGGTGATAAACCGGAGGAAGGTGGGGACGACGTCAAGTCATCATGGCCCTTACGAGTAGGGCTACACACGTGCTACAATGGCGCATACAGAGGGCAGCAAGCTAGCGATAGTGAGCGAATCCCAAAAAGTGCGTCGTAGTCCGGATTGGAGTCTGCAACTCGACTCCATGAAGTCGGAATCGCTAGTAATCGTGAATCAGAATGTCACGGTGAATACGTTCCCGGGCCTTGTACACACCGCCCGTCACACCATGGGAGTGGGCTGCAAAAGAAGTGGGTAGTTTAACCTTTCGGGGAGGACGCTCACCACTTTGTGGTTCATGACTGGGGTGAAGTCGTAACAAGGTAGCCCTAGGGGAACCTGGGGCTGGATCACCTCCTTATACGATGATTTTCACGATGAGTACCCACACAGATTGATATGTTTAATACGTTAAGAGTTTAATGCTGGGTCTGTAGCTCAGCTGGTTAGAGCGCTCGCCTGATAAGCGGGAGGTCGGTGGTTCAAGTCCACTCAGACCCACCAATTCTTTTCCCAAAAAGGGTTGGCTTTAAAGCATTAAGTTTTTGGGGCTATAGCTCAGCTGGGAGAGCGCCTGCCTTGCACGCAGGAGGTCTGCGGTTCGATCCCGCATAGCTCCACCATCTTTAAGTGCATTTACTTTGAAAAAAGTTGAGTGTTTTTAAAAATGGTTTTTTTCTTTCATAAGAAATGAATCTGCTCTTTAACAATTTGGAAAGCTGACGAACAACAACTTGATTGGTTGTTGTTCAAATAAAAGTTCTCAAATCCTATTCTCTTTTAGAGACTAGGTACCAACACACATTCAAGTGTTCTTGGAAACAACATGACTTGTCATGTTCGTTTATATTTGAGTCCGGCAAAATCGCAGTTTGATGTCACTTTTTAAAGTGAGACAAACTGATGTCTCTCGCTCATTCAAATAATGAGAGACAAATTACACCTTGGTTGTTTACCATACATAAGACCTCTTGGGGTTGTATGGTTAAGTGACTAAGCGTACACGGTGGATGCCTTGGCAGTCAGAGGCGATGAAAGACGTAATAACTTGCGATAAGCCCAGATTAGGTAGTAATAACCGTTTGAGTCTGGGATTTCTGAATGGGGAAACCCACGTGCATAAGCACGTATCGTTGTGTGAATACATAGCACAACGAGGCAAACCCGGGGAACTGAAACATCTAAGTACCCGGAGGAGTAGAAATCAACCGAGATTCCGAAAGTAGCGGCGAGCGAAATTGGAGTAGCCCTTAAGCTTTTAATGATGCAGGTGAAGAGTCTGGAAAGTCTCGCGATACAGGGTGATAGCCCCGTAACCGACACATCATAATCAGTGAAATCGAGTAGGGCGGGACACGTGATATCCTGTCTGAATATGGGGGGACCATCCTCCAAGGCTAAATACTACTGACTGACCGATAGTGAACCAGTACCGTGAGGGAAAGGCGAAAAGAACCCCTGTGAGGGGAGTGAAATAGAACCTGAAACCGTGTACGTACAAGCAGTAGGAGCCCACTTGTTGGGTGACTGCGTACCTTTTGTATAATGGGTCAGCGACTTAATTTTAGTAGCAAGGTTAACCGTTTAGGGGAGCCGTAGGGAAACCGAGTCTTAACTGGGCGTACAGTTGCTAGGATTAGACCCGAAACCAGGTGATCTAGCCATGGGCAGGTTGAAGGTTGAGTAACATCAACTGGAGGACCGAACCGACTAATGTTGAAAAATTAGCGGATGACTTGTGGCTAGGGGTGAAAGGCCAATCAAACCTGGAGATAGCTGGTTCTCCCCGAAAGCTATTTAGGTAGCGCCTCGGACGAATACTACTGGGGGTAGAGCACTGTTAAGGCTAGGGGGTCATCCCGACTTACCAACCCTTTGCAAACTCCGAATACCAGTAAGTACTATCCGGGAGACACACGGCGGGTGCTAACGTCCGTCGTGGAGAGGGAAACAACCCAGACCGCCAGCTAAGGTCCCAAAGTATAGCTAAGTGGGAAACGATGTGGGAAGGCTTAGACAGCTAGGATGTTGGCTTAGAAGCAGCCATCATTTAAAGAAAGCGTAATAGCTCACTAGTCGAGTCGGCCTGCGCGGAAGATGTAACGGGGCTAAGCTATACACCGAAGCTGCGGCTGCATACTTTGTATGCGGGGTAGGGGAGCGTTCTGTAAGCGGTTGAAGGTGGTCTGTAAGGGCTGCTGGACGTATCAGAAGTGCGAATGCTGACATGAGTAACGATAAAGGGGGTGAAAAACCCCCTCGCCGGAAGACCAAGGGTTCCTGTCCAACGTTAATCGGGGCAGGGTAAGTCGACCCCTAAGGCGAGGCCGAAAGGCGTAGTCGATGGGAAACGGGTTAATATTCCCGTACTTCTTATAATTGCGATGGGGGGACGGAGAAGGCTAGGTGGGCCTGGCGACGGTTGTCCAGGTTCAAGTACGTAGGCGGAAAGTTTAGGTAAATCCGGACTTTCTTAACGCTGAGATACGATGTCGAGCCACTACGGTGGTGAAGTCATTGATGCCATGCTTCCAGGAAAAGCCTCTAAGCTTCAGATTATAAGAAATCGTACCCCAAACCGACACAGGTGGTCGGGTAGAGAATACCAAGGCGCTTGAGAGAACTCGGGTGAAGGAACTAGGCAAAATGGTACCGTAACTTCGGGAGAAGGTACGCTCTTGGCGGTGAAGTCCCTTGCGGATGGAGCTACTAGGAGTCGCAGATACCAGGTGGCTGCAACTGTTTATTAAAAACACAGCACTGTGCAAAATCGTAAGATGACGTATACGGTGTGACGCCTGCCCGGTGCCGGAAGGTTAATTGATGGGGTTAGACTTCGGTCGAAGCTCTTGATCGAAGCCCCGGTAAACGGCGGCCGTAACTATAACGGTCCTAAGGTAGCGAAATTCCTTGTCGGGTAAGTTCCGACCTGCACGAATGGCGTAATGATGGCCACGCTGTCTCCACCCGAGACTCAGTGAAATTGAAATCGCTGTGAAGATGCAGTGTACCCGCGGCTAGACGGAAAGACCCCGTGAACCTTTACTACAGCTTGGCACTGAACATTGAACCTACATGTGTAGGATAGGTGGGAGACTTTGAAACTTCGTCGCTAGATGGAGTGGAGTCAACCTTGAAATACCACCCTTGTACGTTTGATGTTCTAACGTTGGTCCCTTATCGGGATTGCGGACAGTGCCTGGTGGGTAGTTTGACTGGGGCGGTCTCCTCCCAAAGAGTAACGGAGGAGCACGAAGGTGGGCTAAACACGGTTGGACATCGTGTGGTTAGTGCAATGGCATAAGCCCGCTTGACTGCGAGAATGACAATTCGAGCAGGTGCGAAAGCAGGTCATAGTGATCCGGTGGTTCTGAATGGAAGGGCCATCGCTCAACGGATAAAAGGTACTCCGGGGATAACAGGCTGATACCGCCCAAGAGTTCATATCGACGGCGGTGTTTGGCACCTCGATGTCGGCTCATCACATCCTGGGGCTGAAGTCGGTCCCAAGGGTATGGCTGTTCGCCATTTAAAGTGGTACGCGAGCTGGGTTTAGAACGTCGTGAGACAGTTCGGTCCCTATCTGCCGTGGGCGTTGGAAGATTGAAGGGGGCTGCTCCTAGTACGAGAGGACCGGAGTGGACGAACCTCTGGTGTTCGGGTTGTCACGCCAGTGGCATTGCCCGGTAGCTAAGTTCGGAATCGATAAGCGCTGAAAGCATCTAAGCGCGAAGCGAGCCCTGAGATGAGTCTTCCCTGGCACTTTAAGTGCCCTAAAGGGTTGTTCAAGACTAGAACGTTGATAGGCAGGGTGTGTAAGTGCTGCGAGGCATTGAGCTAACCTGTACTAATTGCCCGTGAGGCTTAACCATACAACACCCAAGGGGTTTTGTGGGCTCAAATAGAACATTGAATGTGTGATTGAACTTTTATAATCAGTTTTCCGAATTAAGAATTTGCTTGGCGACCATAGCGTTGCGGACCCACCTGATCCCATGCCGAACTCAGAAGTGAAACGCAGTAGCGCCGATGGTAGTGTGGGGCTTCCCCATGTGAGAGTAGGACATCGCCAGGCTTTAATTTCGTTTCTAGACAGCGTTTAGAAACAGATGGACACTTGCTTAGCAAGTTGCCACTGCGGAGTGGTAGTTCAGTTGGTTAGAATACCGGCCTGTCACGCCGGGGGTCGCGGGTTCGAGTCCCGTCCACTCCGCCATTATATTGAGAAAGCCCAAGTCGAAAGACTTGGGCTTTTTTACGTTTGAATCATACTAACCAGAAAATCAACTGATCAGACATATATCAACTTTTTTGTAACCTGTTCCAGGCCCGCTCTCTGGGCTCATGAAACGCCCCTCAAGTGTGACTGACCTTGGAAACAATACCGTTATAATTATAAGGTTTTGCCTCTCTGGATAGTATTACCACAACCAACGTCAAACTTGTTCTATAGGCTCGAGTTCAAGTGAGTACTGTGGACCTTTGATGGCATGCGCTCGCATTACCGTCGCCATTTCAGCTAGAAGCATCAATTTCAACTCACGTATGATTGCCTTTCTCGCTCGCTCTAGATATCTGATCAAAGAGATTTATAGTACTGGACCAAGGGGTGTTTTACAGATGGTTTTTCAAAGCCTACAACCAGGTATTTTGGGTAAAAGAATGCCGACATATCAGTCGGCATACGGTTACAAATAAATTCTTTGTCGCTACGAATTATTCACTAGCATCAATGCTTTCTTTGATACCTCATGGGCGGCTTTAGACATATCTTGTTTCTCCAATGCATCAGCAAGATAAGCGTAGTCTGAAATATTAGATCGTAGGGATAATGCAGCTTCTAAATGCGTTTGAGCTTCTCGCCAGTTCGCTTCTCTGAGATAGAACTGAGCTAAGGCACTATGTGCGCTAGCATTGCTGGAATCTTTTTTAAGGGTTCCCAATAGTAATTGAATTGGAGGATGCGAGTCTGACAAGTTGATGTCGGGTAGCAACGCATAAAGATCGGGTGTAGGTTGTTTCTTTAACGCTTCTTTCAATATGGTATAAGCTTGATTATCGGCTTTTCGGACAATAAGTTGCTTAATAAGACAACCGATAAGATGAGTATCTGCTTTGGATTTCTTAGGTAACTTATCCCAATGATAAATTAACCCTTCACTGCCTTTTTGTGCGGCGATATCACTGAGCAATCCGCATTGTGCTTTCTGTTCAATCTGCTTTTGTTCTTCAGTATCAAGCAGTTTGTTTTTAGACAGCTTTGGGAGAAGTTCAAGCAGCGGTTGCCATAGCTTAAGTTCTAAGTAGACGGTCTTAAGCAGATTGAGGATGATGGTATTGTTTGGATAATCCGCTTTAAGGTTTGAAAGTGTATTAAAGGCCAGTTCGTATTCTGATTCTCTTACTTGCTGCTTGGCTTTCGTCAGTTCAACCGCCAAATGGGCGTTTTCTTGTTCACTGGCTAGAGCCAAGTAATGATCGCGCTTTGTTTTATCTCCTAGCCCTTGTGCGGCTTCCGACGCGACCAAATAGCAGAGTAACGGCATATCATGATGATTGGCCCATCGAGTCACCTTCTTCTCAGCACTTTTCCAATCACCTTCTAGTAATTTAATGATGCCTTCGTTGGTCAAGCGCCTTGAGCGTTTTAGCTTTCTCACACTGAACCAGTTCCAGGTTGTTGAGCTTGCTCTTAGTGCTTTTTTAATCAAAAATTCTAAAAAGAACAGCGCCGCTAGAGTTACGATGACGAAAATAACCAGTGTAGTAACGCTCATCTCAATGGTTTTATCCGCAATAGATATCAGTACGTAACCTTGTTGTCCTGAATACTGAGTTCCAATAAACAGGCCTATGCCTAAGGTTACGAATAGGAAAATCGAACGAAACATTATTTATCCTCCGTAACGAGAGGGGCGACTTCACGTCGTAAACGCTCTGTAATGACATCGGACAGAATATTTTGTGTGGCTAGCTTCCCTGGATAATCTACCTGAATGTTTTGCTTTGATAAATGCTCGAGGGCTGCGTTGAACTCTTTAACCGTGTTATCGTTGGCGTTGAAAAAAGCACTCGACCATTGATGAGCGGTGATTAATGCGGTGTTATAGACCTCTTCTTGTTCTGCGTAGGTGGCCTTAATCGCAGTTTCCAACTTAGCTTTTATATTTTCTCTTAAATAAAAATCTTGCTGTGGTGATAGCAAAGGAATGATGTTGCCATCTCTAGTTCTGAACGTTATGAAATTCTCAGAAAAATCTTTAAGTGACGTCATTAGATTGTCTTGCCACTCGTAGATATCTTTTGAGACAACGGGTGCCTTTTGAACTTCCGCTTCAGGAAGAATGGCATTGGCAAGAGGTAATGTGTCCGCTTGTTTTTGTAATGAGGTTAGGCGAAGAACAAGACCATCACGATCCACTATCGGTATCGACTTTAGGTGGGTAATGTCAGTGGCTATCGCCTTTCGTAGCGGAACTAAACTTGGATCATTCAGAGAGGCGATACTTTGATCGGCACTTTCCATTAGATGAGTTGCACTGACGGCGTCTTTCTCTAGAAACAATTTGCGCCCTGCCAGTTTGACCAAGTAATCGGCTTCCGCTAGCAACCAATCATTTGGTCGACGACCTTTCATGTCGGCAAGAGCCATTTGTAAACTCTCAATGCTTTTTTGCTGCTGATTCAATAAGACTTCAGCTTTATTCGTTATTTGAGAAGCTTGATTGATAGTTTCTTTTTGGGCTGCTGCCACTTGTTGTGAGAACTCTGATTTCGATTGTGCTAATTGGTTCTTTAATGCGTCAATTTGAGCGAGATTGGATTCGTTCTGCTGTTGAATCTTAAAGGAAAGCACTCCACCAATTAGCAGGGATAATATGATGGCAGCTATGCTTAGCTTACGGGCGTTTTTCACTGGTGGCTGATCCGTTGGTTTCGCTTTTTGACTGGTTTGAGTGCGCTTGATTGCGTCTGACTTACTATCACTCTTTTCAACGCTCTTCTCGGAACTTGATGCCCCTTGATGTGTTTGAGGCTCTGGCGGTTTTTCTGAAGCTTCAATAGCCTGTTTTGTATTCTTCAGACTGGTATCACTAGTGTCTGATTTTGTTTGTTTTTCAGGTTCAATATGCTCATTATTTTTTTTGCTTGTCATTGCTTATAGTCCTGTTTTTTAAGCTGTAGAGCAGCCACTAAATCGCGGTTTGAAGCACTACCGGTATTCGTGACTGAGTTAAACCCTAATCGTTGTGCGTCGCTTGCTATTCGTTCACTTGGTACCAGCAGCTGAAGTTGGTACAACCAACCGCGATAGGCTGGATCTATTTGAGAAGCGAAGAAATTCAATTGCCCAGAGCTTGTAATCACTAAGGTATCAATAGATTGTTTCTGCCAATTAGAAACACAAGTATCGGATTGAAAATCAATGTAATTCCGCTGATAGACCTCTCGGTATTCCACTTGGGCTAAACGTGTTTTTAATGTGTCGTAAATGAGCTCACGTCCACCGTCACCGCGCAGAATAACAATACGTTTGCTCTGAATAGATTGGAGAGGCGGTAGCGCCAATAAATGTTCACTATCACCAACCTTCGGGTAGTGTACTTTTTGTTGGGCGAGTTTGCTTAAAATCTGTGCTGTTTTTTGACCGACAGCAATATAGGTCGGATGAGTGGGCCAAGATTTTGAGTTGTTGAGTAAAGCTTGATGAGTTATGTCTACCGCGTGCTGACTGACAGCGATGACAATATCAAAGCTATCTAGGTGCTTTATTTGGTCAAAAATCTGTGGGACAGGGATGATAGTAATCAGTGGATGGTGGAGCGCTGAAATCCCCACCTCCGATAGCTGCTGGCATAGCTGAAGCCCTTGAGGTTCAGGGCGAGTGACCAATACCGCCATAAATTATTCGTGCTCAGCGTACAGTTTTGAAAGGATTTCTTTTGCGCCATTATCGAGCAATTGATGGGCTAATTGAACACCTAACTGCTCTGCTTGTGCTCTTGGGCCTCGGATCTCTCCACGTACCATTTTTGAACCATCAGGTTCGCCAACAAGGGCACGCAACCAAATATTGTCGCCTTCAAGCAGTGAATAGCTACCAATTGGGACCTGACAGCCACCTTCAAGCGTTAGATTCATTGCGCGCTCACATAGAACTCGATCTGCCGTGTCTACGTGATTAAGAGGCTCCAACAGTTTAATCAGTCGCTCATCATCCAAGCGACATTCAATTCCAACCGCACCTTGCCCTACCGCAGGTAACGATTGCTCTGGTTCAATGAAACTGCGAATACGCTCTTCAAGATTCAAGCGTTTTAATCCTGCTGCTGCAAGAACGATGGCATCGTAATCACCGGCATCTAATTTCCCCAATCGCGTTCCAACATTTCCGCGCAGTTCTTTGATCACAAGATCAGGTCGAGCTTCAAGTAGTTGGCATTGACGGCGTAGACTGCAGGTACCGACAACCGCACCTTGTGGGAGTTCTTCAATACTCGCGTAGTGATGGGAGACAAACGCATCTCTTGGATCTTCACGTTCACAAATAGTGACAAGACCCAGGCCGTCCGGAAAATCAACAGGCACATCTTTCATTGAGTGTACCGCGAGGTCAGCACGCCCTTCTAGCATCGCGACTTCAAGTTCTTTCACAAATAACCCTTTGCCCCCCACTTTGGCCAATGGTGTATCAAGGATAATATCGCCTTTGGTCACCATGGTAACGAGCTCGACTTCAAGGCCGGGATGAGCACACTGAAGAGCGTCTTTAACGAAATAGGCTTGCCAAAGTGCAAGAGGGCTTTTTCGAGTGGCGATACGAATCGGGGTGTTATGGGTCATAGGTGTCTTCGTCGATTGATATTTTTCTTAATCCTACCACTCCCATTCTGAAAGTATTACTACTAGATCACTTGGTTATAAAATTGGGGATGAGATGGTACAATTAGCTGAAAATTATGTGAGATATCTCGCATTTGTGATGTGACCTATTGTTAGGAATGCGAGTTAACTACGACACTAGGTAAAAATTAGAAATCGAAGATGCAGAAATGGCTTTTTTGTTTGAACTCGGTTCAATTCTTTACCAAATCAATAAAAAGTGTTAGATTGATCACGTTTTGTTATTGTGGTTTGCTCGAAAGATGAACGAAACACAACACTATAATTCAATCAAGGAAACACCCTTGCAGGCTTATACACAGACTTTAATCCAACGATTAGACCGCTTGAACCAGCAACGCATTGAGCGTGCGCTGGCGCTAATGGATCTGCAAGGTCAGCGTGTATTTAACCTTATCCCGCTTCTTTTTCATTTTGACCACCCTATTATTCCAGGTTATTCAGGCGGTGAAGCGCCACACGGCATTCTCTCTTTTGAAGCCTCGGATAGTCAACGTCAATACATTGAAGACACTGAAAAGACAGTTAATCACTCATTAAAAACCTCTAATGCGCCTGCTATTTTGGGTTTGTATACCATGGGCAGCACATCTTCTATTGGCCAGAGCACGTCGAGTGATTTAGATATATGGGTGTGTATTTCACCCAATATGACAGCCGAGCATAGAGCAACCCTGACGAATAAGTGTTTAAGTATTACCGATTGGGCTAAAACTCAGGGTATTGAAGCTAACTTCTTTTTGATGGATGAAACACGGTTTAAGCATAACCACTCTGAAGAGATGACCGGTGACAACTGTGGCTCCTCTCAACATTTACTTCTTCTTGATGAATTTTATCGTTCAGCTGTTCGTCTCGCGGGGCAGCGATTGTTGTGGCAAATCGTTCCTCCTGAAATGGAAGAGTGCTACGACGATTATGTAAAACAGCTTTGTGCTCGCGGTGGTATTGACTGCAGTGAGTGGATCAACTTTGGCAAACTTAATCGCATTCCGGCAGAAGAGTATTTTGGCTCAAACTTGTGGCAGTTATATAAAAGTATTGATTCTCCCTATAAGTCGGTACTTAAAGCGATATTGCTTGAAGCATATTCATGGGAATACCCAAATACGCAATTATTAAGTCTCGATACTAAGCGACGTTTCTTTGCTGATGAGCCCGATTTGTATGGGATGGATGCTTATTATTTGATGCTTGAGAAAGTGACGCGCTACCTAGAGCGAATCGGCGATGAATCGCGGTTGGATCTGGTACGACGTTGCTTTTATTTAAAAACACATGAAAAGCTCTCTAGAGAAGCTGGTGTCGGTTCTGTAGCGTGGCGTCGTGAAGCTCTCGCTGACATGACGAAGCATTGGAATTGGGGTTCGGACGTGATTACTGAACTCGATGATCGTCGCCATTGGAAAGTAGAGCAGATCAAGGTTGTGCATCATGCCTTGCTTGATGCTCTAATGCTCAGCTATCGAAACCTGATTCAGTTCGCTCGAAAAAATGACATTACCTCAGCCATTAGCCCTCAAGATATTAGTATCTTGGCTCGTAAGCTCTACGCCGCATTCGAAGTGCTTCCAGGTAAGGTGACATTACTTAATCCGCAGATTTCTCCTGATTTACATGAACCGGATTTAACCTTCATTGAAGTTCAAAACAGTCATTCCAATTTACCCGGTTGGTATTTGTATAAGCAGCCATTAATACCGCATCGTATTATAGGTCAGCCAAACCTCGAGCATCATGAATACCTCAGTAAGTTAGTGGCATGGGCATTCTTTAATGGAATGATTACCGAATCGACCCGTTTGCACTCGGTTGTTCGTAAAGCTCAGTTAGACATTGATAAGTTCTATCAGATGGTGAGTGATCTGCGCAATACCTTCTCTTTGCGTAAACGTCGCCCAACGATGCAAGCGTTGGCAAGCCCATGTGAAATTAGCCAGTTGGCTATGTTTATCAATTTTGAAAGTGATCCCACGGCGGACATCAACACCAAGACTATGCGTGTTGATATGAAAGATATTGATATTTTCAGCTTTGATAAAGAGCAGAAGAGCTTAATTGGCAGCGTGGATTTGGTTTATCGTAATTCATGGCATGAAGTACGAACTCTGCATTTTCAGGGCGAAACGGCGATTTTAGATGCACTGAAAACCGTGTTAGGAAAAATGCATCAAGATGCGATACCACCGGAATCTGTCGATGTTTTCTGTTACGCCAAAAATTTTCGTGGTGTGATTCGAAATACCGTATACCAATTGCTTGCTGAGTGTATCGATTTACGTTTGAAGCCGATTGAAAAAGAAAAACGCCGCCGATTCAAAGCGATGCGTATTGGGCAGCAGATGTATGGATTGTTTTTTGAGAGACGAGGTGTCTCCGTTCAGAAATTAGAGAATTCTATCGATTTCTATCGGAGTATTTCCACCAATAAGCTCAATGGCTCTCCACTATTGATGATCGACAAAGAGCAAGATTGTGAGCTGCCCGTTGTCATTGATGGCTTTGCGAGTGAAGGCTTAGTGCAATTTTTCTTTGAAGATACCGATCAGGGCTTCAATATTTATGTGTTAGACGAAAATAACTTGAGCGAAGTTTACCATCAGTTTAGTGGTGAAAAAGATGACATGATTACAAGCGTCAATACTTTTTATACTTCCGCTAAAGATGAAACCTTAGCGTCCTGTGACGCCATTAATTTCAATTTGCCTCAGTACTATCAAATCGTGCATCCAGAGGAAGGGGATTGTTATGTTGTCCCTTATAGAAATGATAATACGGCTTATTCCAAGCCATCGAGAGTAGCTAATGCATAAATAAAAAGAGTACATTACGTACTCTTTTTATTGCTTTAAAGCCTGAGAATTGTCTCTAAGGCCAATCGATGCTTTCATTCGCGTGCTTTTCACATTCCTGTTTTACCATAGTGAAAAGTTCCATTCCGGTCTTTGAGCAAATCCATTGTTGATCGATAAACTTGAAGTGAAACCCCCCTGATTTCGATGCTAACCATATTTCATGCATCGGTTCTTGGCGGTTTATGATGATTTGACTTCTATCATCAAACTCTAAGGTCAGCACATTTCCAGACGCTTCAAAATCAATATCTGCACCTGATTCATCAATCGCATCTTCAATGCTCTGTATTTGTAAATCGACCTGTTGATGAAATTCCATATCGTTCATCGTTGTTATCCTATTGCTTTTCTAGACTGTGGTGCGATTATAGGGGGCATTGAATCAATAATCACGAGATGCAAAATGAAAAAATCGATTGTAGCACTTTTTATGCTCTCTATTTTTACCATTGCAGGGTGTGGGCAAACTGGCGGACTGTACATGCCAGAAGAAGCGCCACAAAATGAACAAGCTCAATAAAATAAAACAAACACAATAAATAAGAAAGATCAGTCTAATTTAGAAAGGAAAACACTTTGGATTATTTCAACTACCAGGATGATGGCCAGTTATGGGCTGAAGATACAGCGCTAACGAGCTTAGTTGAGCAATATGGCTCGCCTTTATATGTTTACTCACGAGCAACGCTTGAACGCCATTGGAACGCATTTGATAAATCTGTTGGTGATCACCCGCATCTTGTCTGTTATGCCGTAAAAGCAAACTCCAACCTAGGCGTGTTGAACGCATTGGCTCGTATTGGTTCAGGGTTTGATATTGTTTCGGCGGGTGAACTTGAACGCGTTATCGCTGCTGGTGGCGATCCAAAGAAAGTAGTTTTTTCGGGTGTTGGTAAAACTGAAGCGGAAATGAAGCGTGCATTAGAGCTTGAGATCAAGTGTTTTAATGTTGAATCGGAGTCAGAGCTAGAGCGTTTAAATAAAGTGGCTCAGTCGCTTGGAGTGATTGCTCCGATTTCGTTACGTATTAATCCCGATGTGGATGCCAATACTCACCCTTATATTTCTACAGGTTTGCGCGACAACAAATTTGGCATCGCGTTTGATAGAGCGCCTGCGGTGTACAAATTTGCTCAAAGTCTTGAGAACCTCAATATCCAAGGCATTGATTGCCACATTGGGTCGCAATTGACGGATCTTGAACCTTTCATCGATGCAACGGATCGATTACTCACGTTAATTGATCAATTGAAAGCCGATGGCATCGATATTGTCCACCTTGATGTGGGTGGTGGTTTAGGTGTTGTGTACCGAGATGAACAACCGCCACAGCCGACGGATTACGCGAAAGCGCTTCTGTCTCGTTTAGGCAATCATCCTGATCTCGAGCTGATTTTTGAACCAGGCCGAGCCATCGCTGCGAACGCTGGTGTGTTATTGACCAAAGTTGAGTTTGTGAAACATACCGAGCATAAGAATTTCGCCATTATTGATGCAGCAATGAACGACTTAATGCGCCCTGCGCTTTACCAAGCATGGCAAGATATTGTGCCAGTGGTTCCAAGACAAGGTGAAGCGAAGACGTATGATATTGTCGGCCCGATTTGTGAAACGGGCGACTTTTTAGGTAAAGACCGTAGCTTGGTGCTTGCTGAAGGCGATTTACTGGCGATTCGTTCCGCGGGAGCCTATGGATTTGTTATGTCATCAAACTACAACACACGTGCTCGTGTTGCAGAAGTCATGGTTGACGGTGATAAAACGCACTTAGTTCGTCAGCGTGAAGAGCTGTCTAGTCTTTGGGCTTTAGAGAACATCTTACCGGAGTAACAGTAGTACTATGCATTTCCATTTTTCTAAAATGCACGGATTGGGTAATGACTTTATGGTTGTTGATTGCATTACCCAAAATATTTTCTTCTCGCCAGATTTGATTCGTCGCTTGGCGAATCGACATACTGGTGTTGGTTTTGACCAGTTGTTGGTGGTTGAAGCCCCTTATGATCCGGAAACTGATTTCCATTACCGTATTTTTAACGCGGATGGCAGTGAAGTTGAGCAGTGCGGAAACGGTGCTCGCTGCTTCGCTAGATTTGTGCGGATGAAAGGTCTCACTAATAAATTTACGGTGAATGTGAGTACCAAGAAAGGCAAGATGACACTGGCGATTGAAGAGGATGATCAGGTCACGGCAAATATGGGTGAACCTGTATTTGAACCGAGCAAAATTCCTTTTAAAGCCAAGCAAACCGAGAAGACATACATCTTACGTACGGATGAAGATACTCTCTTCTGTGGCGCTGTTAGCATGGGTAATCCTCATGTGGTTACTGTCGTCGATGACCTCGACACGACCGATGTCGACAGGTTAGGGCCATTGTTGGAATCCCACGAGCGCTTTCCTGAGCGAGTTAATGCAGGCTTTATGCAAGTCATTAGCCGTGATGAAGTTCGATTACGTGTCTATGAGCGCGGAGCTGGTGAAACCCAAGCATGTGGCAGTGGTGCTTGCGGAGCGGTTGCGGTAGGGATTGTTCAGGGGTTGCTCGATAGCTCAGTCACGGTCCATTTACCTGGTGGCTCTTTGTATATTGAGTGGCAAGGCCCAGGCCATCCTCTGTATATGACAGGCCCAGCGACCCATGTTTTTGATGGTCAGCTTTCTTGTTAATTCAGTTTTGTTGGCTCACTTTTGTTAACGCCTTCTTACTCATTAACTAAGCATTACTTAGCTCATAACAGCTAATTAAGGAATGATTTTGTCTCATATAGAAGCGGATACGTTAACCGCTGAAGTGGTTGCCGAGTATCTCAAAGACAACCCCGATTTCTTTTTGCAACGTAAAGCATTGGTTGATCGCCTTTCATTGCCTCATCAAGAACAAGGGGCGGTGTCTCTGGTTCATGTGCAGCTCAATAGGCAGCGCCAACGCATTGAAGAGCTTGAAGAAGAAATCACCACGCTGATGTCACTAGCGGCTAAAAATGACCATACGTTCCATGAGTTTATGGATCTTCAAGAGCAAGTGCTGAAATGCCAAGATCTGAATAGCGTTTTTGCTGCGATTGAAACGAAAGCCAAGGCACTGTCTTTAAAAGCGTATGTTCGATTGACTGATGCCCAAGCGGCCAAGTACATGACGAGCCAAGAAAAAATCCAACGTTTTTCTTTGAATCACCTCAACGGTAAGCCCGCTTATTTAGGACGTTTACGTAAGGTTGATCGGCTAGAGTTGTTAGGGGAACATTCGCGCGCTCCTGAGCTGGGTTCTTATGTCGTGCTTCCGTTAGGAAAAGACAAAACCCTTGGCGTTCTGGTTTTCTCTAGCGATGATGGTGGGCATTTTCAGCCTCATATGGATACCTTGTTTTTGCGCCACCTAGGCTTGGTAGTCTCACATTTAATCAGCACTCTTCCTTGGCAAGTGATCGATAATGAACGAGCCTACAGCAACACTTCCTCATAGTTTACAACGGCCCTTAGAACGCTTTTATGAATATCTTAGAAGCGAGAAAGGGCTAAGCCTGCATACTCAACGAAACTATAAACAGCAGTTAGAAACCATGGCGATGCAGCTGAGCGCGATGAATCTTACTGAGTGGCGCGATGTCGATGCCGCTTGGGTAAGGCAGCTTGCTAGTAAAGGCATGAGAGATGGAATGAAAGCGAGCAGTTTAGCGACTCGTCTTTCGTGCTTAAGAAGCTTTTTCGATTTTCTCATTCTTCGCGGTGAGCTCAGTGCCAATCCTGCGAAAGGGGTATCCGCACCTCGTAAGCAACGACCTTTACCCAAAAATCTTGATGTTGATGAAGTCGGGCAGTTGCTTGACGTCGACAGTGGCGATGATCCGCTTTCAGTTCGCGATCGTGCCATGATGGAGTTGATGTACGGTGCAGGGCTTCGCTTAGCGGAGTTAGTCAGCATTAACATCAAAGATATTCGTGCCAGTGCGGGTGAAATTCGAGTTATCGGTAAGGGAGACAAAGAGCGTAAAGTCCCCTTTTCTGGTGAAGCTAAGATATGGGTTGCTCAATGGCTTAAATACCGTTCAAGCATGGCAAATAACGATGAAAAAGCGCTGTTTGTTTCCAAGACTGGCGTGCGAATTTCCCATCGTAATGTGCAAAAGCGCATGGCAGAGTGGGGGCAAAAACAAGGCATAGCGAGTCATATCAGCCCGCATAAATTACGCCACTCGTTTGCGACTCATGTTCTTGAATCCAGTAATAACTTGCGTGCAGTGCAGGAATTATTGGGCCATGAAAATATTTCGACGACCCAGATCTATACGCACTTAGATTTTCAGCATCTTGCACAGGCTTACGATCAAGCCCATCCAAGAGCCAAGAAAAAGGACAAAAAATAGATGCGCTTTTATCGCCGTATATTGCCTATTCAAGCCATGACGTTTGACCTTGACGATACCTTATATGATAACCGTCCGGTGATTTTGCGTGTTGAGAGAAAAATCACGCAATGGCTGCATCAGAATCATCCTATCAGTGCTCAGCGATCATTAGCGTGGTGGCAACAGGTTAAAAAGGATGTAATGATCAACGATCCGATGCTGAAACATGACGTGACACGTTGGCGTTTTACTCAAATCAGTCAGGGGCTCAAGTTACTTGGTTATAGCGACGAACAAGCGGATCTGGCAGCGACAGAGACCATTGACAAAGTATTGGAGCTGCGCAGTCAGTTTCAAGTTCCGGATGAAACCCATCGAGTTTTGACTCTGTTAAGTCAGCGTTACCCGCTGGTGGCGATCACCAATGGGAATGTTGATGTTCACAAGATTGCACTCGATCCGTATTTTTCTTTGGTATTGAAAGCGGGTCCAGATGGAAAGGCGAAACCGGCAGACGACCTGTTTGTTAAAGCCTCAGAATTTTTGAAGGTTGCCCCAAAGCACATTTTGCATGTGGGTGATCATCTGATTACAGATGTAGTCGGTGCCAAACATAGTGGTTTTCAGGCGTGTTGGTTTAATGATCAAGATACCGACTTAATGCGCCACCAGCGAAGCCGACTCCTGCCCGATGTTGAAATAAACCGACTGGATTCCTTACTCGACTTATAACCGATGGCTAACACGGGTTAGTCTTCGCTCTTATATTGATGACCGCATTTGTCAGCGTGATAAACCTTCATATAGTGCTGAAAAAAATCAGTGAGCTGAGAAGAGGCTTGATCAGCGCCTGCCAGTCGAAGCAGCTCTGCGCCGACTTCTAACGTACATAAATGCCCTTCGGCTTGATTACGCCTTAATTGATAATTCGAACGTGTACTGGGAGACAAATGTACGGTTTGGCATTGTGCAAGCCAAGGTGACTTGTTCGCCATCTTTTTCGCTTCTTGCCAAGTGCCATCCAAAATAATAAACAGTGGTGTTTTGTTGTTATTCTCTTGATTCCAATGAGGCCTAGTCTGTGAAACGCAGCGGCTTGAGTCATTGGGAAATAAGAGCATCGGCTCGATACCCGGTTGGTTCATTAATTCAAGCAACGACTCGCTGGGCGTGTTACGCCGCCAAGTGTGCTGAGTACACTTGGTTAAGCTTGCCAATAACCACTGACCGCTGTTGGTCTCTCGCTTGAGTTCATTCTCGTGCATCAACAACGCAATATGGATGGGCGATTCAATCGTTGGAATCAAATCACAGACACAGTGCAGCGACAAGTGACAATGTGTACATGCGCATGGTTGGCATGCGGATACTTTGTTATTCATCGATATCATGGTTTGTTAGGCGACTCATCTATTGGCCCATGCTATCGACAGAAAACAGCGTTAATCCGCCATTGGCAATAGGGTAGAGGACATCGCCGACTCTCTCTTGAGTCGCAGTCAACTGATTTCCTTCTCGGGTAAATATACGCTCAGAGCGGAGAAATTGGCGTTGATGATGAGTCATGACTACCTGGACTTGATTGTCGTTAAGTTGCTGCCAATAGCCTTTCTCAACAATCGCTGGCTCACCGTTATTATAATCGTATTGGGTGATTGCCGTATGATCAGGGAATAACTCTACTTGAACATTGAAACCACTATTATCCGTCGATTTAGCGTTATAAATACCGCTCCAACCTGCTGTTGCGTCTTGGTTAGAAAGTGTGGCGCAACCCTTGTATGTCTCATTCGCTAGGGTTACCTGGGCTTGCCAACCAAATAAGCTATCACTCATACCATCGCTGCAGTTCTTGGCTTCTAACTGGAGTTCTCCGTCTTCTAATATGTAGTGACGTTGGTCACTTGAGATTTGACTGTTTGTGATCGTCAGCGCCAGAGCGTCAAAACCCATACGTTGGAAGATAAGCTCGCTGCCTTGAAATCTGGCTGACCAATTGGGTTCAGTGCCATACATACCCGTTGCTTTTGTTGGCAGGTGACATCGATTGGGATTTTCAGCGGTTAACAGATTGATTTGATCCACAATAAAGCGCGCTTCAAAATCAGAATCAAAGCCATGATGGCTTGGCGTCACAAGATGGCCTATCACTTCTCCATAGAGAGGCTGGTAGGGCGTTTTAACTAAATGTTGTGCAGGTGAGAGTGGCAAAGAATCGAGCGCCAACCAGAACTGTTTATTACTTCCACACGGGGTAATACTGCTTACCTCATGGCCGATGACGACTTCTCCACGAAGCACAAACGTTTGGGGTTGAACGGTTTCAGGTTTATCGAGGCTTGCTTTGATTGGTTTAACAGCGGTTGTTGAGGCGGTGTGGGTGGAACAAGCTTGCAGTGCAGCCAGTGTTGCCAGTAAAGCAGAACGTTTTAATACCTTCATACGAGAGTCACTTTTAACGAAGTCAATGAATGCATTATGGCATAGTGGCGACGAAAATTAGAAACAAGATAAAAGGGCAAGTGGCTGCCCTTTCTTTGGTCTAGAGTGTTGATGTCTAGGGTCATGATGTCGGGGGTCATGATGTCGGGGGTATTGCAGAGTGCCTCAATGATTAAATGAGGTGTTCCTTCAAATAGTGAGCAACGGCATCGTCGGCATTACTACCAATCACCGGGTTGTTCGGAAGCGCTGCCATGACTTTGTGGTGAGACGTGCCCATGACCAAGCCAAGTCCAGCCATACTCAACATTTCCACATCGTTCATTCCATCACCAAATGCGATGCAGTTTTCGAGTTGCTGGCCAATAGAGTGGGCAACCGCTTTAATCGCTTCGCCTTTTGATACATCGGCTGCCATGACTTCTAGACACCAAGGAGTAGAGAAGGCGATATTCGTTCGTTCACCGAACAGCTCGTTGAGTTTATCTTCATACTGGACGAGATAATCATGATCGTGATTAGGGTGAGTAAAGAATATTTTAGCGACACCATCGACAGGGGCGTTATCGATATCAAACACTTTGTACGTGAAACCGGATTCGTCATGGAAGTTTTTCAGTACACTGTCTTCTTTGTTTAGCAGCCATTCATCGTTTTGATAAATATGAATCATGATATCAGGATCTTGTTTGATGACGTCGATCACCGGTTGAATCAAATCTTCTGGTACGTTTTGGCTGTACATCAGCTGGTCGTTCTGATCGTGAACGCGTGCTCCATTGGACGTAATCATATAAGCAGGAATGCCCACCTGTTCACGAATGCCTGCCACATCAACATGATGGCGGCCAGTAGCGAAAACAAACGTCAATCCTTTCTCGTGCAGCTCTTTTAGAGTACGTTTTGTGAAGTCGCTAAGTTTATGATTTGGAGCGAGTAACGTACCGTCAAGGTCGGAGGCAACAATATGAAAGTTAGAATGTTTATCGGCAGTAGTCATAATATCCTCATGAGGATGAAAGTGGGTCAATGGATCGTTTTATGCGCCCAGTTTACGCTAATAATGAGGAAAAAAAGAGGGTAAGTTAAGCTTTCTATTTTTCCTCATTTAGTGTGAGGTTAAGGGCTAAAGTATGTCATGGTTAAGACGCTTTGGTCTGCGCTAAGTGATATTTAATGTTGAGCAAAAAACTGGAGCGTGCAATCCAGAGCATTGTTTCGATAGTCATCTTTTTCAAACAGTAACTCGTGTCTTGATCCATACACTATTTTTAAGGCGCATTGAGCGTTGGTTTTCGCCAGTTTTTTAATAAAGCGAATCTGGTCTCTGTTGTCGACGATGACATCTTCACTGGCTTGCATGAGAAGAAGCGGCACCTCAATACGTCTCGTTTGCTGAACGCATTGCTTCGCCGCCATTAGACCTTGCCACACCCAACGGTGAGTTGGCCCGCCCAATTTAAGTTGTGGTTTGTCTTCATAGAGCTGTCGAAACCAGTCATAGCGAATAGAGCTTTGGGTCAGGGGGTTTATCTCAAAGGGTTTCGCGTAATACCCTTTTTGGTCCGGTGCGTAACGAGGTGACGTCGTCATCATGCTCATTAGTTGGGTCATTGGCAGTGCGATAGACCGATTTAACCGAGACATAGCAATGCCAAACATCGGTGCGCTGAGCGAAACAGCATCGAAAGGGTGGTTTGGATTGGTCTGTAAATATCGAGTGGCTACGGCTCCACCCATAGAGTGCGCAAGTAAGTAGCGTTTCTCATAATGCTCAAGAGAAAATGAAGTCACCAACTGAACCATATCGTTGATGTAATCATCAAATTCTTCAATATAACCCATCTCGGTGTCATCGATCAGGCGATCAGACATTCCTTGCCCACGATGATCGAACGAATAGATGTCATAGCCTTGGTGAAAGAGATCATGGAAAAGTTCCTGATACTTCCAGGCCGATTCAACGCGTCCGTTAACAATAACAATCGCTTTCGTGTGTTTTGGGTCGGTGACTTTACACCAATACAGTTTCTTTCTATCTTTGGTCGTCAAATAACCTTCGGTTCTCAACTGCCAAAGTTGGGAAATATTTGAACTGATGGCTTGCTCAAAACATGACTCTTGAGTATAAGATGAGTGAATGGAGCTCGATTGATTCATAATATCCTTGGTCAATATTCGAGTGATACTTAAGAGTAAATTATGTTGGGCTAAGCCCATTTAGTCGAGGGAAATTCTATGGATATGCATGTTTGGTTAGCCTACGTTGTGACCGCGATTGTATTTAGCCTCGCCCCTGGGTCTGGTACCGTCAACTCGATCAGTAATGGCCTCAATTATGGAACTAAAAAATCCCTCTCAGCGATCGCTGGATTACAGTTGGGGTTGGCGTTTCATATTGTGTTAGTGGGCGCTGGCATTGGTGCCCTAGTCGCTCAATCGGCGTTGGCCTTTAGTGTTATCAAGTGGGTAGGCGTGGTTTACCTTGTTTGGCTGGGTGTGCAAAAGTGGCGAGATCAATCCAGCTTAGAAGCGAGTGCGGATCACTCTGCCCTGTCGAGCTGGGTGCTGATGCGCAACGCGTTACTCATCAATTTAACCAACCCCAAGTCTATTGTGTTTTTGGTGGCGTTATTTCCTCAATTTATTAATCCTCATCAAGATCACCTAACTCAGCTGCTTATCTTAGGTGTGACTACGGTGGTCATTGATAGCCTTGTGATGTTGGGTTATACCTCATTGTCCGCTAAATTAGGTCGTTTCATTCGTTCCGAAAGCGTGATGGGAAAGGTGAATAGAGTTTTTGGTTCAATGTTTATGGGATGTGGCGCGCTACTCGCGAGCTCAAAAATATGATTAAATGCATTCAAATCATATGGATAGTTGTGCCATGAAAGATATTTACGTTGCTCGTCAGCCCATTTTAAACGCTAAGCGCCAGACATTAGGCTATGAACTTCTATTTCGAGACGGAGAAAATAATGCATTTCCTGCTCATATAGAATCTAATCGAGCAACGTACCGTCTTATTGTTGAAAATTTTTTGGCGATCGGTACGAACCCTTCGATTGACTCCTCTCGTTGCTTTATTAACTTTCCTTACCAAAGCTTAATTCGTCGATTACCCCTTATGTTGCCCAAAGATAAGGTGGTTATTGAGGTCCTTGAAACCTGTAGACCAACGGAAGAGTTGCTCACTGCGATCAAAGATCTCCACCAACAAGGGTATTTGATTGCGTTGGATGACTTTGTCTATCACAACGAATGGCGTTCATTTCTACCCTACGTTCAGATCGTGAAAATTGACATCATGGCGGTCGGGATGGCGAACGCCTGCATCATGCTGAAAGACCTCAAGGCGAGAAACAGTCGTCTACGATTTTTGGCCGAGAGAGTGGAAACTCGAGAAGAGTTTATGACAACGCGGTCGGCGGGGTTTACTCTGTTCCAAGGTTATTTCTTTAGTAAACCTGAGTTGGTCAAACAGCGTTACATTAGCCCTGATCAAGTGGTTGCCATGCAACTATTTCAAGAGGTGTGCAAGCAAGACGTCGATTTCGACAAGGTGGAGCGTATCATTGCCCAAGATGCCCAATTATCGTATAAGTTACTCAAGTTTGTTAACTCAATGTCGGATCGGTTAAGCGTACCAATTTCTTCTTTTCGTCAGGCGCTTTTGTATCTTGGCCAAGATAAGTTGAAGTCGTTTGTTTCGTTAACCGTGGCCTCGTTTATTTCGCGTAATAAGCCTCAAGAATTATCAAAGCTATCTCTGCAACGGGCTCAGTTCTGCCTGCTTATGTCACCCAACCCCATTTTTTCAACCCACCGTGACCAAGCTTTTCTCATCGGGCTATTTTCATTGTTGGATGCATTGCTGGATCTATCGTTAGGTGACTTGATGGAGCAACTCCCGCTGAGTGATTCTATTAAATCGATCTTACTTGAAAGAAGTGGACCATTTGGATCTTTACTTCAGTTAGAAGAGTGCTTTGAACGGGCGGACTGGCAAGGCCTGCAAAGCTTCTGCAATGCATTGGATCTTAATCTTCAAGAGGTTGTCTCTGCACTCTCTTCTGCACAAAAATGGAGTCAGCAAGTCAATCAGATCGCTTAGTACTTAGCGTCTTTATTGTTAACGTCTGCTTTGTTTTTTTCTATTTTTAATCGCTATCTCCTATCTCCTATCTCCTATCTCCTATCTCCTATCTCCTTCTAGTCGTCATTCTCCTCTCATCACTATGAACTTTTTATTGCAATCCCGAGTAGGCTATTGACATTCGATAGCGCAAATTTAAGATATATGGATATGCGTATATGTGAGGTTTGAAATGTTACCGCACCAGTTTTTTAAAATGCTTTCTGATGAAACCCGTATGCGGTGTTTGCTTTTAATTGCCAGAGAGGGGCGATTATGTGTGTGTGAGCTCACCAGCGCTTTAGATGAAAGTCAGCCTAAAATATCACGGCATCTCGCTCAACTTCGTCAATCAGGCGTGTTGGTGGATGAACGCGAAGGACAGTGGGTTTACTACCATGTATCACACACATTACCCGGTTGGTTACGTAAGGTCATCGCGGGCTTAAAAGAGTCCAATTGTCTACAGGAACAATATCAATTGGATGTTCAGCGTTTACAAGCAATGGCTGCACGTCCTTGCACTTAATATGAAGAATAGAGATCAATACAATGACGATTAAAGTTGGAATCAATGGATTTGGCCGAATTGGCCGTTTGGCACTGCGCGCTGCTTTTGATTGGCCTGAATTGGAATTCGTGCTTATCAATGATGCAGCAGGAGACACAACGACACTGGCGCACCTGCTGGAGTTTGATTCGGTTCAAGGGCGTTGGCATCACAGCGTGACCCACGAACAGAATGACATTATTGTTAATCAGCACCGCATTCGTACTACACAAGAGCGAGAGATAGGCGCTGTTGATTGGTCTGGTTGTGATGTGGTGATTGAAGCAACAGGCGTACACCGTAAAACGTCTATTTTGAATCAATACTTAGAGCAGGGTGTGAAGCGTGTGGTTGTGAGCGCACCGGTAAAAGAGGAAGGCATTGCCAACATTGTGGTCGGCGTGAATGATGCCATTTTTGATGCCGATAAGCATCGCATTGTTACCGCCGCGTCTTGCACCACGAACTGTATTGCGCCGGTGGTGAAAGTGATTCATGAAAAACTGGGCATTGAGCAATCTTCATTTACTACGATTCATGATTTAACTAACACTCAAACGATTTTGGATGCACCGCATAAAGATCTCCGTCGCGCGCGCGCTTGTGGCATGAGTTTGATTCCGACCTCAACAGGGTCAGCGACGGCGATTGTTGAAATTTTCCCAGAGCTTAAGGGCAAGATTAACGGCCATGCCGTGCGTGTTCCATTGGCGAACGCATCACTGACGGATATTGTGTTTGATGTGAAGCGTGATACCACGGCGGAAGAAGTGAACGCGTTACTCAAAGAAGCGTCACAAGGAGAGCTTCAGGGCATTCTTGGTTTTGAAGATCGTCCATTAGTATCGATTGATTATCGAGGCGATCAACGTTCAACGATTGTTGATGCTCAATCAACCATGGTTGTGGGTACCCGTATGGTGAAAATCTACGCTTGGTATGACAATGAGATGGGTTACGCAACGCGCACCGCGGAACTGGTTCGTACTGTTGGCTTAGCATAGGGAAATGATGATGACACATCCAACTTGGGAACTTGCCGTTGAAGAGGGCGCGTTAATCTTGACGCCTTGCCCGGGTACGAAAGGCACCGATTTGTCGGCTTCTTTAGAACAGCTCAAAGCACAAGGCGTGAAAGCAATTGTGACGGCAATTAATGCTGAAGAGATGGCCTCTAAAGGGGTTGAAGCGCTAGGAGAAGTGACTAACCAGTTAGGTATGGAATGGCACCACATTGTCATTGAAGACGACTGCGCGCCAGATGAAACGTTCGCTCAGCAATGGGCAAGCGCTTCTCCTCAGCTGCACAAGATTATCTCTGACGGTCATAAAGTGGCGCTTCATTGTATGGGGGGATCTGGACGAACTGGATTATTTGCAGCGCACCTTTTACTAGAGCGAGAGTGGCCATTAGAGCGCATTGTCAAAGATGTTCAGGCGCTTCGTCCTGGGGCGTTTACCAAGCCTATTCAGATTGAATATATTAGTGGCGTAGCGACTCAGTAACCCTTAGCAATCATTAGAAATTAGCAATCATTAGAAATTAGTCACCATTAGAAAATAGTGATTACTCAGTGGCTAATATTATTAAAGAGCTTTTGGGACACCATGATCCAAAAGCTCTTTTTACTTGAACCGATGACGGTTTGACATTGTGAGAGCCCGTATGTTTTCAAATTTAAGCAAAAGTGTTCGCCAATATATGTTGGTGACCTTTAACTACTGGAACTTCACCATTACCGATGGTGCGCTCCGTATGCTAGTGGTTCTGTATTTTTATGACCTTGGGTATAGCTCGTTAGAGATCGCTTCGCTGTTTCTTTTTTATGAATTCTTTGGTGTGGTGACCAACTTAATTGGTGGCTGGCTTGGGGCTCGCCTTGGTTTGAACAAGACCATGAATATTGGGTTGGGGATGCAGGTGATAGCACTGGGGATGTTGGCGGTACCTAGTGCCATGTTAACGATTCCTTGGGTGATGGCCGCACAGGCACTGTCTGGTATAGCCAAAGATCTCAATAAGATGAGTGCAAAAAGCTCAATCAAAACGCTGGTACCAGACAAGCAGCAAGGGGCGTTGTATCAATGGATAGCGGTTCTGACGGGTTCTAAGAACGCGCTCAAGGGAGCCGGCTTCTTTATCGGCGGTCTCTTGCTTTCAACCATAGGTTTCCAATATGCGGTGCTGGTGATGGCAGCCGTGCTTACGTTAGTGTTCATTGGCAGCGTGGTGAGTTTAGACGCGGATATGGGCAAAGCGAAAACTAAGCCTAAGTTTAATCAGATTTTTTCTAAGTCTGAGTCCATTAATATTCTCTCAGCAGCGCGCATGTTCTTATTCGGGGCTCGTGATGTATGGTTTGTGATTGCTTTACCCATTTATCTTGGCAGCGTGTTTGGCTGGGATCACGCCTGGGTGGGCGGTTTTCTCGCGACTTGGACCATTGCGTATGGGGTTGTTCAAAGCATTGCACCAAGAATAACCGGTAAGGCTCAAGGTCAAGTTCCCGACGGTCACGCAGCGTTTCTCTGGGCCTTGGCATTGACTGCGGTCACCGCAGGTATTGCCTATGCTGTACAAGTGGGGTGGCAGCCAGAGCTTGTTATTATTGGTGGTTTGATGGTGTTCGGCGCTATTTTTGCTGTTAATTCATCACTTCACTCGTACCTGATTGTGAGTTATGCCAAAGGCGATGGCGTGTCACTGGACGTTGGTTTTTATTATATGGCCAATGCGATGGGGCGTTTAATCGGCACGATTCTATCCGGTTGGGTATTTCAAATGGGAGGCCTTGCGGCTTGCTTATGGGTATCCTGTTCGTTTTTGCTGTTGACGACATTCATCTCGATAAAACTGCCAAGGCTTAACCAAGCGGCAGTGTAAATTAGCCAGAATCTGGACTCAATGGAACAACATGTTTTAACCAAAATCTGACAAGGATGTTACATCATCGGATTTATTGTTGCTATATTCGATCTGTTCATGATGGGAGTTAGGAGTGTTTGGTGAGAGAGCGCGTTCAATTTTTTGATTTATTACGCTGCGTTGCTGCGGTTGCTGTTATCGCGATTCATGTGCTGGCGCCTTATCGTCATGAGTTAGGCTCCATTCCTTTTGACCAATGGCTAACGGCGGTGAGTGTCAATGGGGTATCCCGCTGGGCCGTCCCTGTTTTTATCTTGATATCAGGCGCCCTGATGCTTAGTGATCAGCGACCGTTCGATGCCAAGTACTATGTCAAACGTCGACTTGGTAAGGTGTTATTGCCTTTTATTATCTGGTCTTTGTTCTATGCGTATTTATCAGGTTGGACTCTCGCGGGGTACGATCTCGGGGTAACAAAGCAGGTACTGTCTGACAGTTTTACCCACTCCACGTACTACCATTTAGGCTTTTTCTACTACTTCATTCCGCTCTATTTAGTGATTCCGTTACTGCAAATATTTGTGCGTCGAACGACCGATGAAGCGATCTATGCGTTGGTGGCGGTTTGGCTGTTTACGACGGTACTTTACTTGTTCAAGGTAGATGGGCCATGGAGCAATCAGTTTTGGTTATACTCTGGCTACTTACCATTAGGGTATGTGTTATTTAAGAAAGTACCGCTTAATAAAACCAGTGTTGGGATCGTTACCTGTCTTGGTGTCATAGCACTCGTTGCCACAGTGGTATCGGTTGTGAATTTAAGTGTGACGGCAGACGCCTACACTGTGGGCCGTTGGCTATCCTATAAAACACTTAACGTTATATTGGCTGCGAGTATGGTATTTATGCTGTGCCGTTATTTTGGTGAGGGTTTATCAGAGAACACGCGTAAGGTTGTTGGGGTGATAAGTAAAAATAGTTTAGGGATCTATATCCTACACCCGATTTTTCTGTGGCCGATGAAAGAGTTTGGTTGGTATCAGGGACACCCTGCATGGGTTATCCCAGTATGGATTGTGGTCAGTGGTGCAGGGGCGCTGTTATTGAGTGTCTTGTTTTCTTATTCAGCAAAGACACGTTGGTTGCTGCCATAGTCCTCAAATAACCGATACCTTTTTAAGTTAGCGTTTCATCGCGAAGTGAAGAAATTTGTCCCCTTGGTAGGTGAGTGTTCCTTTATCACCAGGGTTTAGTGCGTGGTAATAATGGACACCTATTTGAAATTCTCGCTTAGGACCGACAGCTCCGCGCTGTACATAGATCCAAAACTCTTCTTCTTCACCGGGTGGGGCATCAGGAACCTGGATGGTTTGTTTATCTAAAATGGTGACGTTAACCGACTGCTCAGGCGCATTTTCTCCTTGGATGTGCTTTCGATAAAAACCAAGGAAGACCCAAGCTGCGCCTAGCGCTAACAGGGCTACCGCAATAAAAAGTGAAACAGGCATGACGCTCTCCGTAATATTGACAAGTTATTGTAGCCTCGACTGTCATTGAATTTTCTGTTTGTGATCATGAATCGTGACCGATGTATTAATCTATTCATCAATTAGTTTAGATTAGCTTACTTTCAATGGGTTACAGATCGAGGTTTATCAATTATTTTTGGAAAATACTCGAAAAAGTGATGTGCATATAGAAGAATGGAAGTATGTCTGTCTACAATAATAGCCATGGAGGATTGCAATGTCTGATATTGAAAAAGTCGTTTTACGCACCCGTAAACTCGAAGCATTACTCCGCGGGCACTATCACGCGGATGGAAAAGGCTTGCATCAGTTAATCAGTAGCTGTGAAGAGCGACTTCCTCATGATGTGATTGGAAAACTGAGATATATCGCGACAATTCGCAATAAAATCGTTCATGAAGATGACTATGAGCTAGAAGATAGGCGGTCTTTTCTTTCTACCTGTGATGAATGTGAGCATGAGCTAACACCGAGAAGCGGACGTTTTATTTGGCGAGTCGCTATTGCTCTAATGATGTTTATCACTTTAATAGCGCTAGGGTTTTACTACGTACATTGGGATGAATTATCGAGACATTTATAATTGAGATGAATCAGTAATGTCGATGGGTAAGTCTAAATGATTTCTCTATGAGCTACAAAAACAAAAGGGACGCAAATGCGTCCCTTTTGTTTTTTGTGATTTTAGTAATACATCACGGGCAGGGTCATTAAGCCAACTACCACGGCGATCATTACAAGTCCTTGTTTTTGTGAAGAAGTAATCATAACTCTGCTCCTCTGTTTAGATGTTTGATACTGTGCTAATAACAATAGCACTAATTTAGTGGTTTGATCAAGTATTTGTTTGGATAACCTGCAAAACACTAACTTTACTCTTGGTTAATTGACGTAAAACATAGCTTTAGTTGCCTGGTTTTGTTCTGTTTTTATTTTGAGCTAATTGTATTCATTTTTGTCTATCTTGTTTTAACCTATTGTTTTTAATTTAAATTTAATAGTTCACTTAGTGTTCGTTGTTTGTATTTTTGTTGTTTTGGGTGGTTGGTTGTCTGTGTGGTTTCTATCTTTGTAAAGTTGGGGTAAGTTTGATTTATCTGTAGAGGAATTGAAGATTAATGCTATAACCTCTGTTTAATTGACTATAAAGTCATTTATTTTCCTCGTATAAATGGCTTAGCGATCTCCTGAGTTTTTAAGTTGTTGTTTTTCCTTTTTTTGAATTTATGTCTTTGTATTAATTGGTTTTTGTTAATATTTTATGGATTTATTTTTTATCTTATTAGGCATATTTCTGTTTTGAAGTGGTGGTTTTAGTCTCTTGGCGCACAAAATATCGATAAGTCACTATACTGAAATAACCACTGAATCAGGTTAATGGTAGATAGTGGCCACCGTAAAAACGCGTTACAAAGGAATCACAATCGAGATCCAATTTTTGTCATACACTCCTAGACATCACCTGTTACACGCCTAAACTGGCGGCGTAATAAAAAGAGGTGGTGGTATGTGGAGTTGGATGTCTGTCGCTTTGGCGGGCTTTGTGAGTATTTCAGCAAATGAAAATAGTAAAAATACGCAAGCGATAGCTTTTCGTGCGGTGAGTTTTCTCTTTTTATTGATCATTTTGTTTCAAAAGAACGCGGAATTGACTCCAGTTCAGCTTTGGATCTCTCTTGGGCTTGGCATTTCAATGCTAGGGGATTCCTTGTATCTGCTTAAGCGTTATCACCGAGTCTGCTTTACCTGCTTTCTGGTTGCACAAATATGTTTAAGTAAGTCGTTTTGGGTTCAATTATCGGGTGGCATCGAGTGGTGGTTGCCGGCCTTTTTGTTGGCCAGTGGCTTGTTGGCTTTTTTCCTGTTACTTCCTCAGATAGATCGCTTGATTTTCCCTGTGACACTGATGGGGTTGGTACTTGTTCAATTAGCTTGGGCAGCAGGGGCTGTTTGGTTATTGCAGTCATCAATGTTGAGTTTATTCGGCTTTATTGGTTCTTTAGTTCTTATTCTATCGGCAGGTCTTTTGGCTATTCATGATTATCGACGTCCTATTTTAGGAGGGAGATATGTGGTTTCTGGTGCTTATTTACTTGCGTACTCTCTGATTACCGCTTCTGCTATTGTATAATGTGTCATTCACTTAACGGTTATGTAGGTAGCTCCAATGTCTAACGAAATCCATGCGCATGCTGTGCTTAATATGCTCCGTGAAAATGCAATGACGGAAGAGGCGTTACGAGAAGCGGTTGCTAAGGAGTACGGAATTGATGTTACGTTTCGTACTTGTAGCCAGAATGGTTTTGAACTTGATGCGCTGTTGGAATTCTTTTTGCTAAAAGAAAAAGTATGGGTAAAAGATGGCGTATGGTCGCTGAATGCCGAGCGTATTTGTAGCCACTAATTTTTCGACATAACGTCTGCCTATTATTGTTATCTAAATCCGGTTTCTTAAGGGCGTTGAAGTCGTTATACTGCGCCAACTCTTTTTAACCGGATTGCTTGTTATGGAAATCTTATCTGCCGCGACCATGTTGTTTTTGATCATGGATCCATTAGGCAATCTTCCTATCGTTCTCTCTATACTCAAACACTTAGACCCTAAACGACGTCGTAAAGTGTTATTCAGAGAGTTGATGTTTGCTCTCGTGATTTTGATGACCTTCTTATTTGCAGGTCAAAGCATTATGAACTTCTTGCAGGTTGAACCGGAAACGCTCAGCATTTCAGGCGGAATCATATTGTTTATTATCGCCATTAAGATGATATTCCCAAGTGCAGGAAGTATTACAGGCCTAGCCGCTGGTGAAGAGCCATTTATCGTTCCCATGGCTATTCCAATGATTGCGGGGCCCTCAGTCATTGCTGCGCTGCTTTTACTTTCCAGTCAGTACCCAGATAATCTATTAGAGCTTTCTGCCGCGGTTATGCTGGCGTGGGGGGCGACGTTCATTATCTTAATGTTCTATGGCTTCTTCCACCGAATCCTTGGTGAACGAGGGCTAAAAGCGATTGAGCGATTGATGGGGTTATTGCTGGTCATGATTTCAACTCAAATGTTCTTGAATGGAATCAAAGGTTACATGGCTGTCGCTGGATAACGCTTGTTTGAATCATTGTATTTATGACAATAAAAAAGCCGCTCATCAGTTGAAGCGGCTTTTTATTGGGCATGTGTTTCATCTTGAAATGTGTTGGTGTAGTAAAGGCTTATTCATTTCAAATAACACAGACTAAGTCCATCAATATTCAACTCAAAAATTTAAGTCAATCAATATCAAGGCTGTGGGTTTTGGCTGTCTGGTAACATACGTTTATTGCGGATGTCGATTAACGCGCATACCCCAAAAACCAGGATTGAACACTTATCTCCCCAGCTCAAACTGAGTTGTTTTGAAAACGCGGCAGAGAAAATCACCGTTTGTAGAATATGGGTAAAAAATAGAAAACCCATGATGATATGGAGCACCAAATTTAACGGATAATGAAAAGGCACAAAGACATTGTATGCCAATACTCCCCATACCATTGCAATAACCGCCTTGGCGATGATGATTCCACCATTCATAACGTACTCCTTTTCATTATTCTTCGACTTATTCACGATTGATTGGCATGACCACTGGTTACCGCTCTTGTCTAGTAAACAGCCTATAGCTGACTTGTCCGGTTGTCTTTTCTCTGTGGGTGTGCCAATGCTCAGGTATCCCTTCCAAAGTCAGTTCTTTTTCTGTTTCAACATAAATGAGTGCGTCATCGCTGAGCCAGTTGTTCTGTTCAAGTAACACAATCGCTTCTGCTAATAGCCCTTTTCTAAAAGGCGGATCAATGAAAACGATGTCAAACGGTGTTCCCGCTTGTTTCAAGTAGACCAAACTATCGCTGTTAATAACCTCAATGTTATCCGCTTTGAGCAGCTCTGCATTGGTTTTCAGCTGTTTGTATGCCTGATTGTTCAGTTCAATCAGCGTTACTGAGCCCGCTTGACGAGAGGCGGCTTCAAAGCCTAGCCCACCAGATCCTGCGAAGAGATCGAGACACTTAGCTTGTGGCACATCTTGGGCAAGCCAATTAAAAACCGTTTCTTTTACTCTGTCTGTTGTTGGTCTTAGCCCTTCCAGGTCATGAACAGGTAATTTTCTGCCTCTCCATAGGCCTGTGATAATACGAACAAAGCCCCCGGAAGGCTTTTTTTGTGATGTGTTTTGCTGACGACGTCTTACCATAGATTTTTTGACCGCTAATTAAGTGTTACTATACACCGCTACTCTAAATATATCGTTAGGGTGTGATCTGAATTTTATAATGACAGAGTGTATCAATCTAATGAAAGATTTTTCACTGCTTTGTCATTTTCTTTTCTGTAGCAAGGATAATTCTACAGAAAAGTGTTGTTGTTAGTTTAGTAGATCTAGGATATCCCCAGATGACGGAAAAAAAGAAACGCGGCTTACTCTCTTGGCTTGGCTTCGGTGATGAAGAGCAAACAAAAGATACACCAAAATCAGAACAGCAAGATGAGACTAGATCGGTACAAGAGTCCCCAGCTGAAACAGACATAACAGCTGAAACTGACATTGCTGTTGAATCTGAAGCTCCAGAACATACCGAACTTGTAGAACAAGAGACATCGATACAAGACACGTCATTAAATGAAGTGCAAGATATTGAATCGGCAGTAGAGGTTGATTCTCCTGTTCTAGCAGAAGCAGAAGCAGAAGCAAGAATAGAAGAACAAGAAAAGCCGACAGAAAGTTTTTTCGCTCGTTTGAAGCGCAGCTTAAGCCGAACCAAAGCCAATATTGGTGCAGGTTTTTTCGGTTTATTCAAAGGCAAACAAATTGATGATGAGTTGTTTGAAGAGTTAGAAGAACAGCTCTTGATCGCCGATGTGGGTATGACAACGACGGTTAAAATCATTGATAGCTTAACGGAAAAGGCCTCCCGTCAGGATTTAAAAGACGGTGAAGCACTTTACGGACTACTTAAAGAAGAGATGTCAGAGATTTTATCAACGGTGGATAAACCATTAGAAGTCGATACGACCAAAACGCCTTATGTCATATTAATGGTCGGCGTGAATGGGGTAGGTAAAACAACGACGATAGGTAAGCTGGCTAAACAGTTCCAAAATGAAGGCAAGAAAGTCATGCTGGCTGCTGGGGATACGTTCCGTGCCGCCGCGGTTGAACAGTTGCAAGTTTGGGGCGAGCGTAACAGCGTTCCTGTCATTGCTCAGCATACGGGCGCTGATAGTGCTTCTGTGATTTATGATGCGATTGAAGCGGCAAAAGCGCGTGGTGTTGATGTGGTTATCGCTGACACGGCTGGCCGTTTGCAAAACAAAGCGAACTTGATGGAAGAGCTGCGTAAAATTGTGCGAGTGATGAAAAAGATCGATGATTCCGCTCCTCATGAAATTATGCTGACGCTGGACGCTGGTACGGGGCAAAATGCCATTAGCCAAGCGAAACTGTTCAGTGATGTCGCACCCGTGACAGGCATTACGTTAACTAAATTAGACGGTACGGCAAAAGGCGGGGTTATCTTTGCGATAGCCGATCAGTTCCAAATTCCAATTCGTTACATTGGCGTTGGCGAAGGCATCGATGATCTTCGTCCATTTAAAACCGAAGAATTTGTTGAAGCACTGTTTAGTCGAGAAGAGTAGTCGTTGTTTATTATCGTCATGGACTTCAGAAAGTAAGAGGAAGAGTAGGTGATCAGTTTTCAGCAAGTTAGCAAAGCGTATCGAGGCGGCCGTCAAGCTCTACAGAAAGTAGACTTTCACCTAAAAAGAGGTGAAATGGCCTTTTTGGGTGGGCATTCAGGTGCGGGAAAAAGTACCTTGCTGAAACTCATTTGTGCGATTGAACGACCGACAGATGGAAAAGTCAGTTTCAATGGTCACGATATCACTCGTATCCCAAATAAGGATATTCCTTTTTTACGCCGTAATATTGGCATCGTTTTCCAAGATCACCGGCTACTCATGGACAGAAGTGTGTTTGATAACGTAGCACTTCCTATGCGCATTGAATCGATCTCAGAGCATGACATTAAACGTCGAGTAAGTGCAGCATTAGATAAAACAGACCTTCTAGATAAAGCCCGTTGCTTACCAAGTCAGCTATCTGGTGGTGAGCAGCAGCGTGTTGGCATTGCGCGTGCTGTTGTGAATCGTCCTACTTTATTATTGGCCGATGAGCCCACCGGTAACCTCGATCCTGAATTATCGAATCGTGTATTGAGATTATTGGAAGAGTTTAACCGAGCGGGTGTGACGATATTACTGGCGACTCATGATATTGGCTTAGTGAATACTCGCCCTCAATATCGGCATTTAGAGCTGAATCAAGGCTTTTTAAGTGAGGTCTCAGACTATGGGCGGTAATGTTCGCAATAAAAAATCGGCAAAAAAACGAGTCCAAAGCCCTTTTAAAACCATCGGCTTTTTCCAGTCTCATTTAAATCAAGCCAAGCGCTCATTTGCTGAGTTGTGGGTACGCCCTCTTGGGAATTTCCTCACCTTGGCGGTCATTTCAATGGCACTGGCGATGCCTTCGTGTTTGTATCTGTTAGGCAAAAACATAGCTGCTGTAGCGGATACGGCGGTAAGCCCTTCCCAGATAAGCGCATACCTTGCTGAGCAGACCCCTGAAGCTCGGATTATGGTGCTAAAAGATGAAATAGAAAGTCGTGATAATGTGGCGAAGGTCGATTACATCTCTTCTCAGCAGGGGCTTGATGATCTCAGCCAGTACGCTGGGTTTGAACAAGCGATAAGCCTATTGGATGACTATTCGCTACCAAGTGTGTTGATTATTACCCCGAGTGAGGATGATAACGATCTCATTAAAGCTCTTGTTGGTAGCCTTAAAGCCCAACAAGAAATAACGGATATTCGACTAGATGAAGACTGGTTGGTTCGTTTGGATGCGATTCAGGCGCTCATCAGTGTTATTGTGATAGCGTTGTCATTACTTATGCTTTCTTCGGTTTTTCTTATTGTTGGCAATACATTGCGTTTCAATGTGTTGGCTAATAAAGATGAAATTCAAACGATGAAGTTAATTGGTGCAACCAACCGCTTTATTTTACGTCCGTATGTGTATTCGGGGATGTGGTTTGGCTTATTAGGGGCGTTATGCGCGTGGATTCTCACAGCGCTCATTACCATTTTACTTAATGGTACCGTTGAAGATTTGGCCATGCTGTATGATAGCCACTTTAGATTAATCGGACTTAGCTGGGACGAATCTCTATTGCTCATTATACTTGGTCTCATTCTGGGTTGCGCTGCAGCAAAAGTATCGGCACAGCGTCATTTAAAAGAAATTGAACCAGTTTAGGCGGCAAGTGTCGTAACCTAGGTAGAAATGAAAGTGTGTGCTATTTTGGCTTGTAACACTTATTCGTTTGTGCATAATAATTATCCCCTGCTTGAAAGCTGTTCATCTTCGGTTCAAGTCAGTTGGGGTAAAACCATAATCCAGATCAGAGATTGATGAGGAATTGAATGACAACTAAAACGTATTCGATGGCAGTCGTATCGCAAGATAGCTTAGACAGTTATATTCGTTCAGCACACAGCTACCCAATGCTGACTGCGGAAGAAGAGCGCGAACTCGCTGAAAGATTACACTACAAAGGTGAACTTGAGGCCGCAAAAGGTCTTATATTGTCGCACCTGAGATTTGTTGTTCACGTTGCTCGTGGATACTCCGGTTATGGCTTGCCAATGGCCGATCTTGTTCAAGAAGGCAATATTGGCTTGATGAAAGCCGTAAAACGTTTTAATCCTGAAGTGGGTGTTCGTCTGGTATCTTTTGCCGTGCATTGGATTAAAGCTGAGATTCATGAGTACGTACTGCGTAACTGGCGTATTGTTAAGATTGCAACGACCAAAGCGCAACGTAAATTGTTTTTCAATTTGCGTAAATCGAAAAAGCGTTTAGGTTGGTTTAATAACGGTGAAGTCGAAACGGTTGCTCGTGAGTTAGGTGTTGAGCCTTCAGAAGTACGAGAGATGGAATCCCGCCTGGCTGCACAAGATTCAACGTTTGAAATGCCAAATGATGATGATGAAAGTGGCCACTCTTATACTGCGCCTGTTCTCTATTTAGAAGACCAGTCCTCAGACCTAGCGGATAATGTTGAAGCCGACAATTGGGAAGCTCATACTAATAATCGACTAGGTTTAGCATTAGCGACTTTAGATGAGCGTAGTCAGCATATTGTTCGTTCCCGTTGGTTAGACGACAACAAAACCACATTGCAAGAATTGGCGGAAGTGTATAGCGTTTCTGCGGAGCGAATTCGTCAGCTAGAAAAGAATGCGATGAAAAAGCTGAAAGCTGCAGTGGGTGAGTTTTAATCTCTAGATAAAACGAACAGCCAGTTAGACGATTGAATTAAAAAAAGCCGAGATCAAACGATCTCGGCTTTTTTGTGTCTATGATCCCTAAATGAGCTTCACGCAAAGCATTGCCTGTGGGTAACTCTGTGCAAAGATTATTTAACACCTGTCAGAAAGCGGGGTAAACAAAGGCTTCATGAGTAAAAATATGATGGGGATACTTTTCTATTTATTCACATATAAATAAAGATCAACACTATATATAGTGGATCGAAAGATCCAAAACCACGTTATCAACGCAATCCACAGACTTATGCACAATCTTGAACCTATTCGTACCGAGTGGATAACCATACAGCTTGTTGGTACTTATCAGGCTATGGATAGGTTACAATTACCCTTCATGAAACTAAGATAAAAAGGGTATCAAGTTGGACGTATTTCAAACGATTAATATCGAACAAGCACAAGCGTATTTAGAGCAATCAAGTGCCATTCTTGTTGATACTCGCGACAGCCAGTCATTTGCTCAAGGTCATGTAGCTGGAGCATTCTCTTTAAGTAACGATACGATTGTTGAATTTATGAATGAGGTTGAGTTTGAGCAACCGATCATGGTGATGTGTTACCACGGCATTAGCAGCCAGGGTGTTGCTCAGTACTTGATTAACCAAGGCTTTACGGATGTGTATAGCATTGATGGTGGAATAGAAGCGTGGCGTAGAGCCGGTTTACCGACAACTCAATAGAACTCGCACCAGACAACAGGGTATGAATCAACACCAATATGAATTAATGGTCATATTATTAGTGGCAACCTTGTGTGAGTGCAAAGTCATCGGTACGTGAAAGGGTTAGATTATTCATTTTTTAGCAAGTGGTAGGTAGTGCATGGTCCGATTATTGACAATAAGTAATCCAAGAGCGGCTCAAGCTTTTATTGACTATTTGGCTTCAAGGCAAATAGAAGTTCGCATGATGCCGGAAGGGGAAGGTCAATTCGCATTGTGGTTGCTTGATGAGCAGCATCAGGTGGAAGTCGAAGCTGAGCTTCAGCACTTCTTGAGTGATCCAACCGATAAAAAGTATCAGGCCGCATCTTGGACGATGGCAGAAACTCGCACCAGTGTATTCTCTTACAATACGCCCAGTTTTATTGGCATGATTAAGGCCAAAGCGGGTCCTGTGACCTTAATTGGGATGAGTGCCTGCATTGTGGTGTTTATCCTACTTCAGTTTGGATTACAAAATCGTCTTTTTTCTTTATTGCATTTCCCTGCTGAAGCGAGTCAACAGGTCCAGGTCTGGCGTTGGTTCACTCATGCCATTCTTCATTTTTCAGCCATGCACATTGTGTTTAATGTTTTGTGGTGGTGGCAACTCGGTGGGGATATTGAAAAACGGTTAGGATCTGGCAAGTTATTGCAGATCTTTGCTATTTCGGCCGCGCTTTCTGGCGCAGGGCAGTACTTTGTTGAGGGAGCGAACTTTGGCGGTCTGTCTGGTGTGGTTTATGCTCTCGTCGGGTATTTATGGGTGGTCGGGACAAAAATCCCTCAGCTTGGGTTAGGTATGCCTAAGCCGCTGATCGGCTTTATGCTGGTTTGGCTTGTGCTCGGGTTTGTTCAGCCTTATATGGCGATTGCCAACACGGCGCACTTAGTGGGTTTACTGTCCGGTGTGCTTATTGGGTTACTTGATGCCAGTAATAAGAAGTTCCGCAATATGCAGTAAAGTTTTGGTTTGGTTGGAAAAAAGGCTTTCGCTATGCGCGTAAGCCTTTTATTTTGTTGGGATGGTTTTTATTGATACGGCTTTTGTTGATACCGCCTCTATTGATACAGGTATTTGGTGAATAAGAGATCAGCAATGATGGTTCGCCCTGTCTCCGGAAGTAAAATCGCATTCAGCTTCTCTACCAGTACTTTTCTTAAATCTTCTCTTCCGGCTAACGATTTTACTGTATCTTCAGATTGCTGCCCGAGCAGCTCGATAACTGCGTCGCGGATCAAAGGTTGGTGTAGCTCTACGATCGGTAGATCTGCGGCACTGGCGACCATAATATCGATACGAACTTGGATATAGCCAAGGTTTTTACCTTTGGTATAAAAATTAGTGGTGAGATCCGGCTCGAGTGTGAAATAAGCCAGCTGCGGTGCTTTTTCTTCTTCTGCATAACTTGGTAACGAAATGAGAAGAGTAAAAATAGTAAATATTTGGGCTAGGTAACGTTTAAGCATATTAATGACTTTTCTTTCTTATAATGATGATACTCGTAACAACAGAGTCTTGTTACAATAGAGTATCTATATGTAATGAAATGCATTTTGCATTTCTCGGTTGGTTTTACCAATCTTTGCCGCTTTATTCTACGATGTTAAAGCTAATAATTGAATACTAGTATGAATCTATCAACTTCGCTCTATCTATCTGCTTTACTTGAAGTAAATTGGCAGGATCCCACAGGTTTTGACTTTCCGTCTCAACAGTCTCAAGATTGGCTGCTGGAACTCGGGTCATTGTCTCGCCTGCTTGAACGCCATTGTGACGACTTAAGTGTAGACTTATTGCACAACCGTATAGTGAAAGCAGAGCGATTAAATCAGCAAGAAATCGATCTTTTATCTCAAGATCCGTGTTTATTGCGTAAGGTGGTCCTAAAAGGGGATGGCGTACCTTGGGTTCTTGGCCGAACCTTGGTACCGAGTACTTCGATTGCTAAGCAACAATATGACTTAACCGAGCAAGGTGAAATACCGCTTGGGTTGACCGTATTCAGTACTCATGATGTAAAACGAGACGCTTTACAAGTAGGCTGGGCCGATACTGAACAGGGACGTTTTCTAGCTAGGCGCTCTCGATTATGGATGAACAATAAACCGATGTTGGTGGCGGAGTTATTTTTACCCGCTTCTCCGGTTTATTTTGAAGAGAACAACAAATGAGTTCGGTAAATATTAAAGTAAAATCGTATTGGCAGCTAATGCGAATGGACCGACCGATAGGTTCATTGCTGTTGCTTTGGCCAACGCTATGGTCTTTGATTGTTGCGGCTGAAGGCCTCCCTCGCTGGGATGTGGCTGTGGTGTTTACTTTAGGTGTGGTGCTCATGCGTTCTGCGGGATGTGTGATCAATGACTTTGCCGATCGCCATGTTGATGGCCATGTGGAGCGTACTCAATATCGTCCATTACCGGCGGGTGATGTGTCGAGCAAAGAGGCGATTGGGCTATTCGTTGTTTTGGCGGTAGTCTCTTTTCTTCTGGTGCTAACCATGAATCCTCTTACTGTGAAACTGTCCTTTGTCGGCATTCTTCTCGCTTTCATTTATCCATTTATGAAGCGTTATACTCACCTTCCTCAATTGTTTCTTGGGCTCGCCTTTAGCTGGGCCATACCTATGGCGTGGGCAGCGCAAACCAATGAATTACCGCTGATGGTTTGGTATCTATTTACGATTAACGCGGTTTGGACTATTGCCTATGACACTCAATATGCAATGGTTGACCGAGATGATGATGTAAACATTGGTATTAAGTCGACCGCTATCCTCTTTGACCGCTTTGATAAAATGATCATTGGTGCTTTGCAATTGTGTACGCTCATTATGTTGATGCTATTGGGTGATAAATATGCGCTGAGTAGTGGTTTTTACTGGAGCTTGCTCATTGTTGGTGCGTTGTTTGTCTTTCAGCAGCACTTGATTCGCCATCGCTCAAGGCCGCATTGCTTTAAAGCATTCCTGAATAATAATTACGTTGGTATGGTCATCACCATTGGGCTATTACTCGGATTTTTAATCAAGTAAGTACCTAATTAAGTAAGTGCCCAATCCCGTCATCATTCAGACCACATCGATTAATACATTGCGTTTATATAGACTGTCTTGTTCAGCAAACAGAAAAGGCATCCAATCGGATGCCTTTTTAGTCTGAGCTAAACAAACTGACCCAAGGTAGGCCTGGCCTTTAATGGTTGGCTTGGTAGACGCTCTCTTTAATGGTCAATTCAACCTCAGGATAAAGCATGGTGTAGAGCAGTTGGGCCAACTCTTTGCTTTTTTCTTGGTCACATTCGCCATTTTTATCTAGGTAAGCTTGCTGTTTAAGTGTGTTAAACATGCTTGCAAACACCCCTTTATCAAAAAACTCAGGGGCATTAATACCGTGTAATCGTCCCAGTCGTTGGGCGATGTCTTGGCTTTTCTTTTCTAGATCGGCTTTACCCAGTTCAGGATCTTCCGAGAGCAAGTTTAAGGCAATGGCATAACGTTGTAAGGTTTCGGCAATTGTTTGACCAAGCAGCACCAGTACTTGAGTGTTTGCTTGGTTGATGGCAACGTTATCTCCCTCAATGCAAATGTGACCTTGACGCGATAACTCTTCAATGTAGTTATTCACCACATCCGCCAGATTGTCATCTTCAATGCTCAAAAAGAGTTCTTGTTTTAAGAATGGGTAGATTTGCGCGACTTTGCTTTGAATGCTTGCGACAGACAGCTGCTGATTACGGACCAGTAGCTGTGCAATCAGTGACGGAATCGCAAATAGGTGAATGATATTGTTACGGTAGTAAGTCATTAACACCGACTGATGGCGATCGAGTGACACGATACTGCCCATGCTGTCGCTATCAATGACAAACTTATCCAACGATTCCGCATGGCTCACTAACTCTTCTGCGCTTTCTGAAGGCATTGTGAACGTTGAAGAATAAGGAACGTTCTTTAAAAGAGATAGGTAACTGTCTATTTGGTTGATCAAACTGTCTCGAGATAATGCTCTTTGACGCGATGCCAACAATGCAGTCGCGCAAAGCGTGAGCGCATTCGCTGCCGCAGCGTCATTGATGTTCGTCATCATCTTATTTGCAAGCTTACCCACCACTGGGTTTATCCACTGGGGCTTACTTCCACCGAGTGGATCAATATCTTGTGTCCACTCAGGGGCATGTTCGTTAAGGTATTGATTCAGAGGTATCGGCTCACCAAAGTTAACGTAGCCTTTACCAAAATTTCGCAACTTACGAATAGTGCGCAGCACTTGGCCTGCGTTTTCTTTCTCTTTGTCTTTGCCTCGAAGCTCTTTAGCGTAAGTGCTGACTTCCATAACGTGTTCATAACCGATGTAAACAGGCACTAGCGTTACTGGGCGGTTTAAGCCACGAAGCATCGCTTGAATCGTCATCGCAAGCATACCGGTTTTCGCTTGCAGCAAACGACCAGTGCGTGAACGCCCACCTTCACTGAAGTACTCAACGGAATAGCCTTTACTAAACAGCTCTGCGAGATACTCTCGGAAAACGGTAGAGTACAGTTTATTGCCTTTAAAACTACGGCGAATAAAGAAAGCACCACCGCGTCTGAAAATTGGCCCAGCAGGGAAGAAATTGAGGTTAATACCCGCAGCAATATGAGGTGGCACCATGCCTTCATTATACAGCACATAAGAAAGCAGTAAGTAATCCATATGGCTACGGTGGCACGGGACGTAAACAATCTCATGGCCGTCTTGTGCCAGTTTTCTTATCGTCGAGGCATTGGAAATATTGAGCCCCTGGTAAATACGATTCCACAGCCAGCGCAGAGTGCGTTGACCTAACTTGATCAGAGAGTAAGAAAAATTCGCCGCGACTTCTTCCATAATCGCATGCGCTTCTTTGCGTGCTTTTTCGATTGGAATATTTTTGGCTTTGGCTTCTTCTTCAATCGCTTTTTCAATCGCTTGAGAGTTGAGCAAACGTTGAAACAGTGCCTGACGGTTAGGTAGATCGGGCCCTGAGGCTGCCAGTTTTTGGCGAGAGAAGTGAATACGCGCCACTCGCGCGAGTTTATGAGCAATGGATGCGTCTGTACCGTGAGAATCGGCCATGTAACGAAGCGACACGACAGGGCTGAAACGGACCAGACAGTCCCGGCCAGAAAGAATAACAGCCGCTGCTTTTTCTGGGCCATTTAACGCTTGAAGATACGGTTTTGTGTGCTCTTCTTTCCCCGGTTTTCTGCCCCACAATACGGTTGTAGGAATAATTTGAACATCGAGATTACTGTCAAATCGGTGGAGCTCAAGCAGTGACGAAAACAATGAGATCGACGTGTTGGGTACGTCTTGATTACGTTGAACTAATGTTGGGCGTGACGAGGTAAAAACATAGCGAGGGAATGATTGACCATTAATCATAACAGGGCTTAGTGGGTCGGGTAGCCCAAGCTCTAGAGCGTGTTTTTGCAAGGTCAGGAGATCGACACTGGAGCGAAATGGCAGCGCATAAACAATAGGCTTGTCGATATCAATATTATGATCGTCAATAGGGCTTGAAGGAATTGCCGTCCCTTTTACCAAAATAGATAAAGGTAACTTAAGTAATGTTCGTGCTAGCGATTGTCCTGAAGACATAAAGGTTCATAGCCTCTTGTGTTTCAAATAAGCATAAGCGAATTTCCAGTGATTTGTTATTGTAACGCGAAGTGGAAAGTCGCCTAAGCAGGTTACTTAAAAGAGCGGCAAGGATAACAGAAACTGGTCTAACCTTTTAATTATATTGTAGGTCGCGTGGTCATATTATTGCGAAATTTTGATGGATGAATGCTTTCAAAAGTGAACAGAAGCACAAGATAAAGCCGCTATGGATTGAGACGAAAACACGAAATATTTAAAAAACAGTCAATTATCTTTTCATTTTATGACTTACTGGATATACTCACAGTTAACTGTATAAAAAGACAGGTGACTTATGAAGCCGTTGACTGCACGCCAACAAGAAGTATTTGATCTCATCAAACGTAAAATTGATGATCATGGAATGCCACCGACTCGCGCTGAAATTGCGCGTGAATTGGGGTTCCGTTCTGCTAATGCCGCAGAAGAACATTTAAAAGCGCTCGCTCGTAAGCAAGCGATAGAAATTATCCCCGGAGCGTCGCGTGGTATACGCATTTTATTAGAAGCTGCGAATGAGGAAGAAGGTTTGCCACTTATCGGACAGGTAGCGGCTGGCGAACCGATTCTGGCTCAGGAACATGTCGAAACACACTATAAAGTCGATGCCAGCATGTTTAAACCACAAGCTGATTTTCTGCTTCGAGTTAATGGCGAAAGTATGAAAGATATTGGTATCATGGATGGTGATTTATTGGCAGTGCACAAAACTCAAGATGTGCGAGATGGCCAAGTTGTCGTGGCACGAGTGGATGATGATGTCACGGTTAAACGTTTAGAGCGCAAAGGCGCAACGGTTCTGCTTCATGCTGAAAATGAAGAATTTTCTCCGATTGAAGTGGATTTGACCGTGCAGCACTTAGCCATTGAGGGTATTGCCGTCGGAATCATTCGAAATACCGACTGGATGTAACCTCTCACGGAGCGGATCCCCGTATCCGATTTGAGAAATGGCCTGGCGATACTCTCAATAGCTTGTAAGTTTAAATGATATTCATTATCATCTTCTTTCTGGGTTCATAAGGAAGATGATAATGCCTCTTACATCCCCCTCTTCAAAACGACGCCATCAAATCCCCACCGATTTGTTCCAACCATTATGGCTGCGTAGCCGTGAAAGCTTTGTTGATGATGGCCTTATTTATGACCCCATTGCGGCTAATGCTTGTCGCTACTGCCAATTATCTCCTGAGTGTTTATCTGGTGATATTGATCAAAAGCAGCTGCTTCATGCAACTCTCACTCAACTATGTGACCTACAAGTCAATGCCTTTATTAAGCGTAGCCCTGATGCTTGGATCATTAATGTTGGAGCAGGCTTAGATACTCGATTTTATCGCGTTGATGATGGGCTTTGTCATTGGGTTGAGCTCGATATTACCGAGAACTTGCTGTGGAGAGAGAAGCTTTTTCACAAGAGCGAACGCTATTTGCATCATTGTGGCAGTGTCGACGATTTGCAGTGGCTTGATCAACTGCCGATTCCTAACCACGCTAATGTGATGATTGTCTGTGAGCACGCATTACTTGATCTTAGCCATTCCCATGTTGCCAAGTTTGTTCAAGCGTTAGGGCGTCATTTTGATAGCGCAACCGCATGCTTTGTAATTGCAGGGGATAAGACGTCGACGCATTTAGGAAAAAAGCTCGGGTCTGGTACGTATGCGCATGGGTATGATCACCCAGGTAAATCGATACTGAATTATTTACCGTGGGCACAGTCGGTAAACATCTTGTCGCCATTAGACAAAAACTGCAGCCGCTGGAAGTTTTGGCAGCGCTGGATCACGAAGCTCCCATCACTCAAGCAGAGATTAACCCCAGTAGTAGTTCAGCTTCGTTGGTGATCCAGTTACACTTCACTCTCTACAAGTGAGGTGACTGTGATTTCCCAATCGATTCAAACGTTAAGTACGCTCTATAAAAGCCTAAATAACCTGTCTCTTCACAAGAGAGTGTTGTTACTCGCCATTCCTATGGTGCTTTCTAATATTACCGTTCCTCTTCTTGGGTTAGTCGATGCCGCCGTTATTGGCCACTTAGAACAGGCTTGGTATCTAGGTGGTGTGGCATTGGGCGGCACCATGATCAGTGTGACGTTTTGGCTGCTCGGTTTTTTACGAATGTCCACCACTGGGCTTACCGCGCAATCTTATGGCGCGGATGATAAGCAGCAACTGGCGTTGGTGTTTATTCAAGGCGTTATGATGGCCTTTGGGTTTTCCGCCGTCTTTTTACTCGTGCACGGCAGTTTGGCGGACTTAATTTTTTCATTAAGCAGTGCTAGTGACGAGGTGAAACATTATGGTCAGCAGTATTTTTCTATTCGCGCTTGGAGTGCTCCGGCCGCTTTAGCTAATTTTGTGATTTTAGGTTGGCTACTGGGCACTCAAAATGCCAAAGCGCCAATGTGGATGGTGATCATTGCTAACGTCACGAATATCTTACTCGATGTCTTATTTGTCATAGGCTTTGATTGGAAAGTCGAAGGCGCGGCTCTCGCTTCTGTTATTGCGGACTACATGGGGCTGGCTTTCGGTCTATGGTGTGTTTATCGCACTTGGTGTGCTCGTCATTTACCGTCTCCTCGATCGATCCTGCCCAAGAGTGGCAATAACATTGGACGCTTTGTTAAGTTAAACAGAGATATTTTTCTACGTTCGCTGTGTCTTCAAGCGACATTCAGTTTTATGACTTTTCAAGGCGCAAGTTTTGGTGATGACGTTATTGCTGCGAATGCGGTGCTCATGAGTTTCTTGATGATGATCTCTTACGGGATGGATGGCTTTGCTTACGCCATGGAAGCCATGGTGGGGAAAGCGATTGGTGCCAAAAATAAAAAAGAACTGAATCAGTCACTGATCGGGACTTTTTTTTGGAGCTTGATCATTTGCATAGCTTTGACCCTTGTTTTCTCTCTTTTTGGATCGGCTCTGATCAGTTTGATCACCGATATCCCAAGCGTCAAAGATAACGCTCATATCTACTTACCCTGGTTAATTGCGATGCCACTCACTTCTATGTGGTGCTTCTTGTTTGATGGCATCTTTATTGGTGCGACAAAAGGGAAGGAAATGCGTAACAGCATGTTCGTTGCGACGTGTTTTTTCTTTGCTGTGTTTTATTTAACCAGTGAGCTGGGTAACCATGCGTTGTGGTTAGCTATGTTGAGTTTTATGGCGATGAGGGGATTGGGTTTAGGGATGGTATTGATCGTTCAATGGCGTCATGGCGTGTTCTTAAATCAAAAAACCGCAGAGTAGGATCTGCGGTTTCGCTTTGTTTCTGTTTTTTGTTTCTGTTTTTAGTTTCTGCTATTCGCAACCGTCACTTGCTTTAGTGACGTGACATGTTTTGCGAGGTTAAGACGTAAGGCTAAAATAATCGATTCAACCCGTTAAGCGCAGCCACACGGTATGCTTCAGCCATAGTCGGATAATTGAATGTCGTATTGACGAAGTATTCAATGGTATTGGCAGGCCCTTTCTGTTCCATAATTGCTTGTCCAATGTGGATAATTTCAGCAGCACGTTCACCAAAACAATGAATACCCAGAATGGCTTTTGTCTCTCGGTGGAAGAGTATTTTTAAGCTACCGATATCTTTTCCTGCTATTTGAGCTCGAGCGAGGTGCTTGAACGAGGCTCTACCCACTTCATACGGTACTTTCGCTGCGGTGAGTTCTTGTTCGGTTTTACCTACTGAGCTGATTTCTGGAATGGTATAGATACCTGTTGGAATATCTTCAATTAAATATCCAGAGGCTTGCCCTTGAGTAATCGCTTGAGCCACAAATCGGCCCTGATCATAAGCCGCACTCGCTAGGCTTGGATAGCCAATAACATCCCCGACCGCATAGACATGGTTAATGCTGGTTTGGTAATTACTGTTCACCGAAACTTGACCACGAGAATCCGCCGCTAAGCCAACGGCGTCTAGGTTCAGTTTATCCGTGTTACCCGTTCGGCCATTGGCATACAGTAAACAATCGGCGCGCATTTTCTTTCCAGACTCAAGATGAACAATGACACCATCGTCGGTAGGCTCAATTTTTTCGAATGTCTCGTCATTTCGGATCACAACACCGCTATTCCAGAAGTGATATGAGAGGGCATCAGACGTTTCGTTGTCCAGAAAAGACAATAAGCGGTCACGAGTATTTATTAGATCGGTTTTGACGCCAAGCCCTCTAAATATCGAGGCATATTCACAACCAATAACGCCAGCACCGTAAATGATGATATGACGAGGGTCGTGCTCTAGGCTTAAAATTGAATCGCTGTCATAAATACGTTGATGGGTAAAGTCGACATCACTCGGTTGGTATGGGCGCGAGCCAGTCGCGATGACAAATTTATCGGCGGTGTATGTTTCAACGGTACCATCAGCTTGAGTCACATTGATGGAATGCTCACCTGAGAACTCTGCCGTGCCAAAAATCAAGGTACAATCATTTCTGTCGTAGAAGCCTTGCCTAAGCCGAGTTTGCTTATCGATCACGGACTTAGCATGGTTTAAAATGTTAGAGAAAGTCGAATGAATGCTGCTGTTGTTGTGGCAAAATAGTGGGTTACTATTGAACTCAATAATACGACTTACGGCATGTCGAAGGGCTTTCGATGGAATGGTTCCCCAGTGTGTACAACCGCCACCGACACTGCTCTCTTTTTCTATGATAGCGACATTGAGCCCCGCTTTAGTTAATCCCATAGCTGCACCTTCACCACCAGGGCCACTACCGATAACAATTACATCAAAGTGGTTGCTCTGCGTCATAGATCTCTTCCTTGTTATATTCTTTTACATTGCTGTAGCGAGATTTTAACGCATATTACAGATAGGTAAATATATTCGAGACGAGAGGGTCGAAGAGATCACGGACGTAGATCTAAAAACAGCATGAGAATGGCGTCGCTTATACACTTTATTTTATAAGATGCCCGACGAGGTTATTGATACTCAGAGGTTTATGAGTAAGGATACCTTTCCTGTCGACGTAAGATTTTAGTTGAATATTGGGTTTATGAGTAACGTCGCTTCGCGTTATAGTAGGGTGGATAAGATAATGACCAAAGTAGTCCAATCATGAAATCGCTAGGAATTCGCGCACAGCAAAAAGAGAAAACTCGCCGATCACTGATTGACGCGGCATTCAGTCAGTTGAGTGCTGATAGAAGTTTTTCTAATTTAAGTTTAAGAGAAGTCGCTCGAGAAGCCGGGATCGCGCCCACGTCTTTTTATCGTCATTTTAAAGATATGGATGAATTAGGCTTAACCATGGTCGATGAAGGCGGTTTATTGCTACGTCAGTTGATGCGGCAGGCTCGTCAGCGGATTGCAACCGAAGGAAGCGTGATTCGTACTTCGGTTGAAACATTTATGGAATTTATTGAAAGTAGCCCTAATGTTTTTCGTTTATTATTAAGAGAGCGTTCGGGAACGTCTTTTGATTTTCGTACTGCCGTCGCCAGAGAAATTGAACATTTTGCGGCAGAGTTAACCGAATATTTAACCAGTACCGGAATGAGCAAAGAAGAAGCACAGACTCAAGCGCAAGCATCGGTGACCTTGGTTTTTAGCTCCGGAGCTGAAGTGCTTGATTTGTCGGCTCGTGAACGAGATGAGCTTGCTGAACGTTTGATTATGCAGCTAAGAATGATTGCAAAAGGGGCATTCTGGTATCGCAAAGAGCGAGAGAGAAAGCGAACAAAAAGCAGGGAGGATTAATGTCAAATTCAGAAAATGGAATGGAGCCGGGTGTTCACTTAGACCGCGGCTCAGAACGAAAAACGTTAGTATTGGCGTTGGTTGCAGGTATGTGCGGTGATGCATTACTGTCTTGGATGACGATGAGTGAAGTGAGCTTTTCTATTTTTCCGATCATTGCGCTCGTATTATCGGTACAGGCACTATACCAAGAGTATCTGCGTCACCCGGTTTCAGAAGATATCCCATTGGTCGGTTTAGCCTGTTTCTTTGTGGGTGGGTTTGGTCACTCTGCCTTTGTGAAAGCACAGCACCCAGATGCAGGATCTAACTTGTTTGCCATTGTCGTGGTGATGTTACTCATGCTTTGGATAGGTAAAAAACTGGGCTTTATTGGTAAGCCAACATAAGTTGGTATACAGAGATGTGTAGACTGATACTTGAGAGTTATAAAAAACGAGCCAAACGGCTCGTTTTTTATATCAGGCTGAAACCCGCTGGGTCTATGGACTGAATCTATGCTTTGCGTTCCAGTAACACGCCCGCTTCCATGTGGTGGGTGTATGGAAGTTTGTGTCCAATAAGATTTATTACAGTCCATGTTTTTCACTTAAGTTACTGTTACTAAGGGGTTCTCTCTATTTGGTTGTCCAGTGGAGTTCTAGATAATACAATAGGAACTCACCTGTTCCCGTACCCTGAGCCGTACCCAGAAGCATAGGTTTAATATAATGACAAAGAGAATTAGCAGCAATGCCACATTGCAAGCGTTGAAGCCTCAAGATAAAGAGTACATGATCCCTGATAAAAAAGTTGAAGGATTAAATATCCGTGTTCGTCCCACGGGAACAATGACCTGGACCTTTCGCTTTCAAATAGGTAAAAAACACGAAAAGATTTCAATGGGTCGATACATAAAGTCGAAGCCTCAAACGGGTATGACTTTAGAGCAAGCTAGAGAAGAAGCGGGTCGTTATCGTAGTTGGTTAGAAAATAACAAAAATCCTAAACTTGAGCTAGTTAGAGAAAAGCGAGAACAAGAGGCAGCAAAAACTTTCCATGATGCATTTGTTAGTTTTGACGCTATACACTTATCGAAACAGTTACGAGGAGAGCAGGCTAGGACGATTTACTTACGAGATGTGAAACCGTTTATTGGTGACGTCAAATTAGATGATCTTAATATTATGGATCTAAATAGAGTATTTGACGCTAAAACTGATCAGTCTGGGCAGCGTATGGCCGGAGCTATAGGCGCATGTCATAAAGTGATGAACCAAATCATAAATCATGCGTTAGCTCTCAATATGCTTGAGGTGCACCCAGCCCCACAACTAAAAGCAAAAGATGTAGGAGGCGGTTCAAAAATAACTAAAAGAAATTTGAGTTTTAATGAATTAGAATTACTACAGTCGAGTTTAGAATCGTGGAAGACTAACACCTCTAATATTCGGCTAATTAGATTTTTACTTGGTTGTGGTCAGAGAATACGAGCTGTTTTAGAAATGAGATGGGAAGAAGTAGATTTGAAAAATAGAACTTGGATTCTTCCTGCAAGTTCAAAAGATAGGCATAGTAAGAGTCCAGAAAGTCGAAAAGTTCCATTGAGTGACTATTTGATTGAATTGCTTAAAGAGCAGCGAAAAGAAATTGCTAATAGTAGGAAGTTAGTTTGGCCTCAATTAAACTCAGATAAAGTACAAGAATCATCAGCTATTAGAATTATTATTAAAAGAAACCTCCCAGATGGAATAGAACCATTCTCACCTCATGACTTACGTCGAACCTTTATTAGCCGATGCAATGAAATGAAGCTTGATATAGTCGCAGTCGAAAAAGCTGTCGGGCATCAGTTACCTGGTATGTTACGAGTCTACAATCACTACGACTACTTTGATGAGCAATTGCTTGTAATGCAGGCGTGGGGAAGAAAGTTACAAGCTCTTGCCCCTAAGAAGAAAGAGACGATATCGCCGACAAAAGCAGCTTTTTTACGTCGACACTTTGGTCTTTAAACTGCTATTTTTGCTACGAATAGCAAAAATAGCAGTTTTACGGAGAAGCTATCGATGGAATTTTTTAGACTTGTAAATATAAAGAAAAACAACGATTGTAAAGAAGAGTTCATTAAGAGTTTATCAGTATGTGAAAAGCATGAGATACCACTTTATTACATATTACCAACTGGCTATCACCTATGGCAATTTATCAGCTGGAGTCAAGAGGATATTAAGGGGAAAAGTGGTGGACATAATCTAACTATTGAAAAAGGTGTTAGCGAACAAGCTAAGTATATAATAAAATTAAAAAAAGACGATATCGCTAATATATTAACCTGGGAAAGTGCTGCTTTCATTCATTGCTCTAAAGTTGCTATTTTAACAGGAAGAGATTTTGAAGTATTACCGAAAGAGTCAGCGTTTAATAAATGGATGAGGGCTGAGGATATTCGAGAGTATTTAAACACCCCTGGGTTGATAAAAAGCAAAAGACTACCTAAAGAAGAAGATTATCAAAATAAAAACCATCCGATAGAATATTTTTATTTTAAAAAGATAAGTTTAAAAAATAAATGTGAGAATTTTGAGCCTGAAATAATTGAATTTGAATTCAATAATATTCTGGTCTTAAATGAAGATATAAGTAAAGTTTCAAGCCTTCACCAAATACCACAACTTTCAGAAATTCCTGAAAACAGCCCTTACTATATACCAGATTATTATCGAAGTTATAACTCACTTTGTAAACTAGCAAGAATTGGTTTTGGTATTTTTGAGGTAAAGACGATACCAAAGCCTCCAACAGTACGTGACGGTGGATTTTTGTTAGAGGAATATGGGTTGTTCAGACGAAAAAACACCCCTCCAAAATCGCCTAAGAAGCCAAGTAAAAACGCTGAATCTGGATATGCTTTTATCAATGCAGAGTTCGGTAAAGGTCGTGGTAAAAGCAAACCCGAAAATCAAAGGGTTAACCCTCAGATACAACACCTCTTTCCTCCCTTAGAAAAAAGGGACAGTTACAGCGCTGTAAAGTCTCAAGTCCAAAGTTTGGAGCATAGTGAGGATATGGAAGCTTTTGCATTAGCTCTCATGAAAAATAAATTTTAATTTTTTAAGGTTTTTAAAGTCTTTGTTTTATAAGGTTTTAATTGAAAGTGGATTAATGGGGAGAAAGGCGGGGCATTCACTCCCCCTATTTTAATGCCGAGAATAACGATAGCTTTGTCCGTGAATTTTGAACTAAAACGGAGCTTGAAAATATGGCATTACCGCTATCTCAACAAAACCAAAATCAGATCTATCGTATTAATGACCTGACTCAGATCACGGGACTTTCTAGATCGTCTATCTATGACAAATTAAGCCAACAGTCCCCCCGCTATGATCCTATGTTCCCTAAATCGATACCGCTTGGTCCTAGAGCAGTTGGATGGTTATCATCCGAAGTTTATGCGTGGATAGACTCTAGAACTAGAGCGAGTCAGTCTGATGATGAGGGGGTCATTCAATGAGCAATGTGCTTCCTATAGGCCTTCATGGTACAGCTTGGTTTCCTTACCAATCCGTGCCGCCTTACTTCAGAAACGATTCTACTTTCTATAGAGCTTTAGACAACCTAGAACAGTTGACTCAAACCCCAAAGGCAATGAATTTGTCAGCAGCTCTATCCGCGGCCTCAACCTCCCTTCAGGGACTAGTGGATGTGGAGAATCCATTAACAGGCAAAGCAGGTCCAATTTCTTTGAACATATTGACTGTTGCGGGTTCTGGCGAGCGAAAATCGAGTCTTGAATCGAAAGTAATTAAAGGACTCAAGAGGTTCATGCTTGATGATACTAAGCGCTTAAAGCGAGCCTTAGTTAAGCATGCCCTAATCATAAGTGAATATCGAGAGGTAGAGAAGTATTTAATGCAAGAAATGCTTGATGCTTCTAATGAAGAGAAAGACGTTGCCATTGAAAGGCTTGTCGATCATCAATTGAACGAGCCGCAAGCGCCTAAGCCGAGAATTATCCGGTTTGAAGACGTCACACCACAGTCCTTACAAGCTGAACTGCAAGGTATGGGAGCTAATGCGTTACTTATTTCAAGTGAAGGAGCAAAAATCCTAAATTCTTTATTAATGAGGAACACTAGCTTCTTGAACGACATTTGGTCTGGTGAAGATACTAGAGTGAGCCGAAAATCAAGTGATGATATTACCATTGAAGATGCTCGCTTGACCGTAGCGATCATGACTCAAGTAAGTACCGTGAAAAAGTTTATCACAAAATCTACAGATGACGTTCGGGATAATGGCTTCTTCGCTCGTTTCTTACTCTGCTATCCGCCTTCAAACTGTGGCAACCGTCAATCGTACGGCATAAAGATTCCAACGGAAGCAATAGATGAATTCAATGAACGAGTCTACTCATTACTTCAGCTATTGCCACTAGAAATCGACGAGCGCGAACGAAGAGTTGTTTCCTTCTGTTATGACTCGAAAAAAGTGCTCACAGAGATATCAAATGAAATTGAAACCGGGATGAAGCCAGGTGGACGTTTTGAGTTTGCTAAAGATCACGCATCCAAATTGGTTGAAAACACAGTTCGTGTCGCTGCTATATTGCATTGTTTTGAAAACTACTCAGAGGATGAAGCTCTCTCAGAGATACCGCTCTCAACGCTCTGGAATGCCATCAACATTGTGGCCTATTATTCTTCTGAGTTTATGGGGCTGTTTTGTCCACCACCAACCCCTCCGCAGCATGTGCTTGATGCGGAGGTATTAGCCAATTGGTTAGTCCAAAGGTCAAATGCAGGAACTCGGTATATCAAAAACAACTACATACTCCAGTATGGTCCTAATTGTTTACGAAAGAGTAAAGCTCTAAAGGCAGCATTAGACTATTTGGGGCCTGATCCTCGGTTTTCACAGCTGTTAATCGGCAAAACGAAGGTCATCGATCTATATCCTACATATGCACAAGATTTAGCTAAGCAGCAGCTTGATTTATCAACGGTCGAGCTGCCACCTACACCACAATACTAAATTCTTAGGTTGGATAAAAACTCAGTATCTCAGGTTTATCCAGTAATTATTGGAAGCTGTATTATGGGGAACCCAGCAAGGCTAAAGAAGCCTACGGTTAGTAAAATAGACAAAGCAATAAAGTATAAAACTTTTAGTGTTTTCATGATTGTTCCTATTTAGGTTAAATGATTCATATTAATTAACTTCGGAGTGGTTTGTATTACTGCATTTGAAGATATTTTATAGGAATAATAAAGATTAACTTTAATTTATTGACTATATATTGGTTCGGTTATTGGTAATATATAAATAACGCTTAACAGTAATACATTACCAATACTTAGTAATAATATTATAACAATTAATAGTAGTAGTAATAACTGTAATACTTATAACCTTCAATAGAGTGTGATAATACGTAGTCGTGACTAATGAACAAGAATACATCAACAATATATTAAGGGGAATAATATTAATGGAGGGGGATATGAATAACATTGACTACCCTATATTTACTCAATACACACATAACAGGGCTTACTTATTATCAATACAAAGAGTATTTAATAAAGCAATAGCCAATAACAGTGCACGTGTTTTAGTGTTTCGAGTTGATTTACGCTTACCGTCAACCTGCTCTATTGATGGTTATGGTTTATATGATTTGAATCCGATGACGCTATTTATAGAGTCATTACGCAGTCAAATTGAAGCTGAACGTAAACGTAAGCAACGTTTCGGTCAAAAGGTACACGCATGTCCAGTGCGTTACATTTGGGCAAGAGAGCGTAAGAGTGCTGATAAAGATCATTATCACGTAATGATATTGGTCAGTAATGAGTACTACAGTGGCGTGGGCGATTATACGAGGCTTAATCCTGAGCATTTGAGCGGTAAAGTCTACACGGCTTGGGCCAGAGCCATGCAGAACATGGAGAGGCGGTTATTTCTATTGCCATTGTCAGATGACGTGGAAAATTACATGACGCTGGTGGAGTTTCCAGATAAAGCGGGATATGTGATCAGACGTAATCAGTGTGGTTGGCAAGACAAGTTATTCGATGCCTATGGGAGGGCAACCTACTTAGCCAAGCTATACACGAAGCACTATGGCGAAGGATATCGTTGTTTTGGAACAAGTAGTAATTAATAAGGGGGATTATTTTTAACAACTGCGTATCACGTACACATTTTTATTTCGGTCGAGTGTGTTTATTCAAGACTGTCAGCAATAGCGCTCAGTGAAAGAGAAATTGTATTTCCTTTAAGCACAGCCGTTCATAAACATTACGTAGACAATATAGGAGTTCTACAATGTCAACAAAATTAGACGCACTTACTAAACTTAATTTTCAACCCGATAACATTAACACGGCGCCCTTACCTACTTCGAGTAAGCTAACGGAGTACCTCGTCTCGATAGTCGCCTCTCATATAGAGGACAATGACGCCTTAGTCGATGCATTAAACCAGAATGATAATATTCTATTATTCTTTAAAGATTCCGATTACAGCCGTGAATTTGGGGGATGGAGTCCAATTGAAATTAGTATCGAAAGAGAAAGTGGTGGACCTTGGCATTATAAATATATATTTGAAGGCGGTTTTGTACCAATAATGTACGAGTTTTTAAAAGATGGATTTTGGGTGAACGGCATGGAATTCAATTGCCATGCCACGTTTGATAATTGGGAAGAATGCTTTTTTAGCAACGTTGAAATGGAAGTGTTCGATCAAGTTATAGTCGTTCATCACTGATGAGGTTTTACCAAAGCCTTTTTTGATAAAAAGGTACATTATGCTCCATAAGCAACCTATGAGCATGTGCGAAGATATCTGCCCATATGCTGGTAAAGACTATCAACCACAATCGAATGAGCAGCAAAGTGCCGTAGCTACTCTATTAGGGCAATAGTACGATAAATAAATTACTTAGATCTAGAGATAGGGTTCTGCTCATTGAACAGCAGAGCCCCATCTTTATTAAGAAGCATTACTTAACGTTAATCCACCACTTCCTTAGTAAACAAGTCGACAACGGGAGACAAGTATACTTTCTGCTCTTTGACTTTGAACTCCTTAACATCAGTTACCAATTTTTCATCGGGTTGAGTCGCACTAAAATCTCTTTCAAGCACGTTGGGAGCAGGTTTTCCTGATTCTCCTCGGTATGAACGATACTTTTTAACCCTGACCGTCGATTTAAAATTAAGCTGAGCCATAAGCTAAGCCTTTGAACCGTTTTGTGGTTAAGCATGATCCTGATTTCATCGAAAACAATGCTCTCGGGTATAGATACAGCTTACATGACGACAATGATATTTATGCGGGAAAAGTGCATTTGATACGGATAGAATCGCCTCTGGACATAAAGAATTTTGCCATTTGTCATAGTGAAAAGCCCCAAATTAACAGGTTAACTTGAGGCAATTGAACCCTAGTTCTTAATTATGATCGATTGCCCAAAATGGCAAATAATTCTTTGACCAACTTGATGTGCGAGGCTTGTGCTGCACGCAGAATGACTCTAGGGTCATAATACTTTTTGTTCGGCTTATTTTCACCTTCAGGGTTACCTATCTGACCTTGTAGGTAGTCAAAGTTCTCTGCAATGTACTGACGAGCGCCGTCCCACGTTGCCCACTGAGTATCCGTGTCAACGTTCATTTTAATCACGCCGTACTCAATCGCTTCTTTAATTTCCGCCTCAGTTGAGCCGCTACCACCGTGGAATACGAAATCCAATGTGTTCGCTTCAAGACCGAACTTCTCACAAACATACTCTTGAGAGTCACGAAGGATTGTCGGGGTTAGAACTACGTTACCTGGCTTATACACGCCATGTACGTTGCCAAATGATGCCGCAATCGTGAAACGCGGGCTAATTGCGCTCAGCGTTTCGTATGCGTAAGCCACGTCTTCAGGCGAGGTGTACAGCATGGATTGATCTAGATGAGAGTTATCAATGCCGTCCTCCTCACCGCCAGTGCAGCCAAGTTCAATTTCTAGTGACATCTCAATCTTGTTCATACGCGCTAAGTATTTCGCTGAGATTTCGATGTTTTCTTCTAGCGATTCTTCAGACAAATCAATCATGTGTGAAGAGAATAGTGGTTTGCCCGTTTGAGCAAAGAACGCTTCACCTGCATCAAGCAGACCATCAATCCACGGTAATAATACTTTTGAAGCATGGTCAGTGTGTAGGATCACTGGAATGCCGTAAGCGGCTGCCACATCGTGTACGTACTTAGCAGCAATGGTTGCGCCTAAAATTTGTGCTGTGTGCTCTGGTAGTTTCAGGCCTTTACCTGCAAAAAAACTTGCTCCGCCGTTAGACAGTTGAATAATTACAGGTGAACCAATTCCCGATGCCGCTTCTAGTACCGCGTTGATTGAGTCGGTGTTCACACAGTTGATAGCAGGAAGTGCATATTTGTGCTGCTTAGCCAGTTTGTAAATTTTTTGTACGTCTTCGCCAAAAATCACACCTGGTTTAATGCCTAGATCTTGCCATTGTTTTGCTGTTGTTTCTAACGTGGTCATGTTACTTCCTACTTATGCTTTTAGTACAGAGTGTGCAGTGGTTAATACGTTGTCTAGTGTGAAACCAAACATCCTGAATAGTTCACCTGCTGGTGCGGATTCACCGAATGTTGTCATACCGATAATTTTTCCGTTGAAGCCAACGTACTTGTACCAGAAGTCCGCAATACCGGCTTCGATAGCGATACGAGCCGTTACGTCTGACGGTAGAACCCCTTCACGGTAAGCAGCATCTTGCTTGTCGAATGCATCTGTCGATGGCATAGAAACAACGCGTACTCTCTTACCTTCTGCTGTTAGTTGTGCCGCAGCTTCTACTGCTAGCTCAACCTCAGAACCCGTTGCAATAAAGATTAGCTCTGGCTTGCCTTCACTATCTTTCAGGATGTAACCACCTTTAGCGATGTTGGCAACCTGCTCTGCGTTACGCTCTTGCTGAGCAAGGTTTTGACGAGAGAAGATTAGTGCTGTAGGCGCGTCTTTACGCTCGATAGCCAGTTTCCAAGCTACTGCTGATTCAACCTGGTCACATGGACGCCACGTGCTCATGTTCGGCGTTAGACGTAGCGAAGCCATTTGCTCAACAGGTTGGTGCGTTGGACCATCTTCCCCTAAGCCGATAGAGTCGTGCGTGTAAACTTGGATGTTCTGAACTTTCATCAGAGCCGCCATACGCATTGCGTTACGTGCGTACTCCATGAACATTAGGAATGTTGCGCCGTAAGGAACGAAACCGCCGTGCAGCGCGATACCATTCATGATCGCCGTCATACCGAACTCACGCACACCGTAGTGGATGTAGTTGCCAGAGAAGTCGCATGCTTCAAGAGACTTAGAACCAGACCACATGGTTAGGTTAGAAGGCGCAAGGTCAGCAGAGCCGCCCATGAATTCAGGTAGGATTGCACCAAACGCTTCTAGTGCATTTTGAGATGCTTTACGTGATGCGATGTTTGCTGGTTTAGCTTGCAGGTTTGCAATGATTTGAGATGCTTTCGCTTCCCACTCTGCTGGAAGATCGCCGTTGATACGACGCTTAAGCTCTGCCGCATCGGTTGGGTAAGCTGCCGCGTATGCTTCAAACTTCTCGTTCCAAGCAGCTTCTTTCGTTGCGCCTGCTTCCTTAGCATCCCACTGTGCGTAGATGTCAGCAGGAACTTCGAATGGACCGTGCGCCCAACCGAGTGCTTCTTTGGTTGCCGCGATTTCATCAAAGCCTAGTGGTGCGCCGTGACAGTCGTGAGAGCCCGATTTGTTTGGAGAACCAAAACCAATGATCGTTTTAGTGCAAATTAGTGTAGGGCGAGGATCTGCTTTCGCTGCCTCGATTGCTGCGTTGATAGCTTCTACATCGTGACCGTTTACCGTAGGAATTACATGCCAGCCGTAAGCTTCAAAGCGCTTAGGCGTATCGTCTGAGAACCAACCTTCAACTTCACCATCGATAGAGATGCCGTTGTCATCCCAGAATGCGATTAGCTTACCTAGGCCTAGTGTACCAGCAAGAGAGCATGCCTCGTGCGAAATACCTTCCATTAGACAGCCATCACCCATGAATACATAAGTGAAGTGATCAACGATGTCGTGGCCTTCTTTGTTAAACTGAGAAGCAAGTGCTTTCTCAGCCATTGCCATACCAACCGCGTTAGTAATACCTTGACCGAGAGGACCCGTCGTCGTCTCGATGCCTGGAGCGTAGCCGTACTCTGGGTGACCTGGCGTTTTAGAGTGAAGCTGACGGAAGTTTTTAAGGTCGTCAATGGATAGCTCGTAACCGCTTAGGTGAAGCAGAGAGTAAATAAGCATTGAGCCGTGGCCGTTTGATAGAATGAAACGGTCTCGGTCAGCCCACTCTGGGTTTTGTGGGTTGTGGTTTAGATGACCACGCCAAAGTACTTCGGCGATATCAGCCATACCCATAGGTGCACCTGGGTGACCAGAGTTAGCTTGTTGAACACCATCCATGCTCAGTGCACGGATGGCATTTGCTAGTTGATTCTTCGATTGGTTTTCTTGGCTTGTCATTATGTTACCTTCAATATAATTCAGAAAATTCTTCAATACGGCTTTTGCCACGAAGCAATAAAAAATTAAGGAATCGAGAAGTTGATGTGGTTATGATCTTTTCTTCGCCAACCTCGTGTTTTTCTAGAAGTGCTTTCGCTAGATCGAGGCGAGCGATCTCTTCACAGAAATGCGCATCAGAACCTGTAGAAAAGTAAACGCCAATTCGCTTACCAAGCTCGACAATTTTTGAGCATCGCACATCACTTCCTTTTCGGCTCTTACCTGTCAGTGATGTGTTGTTCACTTCAATCGCGACATTGTGATCCTTTGCACACAGCAGAACCGCTTCCATATCAAACTGATAGTTTGGGTTCCCTAAGTGCCCCAACACATCAACTTTGCCGCTCTTAATAACATTCATTAACGCCTGTGTGTGTTCTTGTTCCGTCGAGGGCTTGAATACTGGTTCATGTAAGCTTGCAATAACCCAGTCTAAATGTTGGTAAGAAGATGGAGCAAGATCCAACTCACCTGCAATGTTAAGCGTGTTAGCTTCCACACCGCGCAAAATACCAACATCATGAAGAAAGCGGGGCAAAATCCTTTGGTTGTTGAAAAACCAGTAGTGGGGGGCTCCCGGCATTTCAGGAGCATGATCCGTTGTACAAAGGAGTTTTAGCCCCTTATTTTTTGATGCTAGAGCATTCTCAATAATGGTGCTATAGGCATGGCCACTTGCCAATGTATGGGTATGGCTGTCGACAACAATCTCCATCATGACCTCCTAACTTGTTTAATTAATTTCAAACGAACCGTCTTGGTTCATATACAGAGTCAGATCAGCCTTAATCGAATGGTTTAATACTTTAGCCACGTTCTTGGAATCCGACTTTTCGTAAAAATCTTGTGCCGCTTCCGGAGTTGAGCCGCCACGAATTTTTCGGTTAACAAGGCGCTCTTCCAGAAACTTGGGATCGGTATCGATAAAGATAGTGAAATCCGCCAACTCATGTAACCCATTCCAAACAGGCTCATCTAGCAACAACCAATTGCCCTCAATCACCACGATCTCTTCATTGACGGCTATCGCATTATCTACTGGGTCATGAAGGTTGCGGTCATAATATGGCCACATTGGGTCTTTGATCTTAAGCTGTTTAAGTTTTTCAATCAGTGACGTTAAATTAAAGGTTTCGTAAGCCCCTTTAATGGTGCGAAGTTTAATTTTTTCATCTCCTCGAACGATATAGTTTGAATCCAATATTTCGTTGGGATAATGAAAGCCATCAAATGGCAAAACTTGAAGTGGCTGACAATTCGCTTCTGTCTGTGACAAATGCTCCCAAAACGCGGCTAACGTCGATTTGCCACTACCAGGAGGCGCAGCTAAGAAGATGACCGTTCGATCTTTTTTCTGTGTGTAGAGCGAGGTAAATTTTTCAACCAGCGGTTTATGAATAAGCTCAATGTCGCGATCGGGAAAAACTGCTTCTGTTTCAAAGCCACTGACGTTTAATGACACTTGCATGCTAACAACCTTAATTTAGTATTTCTTTCTCAACAGTTTCTAACAGGCTTTCACAAGATAGTTTGAGAACCGTCTTGATAAGCGACTCGTAGCGAGCTTTAGAAAATGCATCGAATGACGAAAATTTCAATTGATTAATAGAGTCTAAATAGATGTTGTTTTCAGCTTTGGAGAATATTGACTGATTACAAATAAAGTCGTAAATCATGTCATCATCAAATTGAATCGCGTGAGGTTGCTTGGTAACAAACCCATGCATTTGTTCGAACAATCCAATATCGGCATAAGTTTCCAACGATATTTTTCCCATGGCGAACATCAATTTTGACACCACATCAATCTCGACCAAAGGGCCATTTTCTTTAAGGAGAGGCGTCACCGCATACTCTATAACCAACGGATCTTGCACAAACACCCTTGGGAGCAGTTGCTTTAGCTTTGAGTTGATCAGTTTATGAGATGCTTTAATGGAACAAGTCGCATTGGCGCACTCTTCTAGAGTATCTAATAATTCTTCTTGGACTGTAATATCTAACTTCCTCATGCATTGTGGTAGCAGGCTAGCTACCACAATATCAATTGTCGATTAAGCCGTTAAATTCACGTCGTAGAACTCAAGCAGGGCTTTTTCTGCCTGTTCATTCCATACGTAATTGTTAACTTTAACAATAGCGTCAAGTTCGTTAAAAAACGGATCAACATCCGCTAAGGTATGGAACTCATCTATCGCTGTTAGTGGCATATCTATATGAGGGTAAATCAATTTCTTGCCACCTGGAAGATCCAGCTGATTCAAAATGGTATGTGGCGCGGCTTCAAGGCCACCGATGTGCGTTAACATGAACGATGGGTTGATCTTGCCTGCTTCTGACAGCTCTACTGACTCAATCAAATCACCTGTTGAACCACCAGAGGTACCGACGATATGCGTTGATTCGTAGTGAACGTTGTAGAAATTAAACGGTACTTTGAATTGTTTATCCGTAGGACCAGCAAAGAAGTTTAAACAGCCATCATTACCAAGTAGCTCATCGGCTTGCTCTAGCACCTGTGCAACTGCAGCGTATACCATGACATCGTCATAGCCTTTATCTTTATTCAAACTTTTTAGGTAGGTAACCGGGTCATCAACTTTAGCAGTATTCACATAATGTAATTCAATACTGTTTTCCGCAGCTTTTGATACTGGAATAAGGCTTTCAGCGCGCGCTAGACGTGCTTCATCAATGTCAGTCACTACAATCAAGCTTGGTTTCACAGGTCCATTAATCGCATAATCAATCGCGCCGATGCCCATAGGGCCAGCACACGCAAGTAAAGCGAGTGAACCACCTTCTTTAATACCCATTTGATGCTCATAGACATATTGCGTTGTATGGTAGCTCGCATGGAATGCACCAATAATGCAAGACATTGGCTCTGCTAACGATGCATTTGCGTAATATGGGCTTTTGTATGGGAGGACACAATCAAGGTCAATCGCCACTTTCGGGATAATCGAGTAAGTCGCATTCCCGCCAAAGGTTTCGTAGCTATAGCCTGCTGAGTAGCCAGTTGGTAGACCCATTGCAGGTTGCAGTACAAATGGTTCGCCCGGCTTGAAGCGATCTTTTAGATTAGCGCCAACTTCAACAATCACACCCGCATATTCGTGGCCTGTCATCACTGGCACTTCAGAGATGTTGTCAGGAACTCGCTTATGATTGCTACCTAGCAGTGCTGCTTTGTAAGTTGAGAGGCAAATACTATTAGAAATATTTTTTACTAGCAGTTCATCATCCGAAATCTTTGGTAGTTCAAAGGTTCTAAGTTGAACGTCTTTCTCACCACAAATAACTGCTGCAGTTGTTTGAACCATGATTTTATCTCCGAAAGGTGGGGCCATGACCTGGCCCCAAAATTTAAAATTTAAGCTTGTTGACCGATTGTATCCATTAGCGTGTCTAACGCTGGATCGTGAAGGAAGTTCTTAATTGTTACTACTGGTAGCCCTGTAGCTTTGATTGCACGACTCTCTAGACTTTCGTGAGTAACCACCACATCGGCATGACTCGGCACTTTCTCAATCGCGTAGTTTTTCACTTCAACTTCGTAGCCTGCTTTTTCGAGCTTGCGTTTGAACGTTGAAGCGCCCATGGCACTTGAACCCATCCCTGCATCGCATGCAAAAGCTACAAATTTGATATCTTTCGCTTCAGTTTTCGCTGCTGAAACAGGAGTTTTAGCCACTGAACCTTCTGCTTTCATGTCTTTCATGTCAGTCATCGATTGTTCGAACTCATCTTCAGTCTCTTCCTTCTTGCTCACTTTTAGGATTGCACTTGCCACTAGGAAAGACACTATCGTTGCTGTTGCTACACCCACGATGGTTGCGAAGAAGCTGCCTTTTGGTGTTAGAGCTAAGTAAGAGAAGATTGAGCCAGGGCTCGGGCCAGCAACCAGACCACCATCAAGCAGGTTGAATGTTGCGATGCCTGTCGCTGCACCCGCAATCATCGCGAGAATCATGATTGGCTTCATTAAAACGTATGGGAAGTACAACTCATGGATACCACCAAAGAAGTGAATGATGATTGCACTTGGTGCTGACTTCTTACTTAAACCTTGACCGAACTTAGCGTAAGCCAGAAGCATACCTAGACCAGGACCAGGGTTAGACGCCACCATAAAGAAGATAGATTTGCCCGTTTCCGCCGCAGCTTGCAGGCCTAATGGATAGTAGATACCTTGATCAATAGCGTTGTTCAGGAACAGAACTTTTGCTGGCTCGTTAATAATCGCAAGTAACGGTAGAAAACCAGTTTCCACAAGCGCTTCTATACCCGATTTAACGAATAGGTTCGCTGCAGTCACAGCAGGGCCAACAATCGCGTAAGCAAACAGACACATCAACATGCCGAAGATACCTAGCGAGAAATTATTTACCACCATCTCGAAGCCTGAAGGGATCTTGTCTTGTAGACGTTTATCGATTTGAACGATTACCCAGCCACTCAATGGGCCCATAATCATCGCACCTACAAACATTGGAATCTCGGCGCCAGCGATAACCCCCATGGTACCGATAGCACCCGCTACCGCCCCACGCTTATCACCTACAATTTGACCACCGGTGTAACCGATAAGTAGTGGCAGTAAGTAAGTTATCATTGGGCCGACTAACTCACCGAAATATTCGTTAGGCATCCAACCCGTTGGAATAAATAATGCAGTAATAAAGCCCCACGCAATGAAGGCTCCGATATTTGGCAAAACCATCGCGGTCAGATGACCACCGAAGGCTTGTATTCTAGCTCGTAAATTTGTAGACACGTTATATTCCTTATACTAGGTTATTATTAGTAACTCTTGATTATTTCAAGTACGTCTTGTTTTGATGAAGAAGCGGCCAGTTTGGCAATATTTTCCTCATCACAAAGCATTTCGCTTAATGCTTGAATCACTTCAATGTGAGTATCTGAATCTTGTGCTGCTAGGGTCAGTAATACATGAGCAGGTCCCATATCTGAACCGAAGTCGACTGGGCTAGAGAACACATGGATACCAAGACCTGTTTTTAGGACCCCAGCCTCTGGACGAGCATGAGGCATTGCAATACCTGGACAAAGCACGTAATAAGGTCCATTATCATGCGTTGACTGAATGATCGCATCCGCATAATTATCGGTTACATATCCTTTATCCTGCAAATAACGCGTCGTTTCTTTAACTGCGTCTTCCCACTGATATTCTGAGTGGTTAATAACGTCAATTAAGTCATGGTCAATAAGGTCATAAAGCATAATAAATCCCAGTTATTCGTGTTCGTGGTTATTAGGATTATTATCAATGGAAATATTTAGTTAAGAAAGTAGCCAGGAAGTGTGATGCGGATCGCTAGTTATCCCTAGTCAAGTGGTTTTAATGTGCAAAGTTCACGCATTTAACCTGAAATAAAATTACAAAATATATTTTAATGACAAGTCAATAGCCATTACTTGAAGTTGGTCTCATTATGAATAATATATTGAAATGCCATTAATGTGATGAAGGGCATGTTATTGATATTGAATTAATCACCAGTGTGATAAAAGTGTCATTGATTTCGCATTCAATCAGTGAGTTTTTCGACGAAATAAGTGATATCGATCTTGTGTGTAACTTGCACAATGCTATTTTGTAAGTGAGTTTCAGAATTCGCTGCCAATAAATCTATAAACCATCCACTTTTCATCATTTTTCAGAGAATATAAATAAAGGGCTGACGACTCACATTGGACTTTTCGCGGAAATGCCCCCCCCTAAAAGGGAATCCTCGCCTGTGCCGTTTGATTAATAGCTCGTTACATTGTGTGAGCCTACCTTGAAAAGGACAGGGAAGGCCGCCATACACACACCACCAAGACAATGTAGATGCCATTACAAATACTACCAATGCTTGACGGTGACGAATGCTTTGCTCCATTTTCGTTTCCAGACAGCGTCGACAGAGCGCTATGTGCCAGCATCAAGTTGGGGATATCATTGAAATTCAAACCATTACGAATAAAGGCATAGCGTCAGCTAAAACAGCGTCAATTGTTTATTGTTCATGGCTAAAGATAAACTTATTTACCTTGATTCATCTAAAATTTGTCAAAGCACTCTCAAGGGTATCCAATTGGTGCCTATTACAGCATTGATGTTGTAATAGGAACCTTGCTAAAAAGCATTACTTAACGTTTATCGTGCTCCCAATAAGCAATCGCTTAGGGTTCGATATCTGCGGGTTAAGTTGTGTTAAAGCATCGATTGTCATTTGGTACTCTTTCGCAATGCTATATAACGTATCGTTTTCTTTTATGACGTAACGCTTACTCTTCTGCTCTTTCTCTTTTGCTTGGTCAGTCAGGAGTTTATTGGTTTGCTGGTTCGCCATTTGAATAGCGCGCTCTTGCTTTTGCGTCTTTTGCTCAACTCTTTCGATTTGAGATTCAAGTTGAGTAATTTGTTGCTGTTGTTTTTCTTGTGCTGCGATTAGTTCATCATTAGACGCACAACCACTCATGGCAAGTGCTGATAACGTTGTCATTGATAAAGCGATAGACTTTAAGTTCATACGGTAACCTTTAGTTATTTAATTGAATGCTTATTATCTAAAAGCCATAACGCAATGCAAACAAGATCGACTACGCTTCCAAGGGCTGGGCTAAATGTATCAAATTGACTTGCCTTGACGTAATGATGATTGATTCTAATTTGTTTTTTGTGTAGAGAAAGAGAGTTACCATATTGCGATGGTTCTTCGTTGGGATATAACAACTACCATTTAATAGTTTGTGTGGAGCAATTAACTATCAAGGTAGAATTTCGAATTATCATGGCGCTAATTGAGCGCTATCGAATTAAAGCATTGAGTTATATCTCCACACTTTTCCACCCTGCGAAGGATACCCTCTTTAATAATTCAGGCCTCGTTGAATAGATAAAATGAATACAAACCTTAAACACTACCAAGCCCTTGATGAGCTTGTAACCAATGCACTCCTCGCGCTGTATTGCACCATGAGTCAACAAGGCGGATTTTGGACAGTAAAAAGAAGAAATGAACAGTTAGTGAAATTCATCAAACCCAAAGTAAAACAACCTCAGTTCTCAACCTGTAAAAATGAACTCAAAACGATGCTCAGCATTGGTCGTAGTCCAACTGGTAACCTTGAACATAAACTGTGGGATGTGAATCGACTCAATCTTGAGTATCAATCCAAATTCTCACAAGCTGATGAGCTCTATATCATGTTAACGGGATTATTTGAGCGACATCAATTCCCATCGATGTTGGAAGCACCAGAAAAAGAATTAGAACAGGACACTATTTACCTGAAAGAAAAAAACGTAGAGCAAGGCTTTGATGACGATAACAATCAAATTAAGCCATTAGCGATGACCGTAAAAACCCATCGATTGGAAGTGTTAACCGAAGCACTGCAAGCCAATGGCATTTATCGTGTTGACATTAACGGTATGGATGAAGATGGAGCCACTCACCTTTTACTGTATAGAAAAGAAATGAATGGTAGAGACTGAATTCATTAAGCGTCAGACGGTTACTCTTTTTTACCTTGGGTATATCGATGTGCCACTAAGTAGCCCTCTTCAACCTTAATCGAAAGCTTTCCTATATGGCAACGGACTCCAAAGCTTGTGTGGCCCAATAAATCATAAAGGGATTGAGCTTTCTCTATACGCAATTCAGGCTTACGCATGAATTTTTTGAAGTTGGCGTTCACGAGGCTAGGTTTTGACATGGTCTCTTTGAAAATATCGTGAAGATGAATAAAAGTTATCAGCTTAGCTTTTTAGTTATCAATGCACCAACCCTTTCATACCAGACGAATCATGCATTAACAGCACATATCGCTGGCAAGAACATCTATCAATAAGCATCGCCCACAGTCTTACGCTCACAAGTGATTTGCCATGCAGAAGTCAAACACCGTCCACATGACAAATTTGAGATTATGGATTCAGTGCATCTTTCAGGGCTTTACCCGCTTTAAAGGTGGGTGACTTACTGGCTGAAATTTGAATTGGCTCACCCGTTCTTGGATTGCGCCCAGTACGAGCTGCACGCTCTGTAATTTTAAAGGAACCAAAACCAAGAAGCGCCACCTCTTCACCTTGCGCTAGAGACTGTTCAATCCCACTGGTAATAGCATCCAGTGCATCGTGCGCTTGCTTTTTGGTGATGTCGGCTTGCTCTGAGATAACATCGATAAGTTGGGTTTTATTCATTTGAATGTCCTATGGTTGTTTTAATCGTTTAAAGCTCGAACTGTTTATCAAATTCTTGTTGCTCTTGCCACTGTTCAATTTTCTTACGTGTCTCATGGGCTGTGACATCACTCTTTACACGCTTTAGCTTTGGTACGCTCTCTACGTCTTTCTTAATCTTAGTTTTCTTTGTCATGACATTTCCCTCCGCCAACAAACGGCATTAATGTTTCCACACTCTAGGGTTCGGCCCAAAGCGGTTGTGATAAGGCTCCCCTTTCTTTAAAAGACCATAAAGCAAGAATAACGTTCCAAGTACCGGAACCAGCCCCATGAATAGCCACCTAAAAGAATACTCAGAATCATGAAGGCGTCGACAAGAAGAGGTGATGAGAGCTGGATAAGTCATTACGACATAACCTAAAAGAGCCGCTTCGCTGAACCAATAGGAAACCACGCCATAAGCCAAGAATAAAGTGATGAGCACATGAATGATGAGAAAGTACCAGAAGCTTCGACGAGTTAATCGTCCATTAAGCCGAAAACTGTGTCTTAGTACTTTTAGATACTCCACCACCTTCCCCTCTTAAAAATTCCCATAAAAATCAACTTGCTTTAGATAGAATAGCACCATGGCATCATGTTGCATTGATTAAAGTGACAGGGCGACTGGCTGTGACAGCTCTGTCACTTAGTTCATCTTAAACCGTTAGCTAATGGGAGTGAGCAATGGTAAATGTGATGTCTATTCAATCAATTTAATATATCAACCATGGATGAGCCGACAAGATATGGGATAATATTACTCTCATTACCTTATTTCTCAGCCAGGACGGACTTTGGGCTACAAAACGGTTGAACTCATTCACTTGATGACACACGAATTTCAACAAGTCGAAGGTGACTTTGAATCCTTATCTGAGCGTGAGTTAAAAGGTGTCATCCCCTCTGCGATGGGCTATCGCCCATTCATCGAGCAATTAAAACAAGGTCACCTGCTGCTTCTTAATGACTCTCCACAGGCTCCGTTGCTAATGAAGGATAATAACGCATTAGGCAGCGCGACTTGGGGGTTTAATCCCCATGTCAGTAATAACATTGAACCAGCCGCTCAAAAAGCGTTACTGGCACGTACACAAATGAGTGGTGGCACGTCAAGTGGCACTCAAAGCAAAAGCCTTCATCCTCCTTTACCGATGCCCACTTACATCCCTGAGCGGCCTCGCCCAGATTATTCAGACGAGCCGCCTTCGCTAAAATACGAATACAATATTGATATCGCTTGCTCTCACGATGCCTTTCATCGCAATGTTGGCTGCTCCTTTGCTCTGGCTAAAACAAAAAAAGAAGCCATGCTCGGTCGCTGGAATGAAAGCAAAATAGAGGAAGGGACTCGTTACACTTTGCTGACGGCATTTGATGAGCCTAAAAAGCTGGTGGGACAAGTCGCTTCAATCTCAATGGGTATTTCTCCTAACCAACCCGTAAAAATGAGAACGATAGGAAGCGGTGTCGCCTTAGAGGGCTTTATTCCTGTCACACCCGCCGTGCAATTGGGCGAGCGTTTAGGTTACCCAACAGAAGGTTTTTATTATCACATTCATGACGGCAAACTGATTCAAGAGTACCGAATCCTTGGGGATAAAAAGTGGAGTTTTTATGCCACTCGCTCTATGCACCATCGTCTTGACTCCGAGAGAGGCTATAACATTGACCAAACCGCTATCTTGGTCTTTTGGAAGCTCAAGGGGAAAGTGATTGAGAATCAACACCTGATTTATCTCGATAGGCAAATCACTCGGGATGAGCTTGATAGTTTAAATGATGAATGGCTTGATGAGCATGGTATTCTATTAGACATCCCTGAGTTACTTACTGCGACGAAAAAGCCTATCCAGACACGCAATGACTTTATGGCAACGAAAGAAGAAACCCAGCCTCTCCCTCACCACATTGTTCAAACAGACCCAGAAACAGGGCAGCGTGAAACGTGGATGAGCATTGCACAAAAGTATGCATTAATGCCTAAGACGCTACTGACACTCAATCCACAGTATGATGCTGACCCCATGTCATTGGCCGTTGGTCATTCACTCAACGTCACTCACAATACGGAAGACCCGAAAGCAAAACCCTCGTTTTTCGCTAGTCCACCAGCAAAACCAGAAAAAGTGAATCAGCCATCAAATGCGTATTATGAATTCACGGAATCTTACCTTGCTGACACGCACGTTAAAGCGATTAACCATGAACACTTGATTGAAAAAGACATCCCAATCGTCAACTTGAAAGAAGTGACACCGAGTAAGGTGTTTGCGAAATCTTGCCAACTACCGCAAGGTTGTATTGACGCAGGCGTTATAGAAGAGCCCATTCAAAACTTTGGGCCTTGGTCATTCTTTTTTGGACAAGCGCAAGCTCATCCATTGGCTATCCCTGCTATTCAGGCCACACAGGCTCAAATGGCGATGGGGGCGACCGCCTCTATGGCAGGACAACCTAAAACGAGTGCATCAGACTCTACAGCCACTGAACTCGAAAAGCTGGCGGGCACTTTGAAAGATAAGCTGGTGGAGAGCTACCGCTGGAAAGTCGATGGGATCAGTGCGTTATTTGCTATGCAGCAGTCTTTGTTAGGGGATGGTACGCAGTATAGTGATAAGGAATTAAGGCAGCTCAGCACGGTGCAAAGTCGACTTCGTGTTCACATTACAGAGCCGAATAAAGATGAATACTACCCGAATGTGAAAGCCTACCATGTTGATGATACGCGCATTCCAGTGAAGTACGTCGCGCAAGATGATAATAATCAGCTCTCCGTTCAGCTAGAAAACGAGGGACCCATTATTTATTGGACGCCAGCAGACAGTGGCGACCCAAATTGGCAGAGCACACCCAGTCAAGATGATGGTTTTGAACTGGAAGATATACGAGTCACGCCGATTCATTCTGATGAAACGCCAGTCACCGTCACTCCAATGCCAGAAGAGAAAGATTGGCGTGATGCGATTTTGGTGTTTCCTGAGAGTTCTGGGATTACACCACTTTATGTAGTTTATAAAGAGAGCCCAAGAGACAAACCGGGAACAGTCACAGGACATGGTGAAGATATTGACGGGATATGGCTGGAAAAAGCGAGCGAAGGGCTAGGCTCACCGATTCCATCTCAGGTTGCCGATAAGCTAAGAGGGCGAGAGTTCAGTAACTTTGACGCATTCAGGAAAGCTTTCTGGATAGAAGTTTCTAAGGATACTATTCTAAGTATCCAATTTAACTCACAAAACCAAGTGCGAATTGGTCTAGGGTATGCCCCCAAAACAAGAAGCAAAGATAAAGTAGGCAAGAGAAAGTCATTTGAATTGCATCATCTAGATGAAATTCAAAATGGTGGTAAAGTCTACGATTTAAACAACTTAAAAGTGACTACCCCTAAAAATCACATTGCAATCCATAAAGGTATAAAGTGAAAAAAAAGATGATAACAGACTATAGTGAGACAGAATTCCTAAATTTTGTTGAAGATATTTTCAAATCAAATGCTTCAGATTCTGATGATATTCTTGATGAACGGTTAGAGCTATTTGAAGAAATAACAGAGCACCCTGATGGAACTGACTTAATTTACTACCCCAAAAACCTTGGAGATGACACTCCAGAGAATATCGTAAAAATAGTTAAAGAGTGGCGGTTAGCACAAGGGCTTCCTTGTTTTAAGGACTCTTAATTAGCAGTAACAAACGATAGATGTATTTCATGCAAATCAAAAAAGACGGTAAAGGTCAATTGTATATAGAATGGCAACAAGCCGCTGGTGGCTATAAGCGTGCTTGGGTTCAGCACAGAGAGCCGGATAGAGATTGGGCCAACACGCCAAAAGGGCGTTACTTAAATGTGGTTCGTATTGCTGAATTAGGTGCAGGCCCAGCAGGCAATGCTACGGATTTTCCTATTTTTAGCTCTCTTTCTGATGAACAGATCCTCATTGCTTTTGTTACCTCTGTTTCTGCGATTACTGGTTGTGCTCTCAAGGATGAATGACTCTTATGCTACTGAGCATGATTTAGTAGGCATTTGGAACTACACAGTTAGAGCATTCGGAGCTGATTTGAACCATGAATTACGGTCTTGCTTCGACATATCCCGAACATCTGTTTAGCCACGCAGTCTAGATAGTGGGTCGTCTCCTCCGTTTCAGATTGATCAATTTGATAAAATCATCGACTGACAGAGACAACCTTCACAAGCATCATTGTCTACCAGACAATTTTCCCATATTCTCTCACCACTAAAACCATCAGTAGAATTGGCGAGCGAAGAAAGACTTCCTAGTTTCAAAGTCGGTGGATTTTGGTGTTTAAGAGTGAAGCTCTTGAAGCCTGATACCAGAGCAAGAAGCTCAGGTTTAACTGAGTCTCTAAACACAATATTACTTACATGTGCCGACTTTTTTCTCGATGTCGGTCAATAGTTGAAATGAATTGAGCAGAATATGAATAAGCAACAATTAGCGGCAAAAATCTGGGAATCAGCGAACCAGATGCGTTCAAAGATCAAAGCAAACGAATACAAAGACTACATCTTAGGTTTCATCTTTTATAAGTACCTCAGCGATCAACAGGTGCAGTTTGTCACCAAAGAAGGGATGACGTCTGATGAAATCAAAGTGCTAACAGAAGAAGACGCTGAAACAGTCAAATACATTCAAGATAACCTTGGCTATTTTATTGCTTACGACAATCTGTTTTCAACGTGGGTTGATCAAACGTATCCCTATGAACGGTCAGCAAGGCTATGACGTTCTGGGTTACATCTACGAGTACCTGATTGAAAAGTTTGCGGCTAATGCGGGTAAAAAAGCCGGAGAGTTTTATACGCCTCATGAGGTCTCGGTTCTCATGTCGCACATCATTGCTCATGAACTCAAAAATAAAGACACCATTGAGAAGCCTGTCATAAAAATCTTAGACAAGCTATGACGTGGAGCCACTAGTATATATGACAGAATCGCTTGGTGATCACACCTGTAAGTCACTTTTGGACATTTTTGAGTTAAGACTTTTGGGGCACTCTAACTTTTCGGATTACTTCAAGTATTGCAAGTATGCGGCCAGCCTACGTGCAACTAGCCAAGTTTCCTTATCCACTGTAGTGGTTACGCTCTTAGTTATGCCAGCGATTCACTAGCAGGAGTCCAAGCAAACCATCAAATAAATGGGCAGCTCATCATGGGTTGCCCATCTGATCTAAGCCTCTATTTTGGGCTTGGTTCATGGAGAAAGTGGTAGATATACGTTAGATTATAATGAATCGCCAAACACTAAGCGCTCCATGAAAAAGTACCAAGAACTTGTTCAAGATATAATCAGTAAGATTTGCCAAAATATTATTGATGTAAAATTACCCTCAGAAAGAGAATTAGCTGAAAAGTACGATATTTCCCGCTTCTCGGTGAGAAAGGCAATGTCTAAACTTGAAGCAATTGGTATGGTTAAATCAAAAGCAGGCTCGGGGTATTATGTAAATACGTCGAGTGTAGATTCACCATTAATATACAACTCAGTAACTGAGAATAAATTTGGTGAAATTTCTTATAAGAAAATAAAATTGAATAAGAGATTACCGACCATACATGAAATGCAAGCATTCTCGATTGAAGAAGATGAATATATTTGGAATGTGAAACGCTTAAGGTTAATTCAAGGCAAAGTCACCCAGATTGAAGAGGCGAGGCTACCCGTGAAATTATTCCCAGTGGTGAACGATACTATTATCGAAAGCTCTCTTCAGAAGCATGCACTTTCATTAGGGTTGGAAATCGATAGCTACCTCACGACCTACCAAGCGATCAGTGTTTCAAAGGACGACGCAGACTTGTTGGGATGCAAGCGTTCGAGTTCAGCAATGAACATCACCAACCGTGGTTTCCTCACTTCTGGTGAAGTGTTTGTCGTCAGTGACATTATTGATATCAACTACCAGTGTACCTACCACACCAAGTTTAATCCTGAGAGTTTGAATTACCGAGATCAAAACGACCGCGATTAGCGGTCGTTTTTCTATTTAGGTAGAGTGGGTCGATCGTTATGGCGTATGAATAGTACCATCAGGCAGTCGGCTCTGAGTCCACTCATGTGGGCGATAAGTGACAGGGAAGTCTTGTGCAGCCTCTTGGTTCATTTCAACCCCGTTCCCCGGCAGCTCTGATGCGTACAAATAACCATTAATAGGCTCGGCAGCATTAGGGAATACCGCTTGTGTATTAGCATTATATTCAACGTGCTCTTGAATCGCAGCGTTATGCAGGTGCACGTTTAAGTGAGTATTCACTGCTGCGCCAATTGGTGTCATATCTGGTGGGCAGTGCCATGCAATGCGCACTCCAAAGCTTTGGCATAGGTGACCCAGTTTCAATGCCGGAGTAATCCCCCCAATCTGAGATACATGGCATCGAATGAAGTCGATACGGCGATTAATGATCAGTTGTTTCCACTCTTCAGGGTTGTTAAATAACTCCCCTAACGCTAGCGAAACACTGGTTTGACTGCGAAGATTATCCAGCCACTCAGTTTGGTTTGGTGGCAATATATCTTCAATAAAATATGGCGTGTACTGTTCTACTCGTTTGGCAAATTGAATTGCTTGATTTGGGAACAGGCGTTCATGGACATCGTGAAGAATGTGGAATTGATTTCCATACTTTTCACGCAAGCATTTGAACATCTCAACCGTGTTTTCCATATACTGGTCTTGGTCGTAGTAAGACCCTTCGGTTGGGTTATTTGCCGTGTGGATATTTTCTAGCACACCACCATAAAAACCTAACTGGCAGCGAATATGTTTGTAGCCCTGCGCTAGGTATTTTTCAACCTGCTCATACAGCCCTTCCATTGTATCGCTTGTTGCATGGGTATAGACCTGAATAGCATCACGAGCTTTACCACCAAATAATTGATGCAGCGGCATGTTGGCTAATTTCGCTTTAATATCCCACAGCGCCATATCAACGCCTGAAATAGCATTATTGATTACTGGTCCATTACGCCAATAAGCGTTAACCATCATCATTTGCCATAGGTCTTCAATATTATTAGCGTCTTTACCAATTAATAACGGTTTGAGATATTCATCAACCATTGCTTTTACCGCCAATGGTCGTTGCTGGAAAGTCGCACAACCAAAACCTTTCATCCCTGATTCCGTTTCCACAATAACGGTAATCAGGTTGTGTCGGTCAGGTTTGGTTATCACACACTCAATATTTGAAATGATATTTTTATTCACTTTAAAACTAGCTCGGTCAACAGGATTTATTTTATATAAGCGTGAAAAAATGCAGATTTCAAGTGGTAAATTATACTAAAAATTAAGTGGTTCGATCCTGTTTCGAATTAGGATAAAAAAACGAACCAATTGCTAAAAAACGGCCAAAATTAATTTTTTAGCTGTTTTAATGTGAGTTTTATCACTGTTTTGTCGATTGGATAAAAACGCTCAATCGCTAAGATTATCGCAATAAATGAGCAGACCAACACATAGGAATGTATGATGCAATTGACAGAAACTAACATGGCTATAGGCGATAATGCGCCAGGGAAAGCAGACAGCTTTAGCATGAAATTACAAGAATTGGTTGCAGCCCTTGGCGGTAACGAAAACATCGCAAACATCATTCACTGTATGACTCGACTGCGTTTTAAATTGGTCGATGAGTCAAAAGCGAATAAAGAAAAACTCGAAGCCATTCAAGGCGTGAAAGGTGTGGTTCTCGCACAAGGTCAAACTCAGGTGATCATCGGCGTTGAAGTCGAGAAATGGTACCTAGCGCTATCCGGTGCAAGTGCAGCGCCAGAAGACGCAGAGATTGAACAAGAAAAAGGTAAACTGTTCCAAAACGCAATGCGTATCGTCGCGGGCATCTTTGGTCCGGTCGTTCCTGCCATTGCCGGTGCAGGTATGTTGATGGGCCTATTATCAGGGCTTATTGCGACCAATGTGATTTCGGAATCTTCCGATACCGTGTTCTTCTATCGCTCTATCTCTGTGGCTGTGTTCTTCTTTTTGCCTATGCTGGTTTCGTTCTCAGCAGCCAAAGTGTTCAAAGTGAATGAGTACATTGCATTGGCGGTTGCAGCGGCAATGATGTCTCCAAAGCTAGTAGAAAAGGCTGCCTTACTGTCTGATGCAGGCAGCAAACCCGAGCTTAACGTGTTTGGAGTGGTGCCGATTGAGCTAATGAACTACGGTGGAGCGATTGTGCCAGCGATCCTTGCGGTCTGGGTGCTATCTAAGATCACTCCGATGGTGGATAAGCTGGTTCCGAGCTCAGCTAAACCGGTATTTACGCCACTGCTAGCCTTTACCGTCACATCAACTGTTGTCCTTTCACTGGTTGCGCCTGCTGGCATGTGGGTAAGTAATGGTGCTGGCTGGGTGGTTAGCTCTCTACTAGAAATCTCACCAACTTTGACTGGTTTTGTGTTCGGCTTAACTCGTCCAATTACGATTGTGTTTGGTATTCACCACAGCATGACGCCAATCAGCCTAAATAACTTTGCGCTTTACGGAAAAGACCTGTTAATGCCAATCATGTGTCTGGGTAACCTAGCAATTGCAGGTGCAACGATGGCGATTTGGTACAAGCAGCGTAACAGTGTGTCTAAAGAGCAGTCTTCAATGACGGTAGGTTCTGGCGTGACAGCGATTCTAGGTATTACTGAGCCAGCACTGTTCGGTACGCTGACTAAATACACCAAAGCGCTGTTCATGGCGAGCTTGGCTACCGGTATTATGGGCGCTATCTCAGTAACTATCGATACGCACCTAACAAGTTACATTCTATCGTCAGTATTCAGTCTTCCTGCGTACTTAGCGAGCGGTACACAGAACTTTGTTCAAGCTGTGATGGGTGTGATTGGTGTGTTTACTCTGTCATTTATCCTGACCATGATGTTTGTTCGCTTAGACAACAAATAATCCTTCAATAAAACATCAGGCCTGTTCAGCTTAGGTTGGCAGGCATGACTTGCTTAAAGAAATAGTGCGATGAGGACAATTGCCATCATTGGGGAATGCATGATTGAACTGAACGGAAAACCGTTTGGGGAGATGCAGCAGACGTTCGGTGGAGACACCTTAAACGCCGCGATTTATCTATGCTGAAGTCAGCGACACTCAACCTCTGAACTGTCGGTGAAGTATGTCACGGCTATGGGAAGTGAAGCTCTTAGCCAAGAAATGGCGGCTCGCTGGAAGCAAGAGGGCGTTGATACCAGCTTAGTTCTTATCGATACCAAGCGTTCACCGGGTCTGTACATGATTCAGCTCGACGTGCATGGTGAAAGAACCTTCTTGTATTGGCGAGACTTACGCCATGATCAAAGCACTGAACAAACTTACAGGGCTTGGTATGCCTGAAACTCAGTGTGTTGTTTAAGAATTGACTAACATGGGGCTATAATGCCTTCTCACTGAATTAAGCAACAAAGCCCCAACACGCGTCTACAACCTTTTTTAGCGATATGAGGTTAGTGAATTCGTCTCACTGTATGCAAGTTAACCAATGAATTTGTATTAGCTGAGATTATCCGATTTTTTTCGTATTATGAACACTTGTAACACTGTTTTGTCCAAAACGTTACAGTTGGCATTTTCTAAATCGAAAATGCCCCAAAACGTTTTAGTTAAAAGTATCAATAACGCCTTATAATTGCCTAAAAGCTTTACAGACACACGTTTATCCCTACAAAAAATTTTTACAAATACGGAAGCTTGCATTAGGCTAAATTGTAGGGTGCTACAATCTCTCGATTACAACGACTGAGTTCATTTCTGACAAAGATTTCTATGTTACAACCTACTGTGTATAATTGCGGTAGTTACTCAATTTAAGGCAAACACTGTAGTAAAATGTTACCTAAAAAACAGGATGCTCCCCGTGATATGCAAGTGGGGATGAACTTCGATACAACTAAGCACGGACTTGTAACAGTAATTGACTATTACAATACCCATACTGTAGTTGTTGCATTTGAGAATACTGGCAATATCAGAGCAACGACCGCTGCAAAACTTCGCAGAGGTGATGTTGTTGACCGCAATGTACCTGCACAATCTTCAATGGTTGGCAGCAAAATCATGTCATCTAGCCATGGCGAATTAACCATCATCAAGGTTGAAGCAAGTAATATTGTTGTGCTTCAGAGTGAAGATGGCGAAGAAATAAGAATGCTGATGGCGAAAGTAAAGAAATTCCAAGAAACATACGCACAATTGCATAATGAAGCATCGGATGATTCTGAAAATAAGCCAAAGTCACTCGATTCCCTGGTGAAAAGAAGCAAGAAAACAAAAGATGTAAATAAAATACTCAACAATATACTTAAAAATTATGGGGAGTAAATACTCCCTTTTCTATTTAATATATTCGCCCTCCTCTTTATTTCCTAAATAACTCTCCAAATAATTAATAATTCTTGCGTGATCAGCGTCAAAGTTTTATTTTTCGCTTAAATTAATGTGATAGCGCTCACAAGGTAAAAGTGCTTTTGTGAGATTAGTCTCTATTGATTTTTGTATTCTTCGTTATTATTGCCCTCATCAACAACGGAGATAAAGCATCTCAATAAATAACCCTAGCGAGAAGTAGATTATGAAAAAAATTATGGTTGTATGTGGTAACGGTCTTGGTACTTCACTAATGATGGAGATGGCGGTTAAAGAAGTTGCCGCTAAGATTGGCCTTGAAGCAGAAGTAGATCATGAAGATCTATCGTCAGCGGCATCAAGCTCTGCGGACATCTGGGTTGCAGCAACAGACGTAGCGAACCACCTGGCTGAAGCTGGTAAAGAAAACATCGTTAGCCTTGCAAATATCTTCGATAAAAACTCAATCGAAGAGCAACTTAAAAAACTTTCTTAATAGAAAGCTCTTAATTTAATAATTATTAAAACCAATGCCATTAAAATAGTTTAATGGTACTAGATTCTTACAATCTATATTTACTGATCCATTTATAAAGTTGGAAAAAATAATGACTAACTTCTTTGAATTTATGCTTGGCTTATTAAAAGAGCCAGCGATCATGGTAGGCTTAATTGCATTTATCGGCCTTGTTGCACAAAAAGCAGATATTTCTACCATCCTTAAAGGCACCATTAAAACCGTAATGGGTTTCCTAATCCTAGGTTTTGGTGCAGGTGCACTGGTTGGCGCACTTAACCACTTCTCTGTTGTGTTTACCGAAGCGTTTGGCGTAAGCGGTGTTATTCCTAACAACGAAGCAATTGTTGCACTAGCACAAGAAGTATTCGGTTACGAAATGGCACTGATCATGTTCTTCTCATTCGTTGTGAACATCGTACTGGCTCGTATTACTCCGCTTAAGTTCATTTTCTTAACGGGCCACCACACTATGTTCATGTCTATGCTAGTGGCGGTCATCCTGTCGACAGCCAACATCACTGGTACTGCACTTGTAGCAATTGGCTCAGTGATCGTTGGTTCACTAATGGTTATCATGCCGGCTATCTCTCAGAAGTACACTGAGAAAGTAATGGGCACAGACCAACTAGCAATGGGTCACTTCTCAACATTCTCTTACCTAGTTGCAGGTTTCATCGGTGAAAAATTCGGTGACAAATCTAAATCGACAGAAGACATCAATGTTCCTAAGAGCCTAATGTTCCTGCGTGACACACCAGTAGCAGTAGCAACCACAATGGCACTGTTCTTTATGATGGCTTCTATCATCGCTGGTGGTGACTTTGTAGAAACAGTATCAGGCGGTCAAAACTGGGTAGTATTCACATTCATGCAGTCGCTAACGTTTGCAGGTGGTGTATACATCGTCCTACAAGGTGTGAAGATGCTTATCGCTGAAATCGTACCAGCATTTAAGGGGATTTCTGACAAGCTAGTACCAGGTGCACGTCCTGCTCTTGACTGTCCAATGGTATTCCCTGTGGCACCAAACGCAGTTCTAATCGGTTTCCTTTCTTCATTCGCAGCAGGTCTAGTTGCAATGGGTATTCAAGGTATGTTCGATTGGACAATCATCGTAGCTGGCGTAGTTCCTCACTTCTTCGTAGGTGGTGCGGCAGGCGTATACGGTAACGCAATGGGTGGTCTACGTGGTGCAGTACTTGGTGCTTTCGTACAAGGTCTGTGTATCTCGTTCCTACCAATGCTTCTTCTTCCTGTACTAGGTGGTCTTGGTCTTGAAGCAACAACGTTTGCTGACTTTGACTTCGGTGTTGTTGGTCTAATTCTAGGTTGGATTGTATCGTGAGTATTATGAATCTAATTGGCGATAACATCGTTATCGCAAATGACAAAAATCTTTCAGTAAACGATGCTCTAGACATCACATGCTCTAAGCTGATTGAACAAGGTAAAGTTGAAACGTCTTACTTAGACGCTATTAAAGCAAAGCATAACGAAATTGGCGCTTACTACGTGCTAGCACCAAAAATCGCAATGCCACATGCTCGCCCAGAAGATGGGGTTAACGAAGCGGCTCTGCAAATCACAGTGTTCAAGAACGGTGTTGATTTAGAGTCAGAAGACAACGGTGACGTATTCTTCTCAGTAACGCTGGCAGCAATGGACTCAGATAGCCACATTCAAACGATTGTTGCCTTGTCTGAACTGTTCCAAAACGATGACGACATTGATGCAATCATCGCAGCAGAAACTGAATCGGATATTCGAGCAATCCTCGAAAAATACTAGCCCAAGCTACTTCCCCCGTAGGTAGCAAAGCCCTCGGCTCCGAGGGCTTTTTTTAGCCCTAAATTTCAACATTTGGCTAAATATTGAACCCAAATCTAAATAATTTGAGCCTCCATGAAGCTCAAATAACAAGAATAAGTGAAGCGAACGATGACCAACAAACTAGAACAACTACGCAAATTTACGACAGTGGTAGCGGATACAGGTGAGTTTGCTCTTTCATTGTGTAACGCCCCTTCGGTTACGCCCATCCCCTCGAGATCGGTATTACCACTAAAAGCTCTAGGAGTTTAATTTTCCGAGTAAGGGTGGAGAGCCCACTTTAGACGTTTCGCTGAAATGCTCCCCTTAGACGAGAGAATGAACTTTTCGGTAAATTTGCGCAACACTCCTTCAACCCTCACATTACATTGATGTAAGCAATTCTGTCGCACTTCACACCTCGGAAACTGGTTTGTCAGCACCTGTTTTATTTGAATCATTTATCTGGTTAGCTAAGTGTGTGCCCTTTTTAACGTCACTACCAGAGGAAATAAGATTGCCACGCAAAACCCTCTTTACGTTATCGGAACGTGAAACATTAACTGCATTTCCTCAAGAGCACCATGATCTTGTCCGAGATAATCAAGTGGGCTTTATGACTGAGTTGAACGTCGCCATACAACCACTCAGCGCAATGAGCATCAGAGGCCGCGATGATACAAGATAGACATCCACACTCATATCACATAGTGAGCGACGAGCCTTGCGAGCAAGAAGTTGCCCAGCCTGAGCAAGAAGTTGCCCGAATCGAGCAAGAAGTTGCCCAGCAAACCAAGCCCTCCTGTAAGTTGTTGATTATATTGAAATCTAATTTTGGCATACGTTATGCATTAACACGTCGTCAACTCAGTAAATAAATAAAGGAAATACACTATGCCAACGCCATGTTATATCTCTATTCAAGGTGAAATTCAGGGACTCATCACATCAGGGGCGTGCACCTCTGATTCTATCGGCGACTCTTACGTTGAAGGGCACGAAGACGAAATGCTGGTTCAAAAGTTCGAGCATGTCATTTCGGTTCCAACGGACCCACAATCTGGTCAACCTTCTGGTCAGCGTGTGCATAAGCCGTTTAAATTCACCGTGTCTTTAAACAAATCGGTGCCACTGCTTTACAATGCCCTCTCTTCAGGCGAGAAAATGAAAGAGGTCGAGCTAAAATGGTATCGCACATCCATTGAAGGTAAACAAGAGAACTTCTTTACCACCAAGCTTGAAAACGCCTCTATTGTCGACATCGAATGTGAAATGCCACACTGCCAAGACCCATCCATGTCCGATTTCACTCAGAACCTGACCGTGTCAATGTCTTACCGCAAAATCACGTGGGACCACATTAACGCAGGCACATCAGGCTCTGATGATTGGCGTAAACCTATCGAAGCCTAATTTAGGCCTCTCCCTCAGGTGCCACCTCTTCGGTGAGCATCTGAGACTGTTAGCCTTACATGACTGAACGCTCAGTCATGTAAGGCTAAGGTTTTTATTTTTCAAGAAGACAAGGAGGCCATATGGCCACATTGGCGTACACGATAACCGTAGAGGGACTGAGCGATGACGCCTTTAAGGTCACTCAATTTAGCGGGCAAGAGTCTTTATCGGCCAGCCAGTTTAACGACCGGCCTTGCTATGGCTTTTGTTATGACATCAACCTCGCCAGTCGCCTCTCCACCCTCACTGCGGACGATGTCGTTGACCGACGTGTTGAATTAAAGATGTACCGCAACCAGCAATTGGTTCAACGCGTTCACGGTATTGCGCGTGCTTTTACTCAAAAAGAGACGGGGCATCACCACACCTTCTATGCGCTGACCTTGGTGCCGGCGCTTGAGCGTTTATCCCTGCGCCATAATAGTCGTATTTTTCAACACCAAACGGCTCCTGATATCATCGCTACTTTGTTACAGGAAATGGGGATTGACGACTACACGTTTTCACTCACGCAAGCCTCGCTTGAGCGTGAGTTCTGTGTTCAGTACCGAGAAAGTGATTTGGATTTTCTGCACCGCCTCGCCGCAGAAGAAGGCATCGTCTACAGCTTTGCTCACGAAGCGGGCATGCACACCTTAATCTTCAGTGACTCCAGCGCACTGCTGACCCAAATAGAGCCGCCAATACCTTACAACGCTCTCGGCGGTAGCGTGAGTGATACACCTTACATCCAAAGTTTTCACTATCAGTCTGAGTCTCACATCAGTCAGGTTGAGCTAAAAGACACCAGCTTCAAAAAGCCCGCCTACTCGTTTAGCCAAACCGCTCAAGCGGCGGACATCGAATACCAACAACCGGACTACGTGCATTTTGATGCGCCAGGCCGTTATAAAAAAGACGATAATGGCGCTAAATTCACTCAAGCTCGTCTTGAGTCTTTAAGACGCAAAGCGCAAGTCGCGACGGGTAAAAGTAACGAGCCTTTATTACGCGCTGGGTATCGATTTAATATGGATGGGCATCTCGATAACGTCTTCAATCGAGATTGGGTGCTGGTAACAATCAATCGCCAAGGCGAGCAACCTCAAGCGCTGGAAGAAGAGGCTGGGCATGGGGCCACCACCTACAATAATCAATGGGAGGCTATCCCTGCCCACCTCAACTGGCAAGCTGCTCCCCAAGTAAGACCGACCGTCGATGGCCCGATGATAGCCACGGTCGTTGGCCCTGAAGGTGAAGAGATTTTCTGCGACGAATACGGACGAGTTAAAATTCGTTTTCATTGGGATAGAGATGAGATTGACGATGAGCAGCGCTCTTGCTGGGTGAGAGTCTCACAAAGTTGGGCGGGCGGGCAATACGGCGCGATGGCTCTCCCTCGTATAGGACATGAAGTCATTGTCTCGTTTTTAAATGGCGACCCAGACCAACCCATCATCACTGGTCGCACTTACCACGCGACGAACACGCCCCCCTATGCTCTGCCAGAGAATAAAACCAAAACCGTGCTTCGCAGTCAAACTCATCAAGGGGAAGGGTTTAACGAATTAAGCTTTGAAGACCAAGCGGAGAAAGAGCAAATCTATCTCCATGCTCAAAAAGACTTTGATGCTCAAGTGTTAAACGACATGACGCAGCACATTAAGCATGACCAACACACGACGGTCGACAATGACCATTTCTCCCAAATCAAGAATAACCATCATCTGACGGTTGAAGGTGAGCGCCGCTCTCTTACCCAAAAAGACGCCACGGAGATTATAAAAGGAAGCCTGCATCAGAAAGTGGGCGATATTTACGTGATTGAATCGGCCAATGAGATTCACCTTAAAGCAGGGACAAAAGTGGTGATAGAAGCGGGCGCAGAGCTGACGTTAAAAGCGGGCGGCAGTTTTGTGAAAGTGGACGCATCTGGCGTGAGCCTTGTCGGGGCGGGGATTAACCTGAACTCGGGAGGCAGCGCGGGCAGCGGCAGTGGGTTTGCAGGGAAAATGGCAGAGCGGCCTAAAAGCATCAAGACCACAGAAACCAGCAAGGCCCCATCACCAGAAAAAGCAATAGCACAATCAGAGCCAGTGACGTTACCTGCACGCACGCCCACAACACCACCAAACGCACTCCTCAAACCTTGCGAACAAAAGGCAACATAATGATGTCAGTGAACGTTACTCAATGGCTCAATGAACAAAAAGAGTCAGATAAAAACCTGTACATTATCGTTGACCCTAAGTCAGCACATCAACCTCATGTCGTTTTTTACCAATGTGACGGGATAGATGGCGGACCATTGATGAGTCCAGAGGCTTTGACCAATCCAGAGGATGGGCCGTGGTTATTACCTGTTACTGTTAATGCGCGGTTTTTAGATTGGTGGCAACAGAGTGAACACGCTAATAGTGGCATTCTCATTGCTACCGATTCCAGCTATAAAGCGCTGCGTGAATACTTCGCTGGTTTATTTCAGGCCATCATCCAAGGTGAAAAAGTCTTCTTCCCTTTTTATAAACCGGATGACCTTGCAACTATGTTGCCGCGTTTAGATCCCGAAGAGGTCACTCTTCTTCTTAAAAACCATCGCGTATTAATTCGACACGATGAGCAATGGCTACATTGGCAATCTAAGCGCCCAAGTAATCAAAATCAATCGAAGAGCCAAATACAAAATGAACCTTGGTGGGTAATCAAAACGCATCATTTGGATGGCGCACCTAACCTTCCGCTATTGAGCCGTAACGTTGAAACCTGGCTGTGGCAACATCAATCTCACTTAATGCAATCAAGAATAGAGCAAGGTTTACCTGATTTTAATGCGCTCTTCCAAACCCATTTCACTGCATTAGAATCCATACCAAACACTCAGGCTCAAGCGCTTACTGTGCAAGAAAAAACGTTGACGGCCAGCGTGCTGACTCTCTATGGACAAGCCACACTAATACAACCTTCGATTCAAGACGACATTGCCAAACTTAAAGATGACGAGTTGTTATTTGGTCTAACAAATCTATTCAGTCAATTACAAGGAAAAGCCTAATGGCGATTGAAATGTACAACCACTGCGTCTTGTGTAATCCAGAGGTTAACTGGTTAGAAGTGGAGTTTCGCAGTGAAAACGATGAGCCAATTAACAACTTAATCGTGACTATTACTAACCCAAGCACGCTGCAAACCCACACGATGACCGCTTATCAGGGATATTGTGTGTTTGGTCATATTGCCGCTGGAGAATGGGTAATCAGTGTCGAAACCGAAAACCTCCTAACCACGGTTGAACAATACAAAAGTCGCAAGGAGGGAGAGCCATCCCCTGTAAAAGCAAGAGCAGAAAAGGAACTCGGCGCGGCTCATAAAAATGACAAAAAATACCATTTGGTTAGTGTCGGGGATTTATGGGAGACGCCCCCCGAAGACACCTTTCTGACGGAGCATCACAGCGCAATCATGAGTAATGTGCGTGCAGAGCTGAATGGGGTTCGAGGGTGGCACAACGCGACCGTTGTACTAGAGATAAAGGCACTACGCAGCTACATGCCGATGATTGTGGATACCGATGAGTTTAACCTCATCAATAGTTATACTTTTGCTTTGTTGTCAAAGCTGGCTTATGCGACAGATAAACTCAGTGTTGATGATGGAGAATCAACAAATACTAACGGCGCTATTGATACTGTGACAACACAATTAAGAGAGCGAAAAACGCCTGCCTATTGCAGCAATTTAGCAGCAAAATGGGTCGTGAAAGAAATCCCATACAGTCAAGCGCTAAAGTACAGTTATTATGCTGATGACACTGTGGGTGCCGAAGGGTATATTCTGTTCAATGATGATATTGCTATAATTGGCGTGCGAGGCTCAGAGCCTTACTTTGAAGACAGAAACAGCACAAAAGACACTCAGTTACTAAAAATTGTAAAAGCCGCTTCTGGAATACAAGCTCTAGTAGTAGATAAACTAGGAAACATAATCCAATCTCCAGGCATGCAAGACTTCGTGAAAACAAATCTAGATGCAGCTCAAATTGCACCGCCTGAGTTTGGTGGAGCTTATGTCCATCGAGGGTTCTATCAATATGCGATGGCTTTATGGGAAAAAATACAGCTAAATGTAAACGATTTTGAAAATAAAAGAATACACATATGCGGACACAGCTTAGGTGGAGCTGGTGCACTAATTTTAAGTAGCCTCATTAACGATAAAGTTAATTTTGAAAAGTTGCGTTTATATACTTACGGTATGCCACGTACAGGAACGCGCAGCTTTGTGCAACGTTACCAAGATATTTTGCACTATCGACATGTGAATAACCATGACTTGGTTCCCCAAGTCCCTATGATTTGGGTAAATACAAGCGCAACTGAAAAATTTGAACTGTCCGATATTTTTAGTAGCGGTGTGACACTGGCTAAGAAGATGATCTCCGATAACGATGGTGACAATTATTTACATCATGGACAATTATCCCAACTGATCACTTACGCCAAACCCAATCAGGTTCTACTGTCACCAAGACAAACTCAAATCACGATGCTTGATATAGCAAAAATGGCTAAAAATGATTCCGTCGCACTGGTGGACGGCTTGACTGATGCCTCAATAGCCGATCACGGTATGGAGTTTTATATCCCTAACCTATTGGCTCAATTACAAAATCTAAGTAAAGAGAGTCTATATAATCATTACCAAGGCATTATTGCTTATTTAGCTGACACCATTAACGACCAACAACGTGGTTATTTGAAGACAAAGAATAGTTTAGCCGAAGCGTTAGGCAACCCCTACTCCCCTGTCAACCAAGCCTACATCACCCGGCTCAAACAAGAGCTATCAATCAGTGAGGCGCAGTTAGACAATCAGCACCAAGTAAAACAAGAGTTGACCAGTATCATGAACAACCCGGAGCGCTTGCCACTTAGTTTACTGTTGTTGTCAAATCAATCTTTATCTGAAGAAATCAAGGAGCAGTTAAAATGACCCTATCAGCTAAAAAAAAGTGTTGGGGGGTGAGCATCGCACTGAGTCTATGTCTTGCGGTTATCGTTTGGAGTCTGCACTCAACACAGAATGCTCATCCACAAAAAAACATTCGAGTTTCCGGCTCAAAACCCATCGATGCAACAGTAAAAGTATGGGCCAACTATTGGGTTCATGGTGAGAGTTGTGAGTCCTACTCTTACGATATGTTTGGACGAAAAGCTCACCAAGGAGGGAAAATCACCACATTCTTTACTCCCAATGATATTGAAAGTAATGAGCTTTATGAATTTGAAGTACCTTACTCTACTTATACCAACAGTAAAAACTGCGTAGTTGAACTACGAGATATCAAAGTTGAAGCCTATAACGCTTTTGATACGGTGGGATTTGCGCAATTACGTATTTATCAAGCGGGCAATAACTACAACAACAAACCGATAGACTTAGGTTCAAAAATTGAAGCGAGAGATTGCAATACTTTTATTCATCAATGGAAAGATAAAACTACGTCTGGTGGTCTAGGGTGTAACTTTTACGTTGATAATAAAAAAAGCACAACGGCTACGGAATTTAATGCTTATACCGTTCACTTCGATTTCTCTCAATTCAATGAGGATACGGTGATCCATTACGACATTTTAGCTGGTGATAATTACCGCAGCACTCCATTAGATTCACAAACAGGAAAATAATCATGGCAAAAGGCGCACTTGTTGGAGATATTGGCTCTGGGCATGATGGGTTTCCACCTACGCCCATTATATCAGGCTCATCAACGGTTAAGATTGATGGCCGAGCAGTGGCAAGGCAAGGCGATCCACTAGAGCCTCACGATAAGCCCAAGCACCCTAAACACCCAAGAGCCATCAAAGAAGGTTCAAAAACAGTCATAATTGATGGTAAGCCTGCTGCACGTGTCGGTGATGCTATCTCATGTGGTGGCATCATTGTTGGTGGCTCTTCAGTGAATATAGGTTAGGAGCCCCTCTCCCCGAACTTACTAAAAATATACTCTCAAAGAAGCCTTGGTTCTGCGTAGTGAATGTGTACCATATTGCGTTTTATCGAGTCCTATATCCGTTACCCAGCGGTTAACCATTGTGGTGTAGTAATGGTAAGAAATGGGTTGACCTTCACGGCGTGGACTTGGAAATAGATAGTCTGTTGGTAACAACGAGTTTTGAATGATCCACTGTGACAGAGTTTGTTGAGTCTTGGGCGTGATCTCGAAGTGCACTTCTTGTTGAGTCTTCTGCTGTTTCACGATAGTTCGCGACATTACACAGCCGCTGCGGCTGACATCTTGAACTTTCAAATTACGTAAATCACAAGACCTCAACTTGCAGTCGAGGGCTAAATTGAACAACGCCAATTCGAGCAAGCGTTCTTTTAGTTCAAGCCGAATACGGATGCGCCATATGTCTTCCAACCGAAACGCTTTCTTTTGTCCGATGTGCTTCCCTTTATTCCAAGCTTCCATAATGTGCTCCTTACTTCTTAAAAATGCTCTTTAAGTAAGGCATAAATCAAAGACAATGCTGCATCCAGTGGTATGATTGACGGAATATTTCTCTAACAAGAAAACTTCTAATGAATCAAACAGAACAACAGTATTTGAAAGAGCTTGAAGGCAAGCTTTGGAACGCCGCAGACAAGCTACGCTCAACGCTAGACGCCGCGCAGTACAAACACGCAGTGCTAGGTTTAATCTTCGTTAAATACGTCTCTGATGCGTTTAAGCTGCGTCAGGATGAGATCAAAGCTGACATTGCCAACCCTGAGCATGAATACTATTTGGATCCTGCTGATTACTCTGAAGAAGAGCTAGCGGCAGAGATTGCTATTGAGCTTGAACAGCGTGACTTCTACACAGAGAAAAACGTGTTCTGGCTACCAACTGAGTCGCGTTGGCAGTTCCTGCAAGATAACGGCCCATTGGTTATTGGTGGTGCTGAGCTGGATATCAATGGTAAAGCTAAGAAGATCACTTCTGTTGGCCATTTAATTGATAACGCACTTGAAGGCATTGAACGTGAAAATCCTAAGAAACTTAAAGGTGCTCTCAATAAGTCATATTCTTCATTAAAGATTGACCAAGCTAAGCTCAATGAGCTTATCAACCTGATTGCGACAATCCCGTTTGTTCATGCTGATCTAAACAGTAAAGACATCCTAGGTCATGTATACGAATACATGCTTGGTCAATTTGCACTGGCTGAGGGTAAGCGAGGCGGGGCTTTTTATACGCCAGCCTCTATCGTAACGCTGATCGTTGAAATGATTGAACCGTTTGAAGGCCGTGTCTATGACCCTGCAATGGGTTCTGGTGGTTTCTTTGTTCAATCAGAGAAGTTCATTGAACGTCATGCGAATGAGAAGAAAGTCGACGCACTAACGCAGAAACAGAAGATCTCTATTTACGGTCAAGAGTACAACCATACAACGTGGCAGCTAGCGGCGATGAACATGGCGATCCGTGGTCTTGATTATGACTTCGGTAAAGAGCCTGCAAGTACCTACACCAACGTACAGCACCCTGATCTTCGTGCTGACTTCATCATGGCTAACCCTCCATTCAACATGAAAGAGTGGAACACAGGTGTTGATGATAACGATCCGCGCTTCAAATACGGCCAACCTCCATCAGGTAATGCGAACTTCGCGTGGATGCAGCACATGCTTCACCATCTAGCACCTGAAGGCTCTCAGGCGCTTCTATTGGCAAACGGTTCTATGAGTTCAACAACCAACAACGAAGGCACCATTCGTCAGGCGTTAATTGAGAATGACTTAATTGAATGTATGGTGGCACTACCGGGTCAATTGTTCACCAATACTCAAATCCCAGCGTGTATCTGGTTCTTAACTAAGAACAAGAGCCCTCGCGTTGATAAAGCGGGTCGTAAGCTACGTGGACGTAAAGGTGAAGTGTTGTTTATCGATGCGCGTAACCTTGGTTTCATGAAAGATCGTGTATTACGTGATTTCAGCTTTGATGACATTAAGAAAGTAGCCGATTTATTTCATGCTTGGAAAACAGGTGAAGAAGTTCATGGCTTAGCTTATGAAGATCAGGCAGGTTTCTGTAAATCAGCAACGCTAGAAGAAATTATTAAACATGACTTCGTATTGACTCCGGGTCGTTATGTTGGTGCTGCTGAAGAAGAAGACGATGGTATTCCATTTGGTGAAAAGATGGTGGCGCTGACTTCAAAGCTAAGTGAGCAGTTTGCAGAATCAGCAACGCTAGAAGCTGAAATCAAGAAGAACCTAGCGGGGTTAGGTTATGAGCTTTGAACTTCACATTCCTGAAGGGTGGTCTCAAGTAAAACTCAGCGATCTTGGTGAGGTTAATAGAGGGCGTTCACGTCATCGTCCACGAGATGCGGCTCATTTGTATGGTGGGCCTTACCCATTTGTTCAAACTGGTGATGTAAAAGCTTCTAAAGGTCGCGTTACTCAGCACTCTCAGACGTATAGCGAAGAGGGTTTAGCTCAGAGTCGATTGTGGCCAAAGGGGACTATGTGTATCACTATAGCCGCTAACATTGCAGAAACCGGAATACTAACTTACCCAGCATGTTTCCCCGACAGTGTTATTGGCTTTATTGCTGATGAATCAAAATGTAATGTTTACTTCATAGAGTACGTATTTCGATTATTAAGAAAGCGCATTCAGGCACAAGCTACTGGTAGTGTACAAGACAATATAAACCTTCAAACTCTTGAACGTTTGTTGTTTCCGATTCCTGCTCTAGAAGAGCAAAATCGTATTGCTGCGGTTTTAGGCGAGCTGGATGACAAGATTCACCTTAACTATGAGATTAACCAAACCCTAGAACATATGGCGCAAGCCATCTTCAAGTCATGGTTTGTCGATTTCGAACCAGTAAAAGCCAAGATGAATGGAGAGCAAACAGAGGGTATGGATGCGGCCACGGCCTCGCTCTTCCCAGAAAAGCTAGATAGTGAAACTGGTATCCCTGTCGGCTGGAGTCAGGGAATAATTGCAGATATCGCCAAACTCAATGCGAAATCATGGACAAAGAAAAACCAACCCGAACAAGTTCACTACGTTGACCTAGCAAACACAAAAAATGGTGTGATTGAAACTGTCACAACGTTTGACTTCGATGAAGCGCCCTCACGAGCTAGAAGAGTTTTGAACTCTGGGGATACCATTGTTGGCACGGTGCGTCCGGGAAATCGATCTTTTGCATTCATCGGTGAGACAGAGCAACCACTTACAGGCAGTACAGGTTTCGCCGTGTTATCGCCAAAGGAAGAGTTTTGGACGTCATTCGTTTACCTAGCTACTACCAATGATGACACTATTGATGAATATGCCCGTCTAGCAGATGGTGGTGCGTACCCTGCGATTAAGCCTGTAGTTGTTGCCGATACACCATGTGTAATCCCTACAACGGATATTGCTCAAAAATTCTGGCAGCTTACAGGTTCAATGTTGAAGAAAGCTCATCAAAATCGCCTTGAGAATGAAGAACTGGCTAAGCTACGCGACACGCTACTTCCTAAATTGCTTTCCGGCGAAATCGACTTAGACAAAGCTCAAAACGATACCTAATTAACTCAACTGCAAAGGACTGCTGCTATGAATAACAGCCTACTGGTCAACGTAAGTAAATATGCATCGAGCGATAAAACGTCTCCTACCGAAAATTTCATAACAGAAGCATTTGCTTGGTTATTGCGAAACGATGCTGAAGTTAGAAGAGCAATCGATAAGTACTTAAGAAAAGTAGGCGAAGAAAAAAGTTTAAATATTCTGCCTGTTGGCGATTCAAGGCATATTGATACCCAAGTTAATTTTAATGGTACGTTTCCAGATATGTGCTGGGACTCTTCAGATAGAACATTCAGCATTATTTTTGAACATAAAGTTTGGACTAAACTTTCTGATAAGCAGCTTGATAATTATCGTAAATACGCTGAAGAAAAATTAGGGAAAGCATTTGTAATCGTGCTGATTACAGGACATGTAGGCCAACATAAGCAGAACCCAGATTTAGCCTTATGTTGGTATCAAATTGCAGAAATAATTGAAAGCGTAGAGGGTGGTAATGACAAAGATTTATGGATACGTGAAGAGTTTATTCATTTATTAAAAGTGAATCGTTTAGTTGACATAACTCCAATTAACCCTCTTTCTATTGCATATTATAATGATGCAAAAAAAATTGACGAACAGCTCAATAATATAGCTAAAAGAGCCATACATAAAAAGTGGCCCATTCAACAATTAGAAGGCGATGTTTCATACAATAAAGAGGTTTACCAACGCAAGGTAGGTGTGAGTGAACGATGCGGAAAATATGACACTTGGGGACGCATTGGATTAGAGTTTAACAATGTAACTCAAGAGTATGATGAAGGGGGCTGGGCTCCCGGTCTATTCTGTGGTTTTTTAATAGACAGTGCAGATCATTGTGTTGAAGATATAATGCCTAATGAACCATTAGCAGCTCTCATAGTTGATATAGATGACCCACTGCATTCTAAGTTAAATTCTAGAGGGCTATATGAAAAGCTAGTTAATGAAATCTGTTTGCCAAATGGTTGGAAATTAAGTGACAGAGTCACTCAGAATAATAACGAGAACCCGTGGCACCCACTCATCATTTATCGCAGCCTTTCTGATTTTATTGGTCATGCATCAACGCCTGAACAGCAGAGCGAAACGTTTTTTACACAAATGAAAGAGCTTCAGAAAGCATTAATCAACACGAATTCTTTTGTGGCTTTTTGCAAAGAGATGCACCATATCTATGAGGAGTCTTTATGATTACTGAAGACCAGTTAGAGCAACAGTGTATTAATTGGTTTACTGATCAAGGTTACCTCTATAAAAGTGGCTACGACATCGCGCCTGATGGTGACTCTCCAGAGCGTGACGATTACCACCAAGTCGTTTTAAAGCAGCGCCTATTAAATCAGTTAGAAATTATTAACCCCGAGCTGCCTATTGAAGCTCTGAATGATGTGGTTAATACGGTATCTTCCCCCGACACGCCCATTCTTATTAAAAACAACCGAGGCTTCCACAAGTTTGTGATTGAAGGGGTGCCTGTTGAATACACGGCTGTTGAAGATGGTGAATCGAAAACGAAGCATACTCATGCTCAGCTAATGGATTTTACAACGCCTGATAACAATGAATTCCTTATCGTGAATCAGTTTACGATTACAGGTACTAAAGGCAATCGTCGACCTGATGTTGTTGTGTTCATTAACGGGCTACCAATCTCAGTCATCGAGCTAAAAAACCCAGCAGATGAACATGCCGATATTTGGAATGCGTTTAATCAGCTTCAAACCTACAAAGACGAAATCTCAGATCTGTTTGTTTTCAATGAAGCGTTAATTGTCAGCGATGGTTGGACGGCACGCGTTGGTTCATTAACGGCAAATAAGGAGCGATTCTTACCTTGGAAAACCGTCGCCACAGAAGACGATAGACCGCTGTTAGAGTTTCAATTAGAAACCATGGTTCGTGGCTTTTTCAAGCAAGATTTATTGCTCGATTACATTCGTTATTTTGTGTTGTTTGAAACCGACAACGACAAAATTATCAAGAAGATTGCGGGCTATCACCAGTTCCACGCGGTGAGAGCGGCGGTTGAGGCGACGGTTCGTGCTGCTAATACCTCAGGTAACTTCCTAGAGAGTACAATTCCAGCGCTAGAAAAGATCAAGCAAGGCAGTGGTAAGGCAGGGGTTGTTTGGCATACGCAAGGGAGTGGTAAAAGTATCTCTATGGTTTGCTACGCGAGTAAGTTGTTACAGCAAGCCTCAATGAATAATCCGACAATCGTGGTGGTCACTGACCGAAATGATCTCGACGGTCAGCTTTACAACACCTTTGGGATGGCACAAGAAACGTTAAAGCAAATACCTCAACAAGCGGATGACCGTGATGCATTACGTGAACTGCTTTTCAATCGCCAATCTGGCGGCATCATATTCACGACGATTCAAAAGTTCGCTTTATTAGATGAAGAGACAGAGCATCCTCGACTATCTGAGCGAAGTAATATCGTGGTGGTTTCTGATGAAGCCCACCGTAGCCAGTATGGCAATAAATCGAAGATGGTTGAAGTGAAGGACAAAAACGGCACTGTAACGGGTCACAAGTACGTCTATGGATATTCCAAGTATATGCGTGACGCATTGCCTAATGCTTCGTTCATTGGCTTTACAGGCACGCCTATCGCAATGGATGACAAAGACACCCGTGGTGTTTTTGGTGAGTACGTCTCTATCTACGATATTCAAGATGCCGTTGATGATGGTGCCACGGTGCCTATCTACTACGAATCTCGCCTCGCTAAGCTTGATATTAACCAAGATGAAATTGAGCAGCTTAACGATAAAGTTGAAGATGAAATCGGTGAAGATGAAGAAACGGCAGATCGTGAAAAAGTAAAATCAGAATGGGCAACATTAGAAAAGTTGGTAGGCGCTGAGCCTCGCATTGAACAAGTTGCAAAAGATCTGGTTGAGCACTTCACTACTCGAACATCGACATTTCCCGGTAAAGCCATGATTGTAGCGATGAGCCGAGAAATCTGTGTCGATCTCTACAATGCTATTGTGGCGATTAAGCCTGATTGGCATCACCCAGATACCGATAAAGGTGCAATTAAAATTGTGATGACTGGCTCTGCATCAGACAAAGAGAAGATGCAGCCTCATATTCACGATAAGAAAACCAAAAAACTATTCGAGAAGCGCTACAAAGATACTGACGATGAGCTTCAACTCGTTATCGTTCGAGATATGTGGCTAACAGGATTCGATGCACCTTGTTGCCATACCATGTACATCGATAAACCAATGAAAGGGCACAACCTGATGCAGGCGATTGCTCGTGTTAACCGTGTATTTAAAGACAAGCCCGGTGGTTTGGTTGTCGATTATATAGGTATCGCTAATGAACTTAAAAATGCACTAAAGACCTATACCAACAGTCAAGGTAAGGGGCAGCCAACAGTCGATACAGCAGAAGCATTTGCAGTATTGATGGAGAAGGTTGATATTATTCGAGGGATGTTTGCTACGCCGGTAGATGGCTATGTCTTTAACTATCGCCCTGATTTTGAAACAGACGCACTACGATTACTTCCAGGCGCCGCAGGTCACTTATCCGGGTTGTCACATACCGATAGCAATGGCAAAGAGGTTCGTGATGGTAAGCGCCGTTTTCTTGATGTTATGGCTGCATTAGGTAAAGCTTATTCGTTGTGTAATACCATGGATGAGACTCGCGGCTATAAAAATGAAATAGCATTTTACTCGGCGATTAAAGCTGCATTTCTTAAGCACACGACAGTTGACAAAAAACGCTCAGATGAAGAGCGAAACTCCGCTCTAAAACACATTCTCGATAACGCGGTCATCGCGGATGGCGTTGATGATATTTTTTCAATGGTTGGTCTAGATAAACCTAACATTGGTTTGCTTTCTGAAGAGTTCTTAGAAGATGTTAAGAGCATGAAGGAAAAGAACTTAGCTGTTGAACTTCTTGAAAAGCTGCTTCGTGATGAGGTTAAATCTCGCATGAAGAACGACGTCGTACAGGAGAAGAAATACTCTGAACGTATTATGTCGACGCTGCAAAAATACCATAACCGCAGTATTGAAACAGCTCAGGTTATTGAAGAGTTGATCCAGTGGGCAAAGGAAATGCAAGAGGATTCAGAGCTTCTGGATAAGTTAAAGCTTTCCGTTGATGAAATCGCTTTCTACCGTGCTCTGGTTGAAAACGAGTCTTCAGTTCGTGAGCTTGGTGATGATGCTTTACGTAATTTGGCAATTGAACTAACCAAACAACTTCGTAAGTCAGCCACAGTTGACTGGCAGAAGCGAGAAAGCGTACGAGCGCGTATGCGAAACCTTGTGCGTCGACTGCTGCGTCGATGGAAGTATCCACCCGATGCGGCAGAAGAGGCGATTAAGCTTGTTCTTGAACAAGCTGAGGTACTCGCAGACGGATGGTATAAATAATGAGAAAGGCAAGGCTCCCCCCCCCTTGCTTTTTGAATATATATTCAAAAATGGTTTTTATACAGAATCGAATAGTCATGCCTTCGAGGTAAAAAATCATCCAAAATGAACAAATTTGAGTTTGTACTCTTACCAATGATTGTCCAAAAATCATTGGTAACGTCTTGCTGCTAGAGGTAAGCATCAAGCGACTCTGTCGTAGATAACTGCGAGCAAAAAAATCATACTACCTAAAGAGAGGCGAATTGATCGCCTCTCTTTTTTATTCAGGTATCGCCAGCTCACCTAATGGCACGTATCGCGCCTTGTTTTCTGTTCGATAAAAGCTGATTTTCTTTATCTTCCAGCCATAGCGTAAATACTTAGTGTCGGTCAGATAGTAGCCTTCTCCCATTGAAAACCGCTCTCGATGCTCCACACTTTTCTCTTTGTCATTCAGAAAGGCCGTCTCTGGATGATTGAGGCTCGCTTTACGCATTTCCGAAAACAGATGTCTGTTGTGCTTCGACCATGCCAGTATGATGGTCTTTAACGTTTTGGTATGAAACTCACCCGCATACGGCTCACTGATTTCTGCATCATAGTCGGTGAGTGTCGCCACAATCACACCTTTAGCCCATATCGGTACTTCCAGAGCCTCTTGGAACGCCTCCTCCGCTTGTTGGTGCTCGCGCCATGCTTCTTCCCGCTCCTGTTGTTTGGCTGCTTCTTTTGCTGCCTCCTGTGCTTTGGCTTGCGCTTCAATCTGCTTAATCTGCATTCGACCCAAATCAACGTTTGTACAGTCCAATGCGTACGTCCTAATGAATCGGATGAGCTGCTGGTGGTGCTTGTCATGCAGCCACCGCTTATCGGCTTCTTCTTTGTGTATATGGTAGTAATTGAGCGTGCTTAAACAGTGCTCTGCAAATCCTTGGTCATTACCCCCACAGCCTAAATCTAAGCGGCATTCGTGTTGGTGCTCATTATCAAAGGTGACCGTCACTTTGGTTTTATCGTACCCGCCTAATGGATTGGTCTTGGCCACTTCTAACGCTTTGGCTTCAAAATCTGCAAAATCATACTCGGTGTCAGAATCAAAGGCTCTGGATTCTGACCAATGAACATAAACGGTGATGGGAAAAATAGGGGCTGAGACCTCAGCTCTTTCATCTTGAGGTTGGTGCTGTTGTGGGCTTACTGGTGTTTCAATGTTTTGACTGTTCATGGTGGATGCTCCTTTTTCGTTATAAAGCGGTAGCAGACAGCACACCGAGCATCGGTGTCTGTTTGAGTTGTTGGTTATCGAGATAGAACAAGCTCAAGCCTTGAGTACTTAGGCGTAGCTTGGTGGGGATAGCGTTAAGGCACTGGCCTACGAGGGTGAAACGCAGCGTCTGTTTCTGGATGAATGCTTGCTTGATGGTCGCAAGGTGTGGGAAGTAATTCATGTGCTCTGTAGGCAAGTCCACCTCAATGCACCTTAGCCACTGTCGATACGTACCACTCTCTTGGGTATCCATCTCACTCTGTTCAAACAGGGATTGATATTGCTGTTTGGTGCGTTCAGGCAACAGGCAAGCAAAGTAGCGAGTGGTGAGCGTTAAAATGAGGCTGTCGTATTGCGCAGTCACCCAAGGCAGGGGCGTGGTGCGTTTAAAACTGTCTTTGCCCTCCAGGCGCGTTTTTTCTGCATAACCTAAATCCGCGAGGATGTTTAACCATCGTCGAATCGTATCAGGGGACTTTCCTATTCCTAACGCCTCTGAGACATCACACACACTCTCTAAAGATTTGGGGTAACGAGTAGGAAGCTGAGCAAGCAGTAAAAAGACCGCTTCGATATTGGATGGTGGCATGGCTGTGCTCCTATAGAATGAAAAAAGCCACAACCGATTAGGCTGTGGCTTGAACTAACATTAAGAATGAATTGAGGCGCTTACTCCTCGTTGTAGCGCTCGTGAGTGATGAGCGGATGGTCATGAGTTGGACAGTCAGGTAACTCTGGTCTGTCTTCTTCCAACGCTTTATCTATCAGTGCGGCAGATGTGCCAATCGCAGTCGACACCGCAAAACCGGCTGCACTGATGGTGCCAATGGCCCCAAAAACAGGGGCGGCGGTAATGACGCCCGCGACACTGGCTGTGGCTGCGACAGCTTTACCAACGGTTACATACCAAGACATGGTGGTCTCCTTTTTTTGTTGAGTGAAAGTAAAAAGGCCATCTCAAAATGAGATGGCCTTATCGGGTGTTGCTATGATTAGAGTGGTTATTGTTAGGGTGAGTACGCTTTATCATTGAGGCCCCACCGTAATAAGGTCATAGGCGTCCATCGCCATGTACGCCAGAAAGTTATGCTCCCAAAGCTGATACAGCTCTTTTGCTGCACTGTCCTCTTTAATGGGTGCCCAGCCTTGCTGGTGGTGGGCAAACCATTCTCCTCGGCTGAAATCAAAATCGAGTCCTCGCTCTAATTCAGGGTAGTGATGACCGATATAAGCAAAGTCCGTGATGTAGCTGTAATGCCATGCGCCATCACTGTGTTTATTGAGACAAATTTCAACCGGATGAAAGCCGCCCTTTTCAGCGCTGTAACTGGCATCTCGAAAGTTGAAGATAATACCGTCAGCATCAATTAGTGAATCAGCAAGCTCATCATCTAACGTAAGCTGGTGTGCTAGCGTTGTCACAATAGAGTGTATCAGAGCATCAGAGACAGGGAGCAATGACGCTTTGATGTTGGTGGAAAGAAACCCTATTTGGCTTCGGATTAACAGTTGTTTAGACATAATGCGCCCTCCTACAGGCAGTAAGATAAGGTAATTTAAAATAGAACGGTTGAGTTCGAGCCAGAACGACTCATGATAAAGCGGTCATTGACCGAGGTGACTTAAGGGCTAGATGGCGTGCTTTTTCACTGCGCGGTAAGGCGGTGCAGAGCCATTGAGCCAGCACTTGCCTTGATAGCGAGTCACTAACTGTTGAAAGAGCCACATCTCAAACGCAGAGCTTGGCGCAATGGAGACATCAAAACCGTCTTCATCACCACGTGTTCGGTCTTGCCAAGTGGCCTTAAAATCCGACAGGTGCGTGTTCAACACACGATACGACTCTTGCTCCTTTTCATTTTGAGGGACACGTAACCAAACAGAAAGGCGCTGACAATGCGGCATCACTCGATAATCACGAGCCTGGTCTAATGTCTGACGTACAGCACGTATCCACCCTTCGGCTTTGGTATCACGTCCATTGAGTTTTAATCCACCCGATTCCGCTTGCGCGGACCAATCACAGCCGTATTTAACCAGCAGGCTATGTTGCGTATCGACGCCACAAAACTGCCAATCACGACACCGCTTATTGGTGTCTGGATCAAATAGATTACTGCAACCTATCAACATGTGAAGCATAATAAGGTCATCGCTTCTCAATAAGCATTGGTAACGCTCATACAGACGTTTCTTAAGCTGATGGTCACTCATGGCTGTCACGTCTTGATTCAAGCGCTCAGTAAAGAGCTGACGCACCTGCTGCTCGATGTCTTTCTCTGGCACGCGCAGTGCCAGTTGTTCATACACAATGTCATAAGACATGATGAATACTCTCCCTTTCAAAATAACAAAAACGGCCCATCAGAATGACAGGCCGTCTCAATAAAAACGATATCTTCCGCGTCATGTTTTCACCTTGGTAAACCTCACATCATCAAAATGTTCATCCATTAACTGACGACAAAACATCCGAGACCAACTGAGCAAGACATCCATGACTTCAGGCCTAGCGAGCTCACAGCCTTTGATGTCTGGCTGATAAAACCAGCCGCGTTTGAAGTTAAAGTACAACTCTGGTGTCACACTGCGGTGCGTGTCATCGGGATAAGCAAAGCTGGCGATAAACACCACACGCCACTGCTGGTCATGACGCTCTAAACGCACTTCAACAGGATGAGTGCCACGACGAGTTTGATAGTAAGGCGTATGACGAAAGCTCACGGAGAGCTTATCGACATTGATAGGTCTTGGGGCACTGTCCAGCGCCGCACTTAAACACTCAACCAATGAAGGTAATAAAGTCACCTCATTGTCATAGCAAGACACAACAGTATTCATCACAACCACCCTCGCTCGGCAAAAGAGACGCTTTCTTTGCCAATCACAATATGGTCCAGCACACGAACGTCAATTAACGCTAAGGCATCGACGAGACGGCGGGTAATCTTTCTATCAGCTTGAGATGGCTCAGCGACACCAGATGGGTGATTGTGTGAAAAGATAACCGCTGATGCATTATGCTTAAGCGCGGCTTTCACGACTTCACGGGGGTACACGGAGGCGGCATCCACCGTACCTTGAAACAGCTCATCAAAGGCTATCAGTTGATGTTGGTTATCCAGAAACATCACGGCAAACACTTCACGCTCATAATGCGCGAGTTTACAACCGAGAAACTGTTTAACGTTACTGGGGTTTGTGTAGGCATCACCGACTTCAAAGCTTTGAGCTAAGATATCGGCGGCTTTTTCGAGTACTTGCATGGCCGTAACAGGCGCAGGAAACTCATAGGTTGCAATGGGTAAGTGGGTAGGCATAGGTCAATCCTCTTAGGTTACAGGCACAAAAAAGCCCGCAGCGCATAAGAGCGTTACGGGCGATTAAGAATAGAGATACACCTAGGTAATATAGACCTGTTATTTTTTGATATGGTGCTTTATTTTTGAGTGATAACCGTTAGGCTGTAGTCTTGGAACCCATCCACCTGAATTCTAAAAACCCCCTCTCCCTTTGAGTCTTTAATTATCGTCTCGATTTCACCCCCATGATCTAAAAATTCTTCAAATGCCAATTCAAGTTCACGATAAGCACGGAAGTTTCTAAACTTAGGACCAAGCACGCGTTCGATAGTATCATCTAAGCTACTTTCAACTTGATCTATATCTGAAAGTAACATGCGTTTGGGTAACGGAAAGGTAAAAGCGTTTGTCAATTTTGAGCCGTTGATATCCACTGTTGCGCCCATCTGCTTGTACATTGCACCTAACTCTTGAGCAACGGAAATCGTTTGTTGTTTTTCTTCGTCAGTAACATAAAATTCATGCCATAGAGTGACAGAAGCGATAATTAAGGCCACGCATAAACTGAATGTTCTTCCGTGACTTTTCCCATAGATGACTCCAAGAACCGAAAAAAAGAGCAGCCCCACATCCAAGTATCTTGTATGAAATATCCTACCGAAAATACAACGTATATCAAAAAGTCAAAAGCTGCGGTTAGCAACATGAATATGACAAGAACAATAATAGCTAAGTAATTCATAATCGTCTGATTCCCTCTCTGTTAATTAGAAGTAGAAAAATATTCATTACCAAGATTGGTATGAACCTTTACTTCTAATACGTCCTCAATTGAGCATCGAAACCTGTAGTGGCATAGTGAATTTGGTCACTTAGTTAGAGGTGATATCATCACCTCATAAGTTAACAGGTGACACTATGACAAAACGTACAAGACGACTATTTAGCGCAGAATTTAAGTTAGAAGCAGCGCAGTTAGTCCTAGATCAAAATTACTCAGTGCATGAAGCAGCCCAAGCCATGAATGTGGGTAAATCCACGATGGATAAATGGGTTCGCCAACTTAGAGGAGAGCGCCAAGGGAAAACACCGAAAGCCTCTCCTATGACCCCTGAGCAAATAGAAATTCGGGAATTGAAAAAGAAGTTGGCTCGCCTTGAAGAGCATAATGAAATACTAAAAAAAGCCACAGCTCTGTTGATGTCGGACTCACTGAACAATTCTTGATCATCAAGAAACTCAAGCAGAGCTACAGCGTAAAAACATTATGCGAAGTCTTCAATGTTCATCGAAGCAGTTTTAACTATTGGCTTAAACGCCCAACGGTAATTAATGTTGAAATAGTAAAACTTCGCAGCTTGGTTAGTGAGGCGCACACTGCAAGCAATGGCTCTGCGGGAGCAAGAACCATTGCAGATATAGTTACAACCCAGGGCGTAAAGCTGAGTCGTTACCGAGCGACAAAACTGATGAGAACTCTTGGTTTAGTGAGTTGCCAAGAGCCAAAGCATCGTTACAGAAAGGCTTCACAAGAGCATATTGAAGTTCCAAATCACTTAGGTCGTCAGTTTGCTGTTACCGCCCCAAATGAAGTCTGGGTTGGCGATGTTACGTATATTTGGACGGGTAATCGGTGGATGTATTTAGCGGTCGTTATCGATCTTTTTGCTCGTAGAGTGATTGGTTGGTCGATGTCTTTATCACCTGATAGTCGGTTAACAGGCAAAGCTTTGTCGATGGCTTATGAGTCTCGCGGCAAGCCAAAAGGTGTCATGTTCCATAGCGATCAAGGTAGTCACTATACAAGTCGTAAATACCGCCAATTACTGTGGCGCTTTCAAATAAAACAGAGTTTATCTCGCCGAGGAAACTGCTGGGATAATGCGCCAATGGAGCGCTTCTTTAGAAGCCTGAAAACGGAATGGGTGCCAACAGTGGGTTATCGTAGCTTTTTTGAGGCTCAACAAGAGATCACTCGCTACATTATCGGATATTACTGCCAACTCAGGCCACATCAGTATAACGGTGGTCTGACTCCCAATGAATCAGAACGATTATATTGGGAAAGCTCTAAAACCGTGGCCAATTTTAGTTGACCACTACAACCCCACTGCTTTCTTTTGGCCAAATTGCAGTGAGCTAGGGAAGAAGCTAAGTGGCCTACCATCCAGTGTTTTACTCATTGTTGGACAGTGTCCTCTATTGATAGTGACTCCTTGCAAAGTAACGGAATCAGTCACAGCTTGAATAATCAGAGTCGGGATTGGAACTTGGCGAAGAGTAATATCTCTTGCATAAGTCGTTTTTAGAGAGATTGAAACTAAACCTGTATTGCGATACGTAGTATCCGCTTCAGAAGTGTGAGTTTGTTGGTTGTCCGTTGCTTTAGGCTCTTGAGGGGAACGATTTTTATTCGCTACTGAGAGAAAGTTGTCGCTGCATTGTGTAAACTCCCCTTGATATTCAAATAGAGCAATATCAAGGTCATATTTTCCTACTTGGCAATACTGCCCATTAATCTTTGAATAAATGTCATAAATACATCCTTGACTACCGCAAAAGTACGAACTGTAAGCTGCGTAATCTAAGACGCCGTCATCGTTAAAATCAGCCGCTTGTATCGTTACTTTTATGCTTTCATCATTAACGACTTCATTAGCTACTCGCCACTGCTGCTCAATATCACTCTTAATTGATGCGTTTGCGGTTGGTAGGATAAATAAAGATAAAGTTATCCATAAACCTGACCTTTTCATTGGAACCTCTTACACCTAAATTAAAAGTAAGCAGGCTACATATTGGCTTTGCACTATTTGCAAACACTGACGTTAAAGGTTTAAGTTGTGATTAACATCACGATTAATCATCTCATCCGTCGTAAAAAACCAACTTTGCATAATGTGCAAAGTCAGTCATTACTCTGGGAAGCCATCTTTGAAATAGAAAATGGCACTTCTTTGGCTGATAAACACCCAATCAAAACGATGGAGCTATTACTGACTCTTTGTGATGTCATTCCCAAGCACACATCTCAACCATTAGGCTACCAAGCTCTTGCTGATGCTGTCATCTCTCGTGGTACATCTGCGAGTTATCACTCCGTTAGGCGGATCTTAAAGAATAGGCGTTTACAAGAGTTACTGGGTATTGAGGTTCTGACGGTGGGAACCTCTCATGCTGTGCGATATCGTGCTAATTATCTAGAAGGCTTTCCCCATGCGGCTCTTATTGCACATCTATCCTCGAACATGCTTCTTCATTATTTACCAGACAAAGTAAGAAGTCGTTTCCTTGAAGCGATTTCTCCTTATCTTGATCAGTTTGAAAAGCTGCATGATGGGAATCGAGATAAGCGTTGGTTAAATAAACTACCCGTCGATCAGAAAAGTGCTCACCATTGGTCCAAGCAGGCAATGACGCCAGAGCTTGATAGTATTCTTGGTGCTTTATATACCGAGCAATGGTTAGAAATTACTTATCAGACAGAAACGAACAGCACTCCTTTGACAGAAGTCATTTGGCCTATTCACTTAAACCTTGATGAGCCAGAGGGTGTAAAGCTCTGTTATTCTCGTAATCAAGCACAGAAAGCAACGACGAGCATCCCTCTTGCTCTGATATCTCACGCTAAGCGTCAATATTACTCGTAAAGTTCTTGTTGGCTATATGTGGCAGTATGCTAGCCGTCTAGCTAAACGTTAATCGGTTCTACTCATAAACCTAGTTGCTAACTAAGTCGGAGTAATCAATGTATAATCAGGGTTCTGACTCAATAACAAATAGAAAAGCTATGTGTACTGATACTAAGTGGAGAATGACTCCCAATATACCTCTTGCAAAGCAGCTAGCAAAACGTGATGTCCCTTCTTTGGTGTATAACGCTGTTAATCTCGAAGGCGTTGCTATGACGTTACCGGAAGTGCAAACCATACTTGATGGGGTAACGGTTGGTGGACATAGGATCAGCGATCAAAACATGGCTCAAAATCAAGCCAAGACTTGGCAGTGTATTTTCGAGTTAGTTAATAATGGCAGTTTTTCGTTTACCAAAGAAACTGCTTTGTCGCTTCATTCTATTGCAGCGGAAGAGGAGGCGTTGGAATGGGGTAAATTTCGTACAGGGTATGTATCTATTACAGGCTCAGAGTATGAACCACCAGCTCCAAGTGAGTTAGATGAAAAATGGTTAGAAATAGAAGCTAATGTTTCCGAACAACTCGATGTTTACGATAGAGCTATCACGGCTTTCTTACAAATGGCTAGAAACCAATTCTTTTGGGATGTGAATAAGCGAACGGGGCGCTTTATGATGAATGGAATTTTATTAAGCAAAGGCTATCCGATCATTAACGTCCCAGCTAAAAGGCAACAAGAGTTCAACACATTGATGTTGGACTTCTACACAACGAACAATATGCAACCTATGAATCAGTTTTTACGTAGTTGCATTGATGAAAAGCTGATGAAGAATTTTCAGGTGGGTAAGCTCTAGTCTCAGCAGTGTAGTGATGAAAATTTTTGTTCCCGTACCCAGAGCCGTACCCAGTAGAGTTATTTACCTTATCTGATGGCATATAACTCATTGATCTTTAAGTTCCAATAGGGCTCCTGCTTCCATGTGGTGGGTGTAAGGAAACTGGTCGAACAGAGCAAAACGCGTCACGTTATGTGTTTGGCTAAGAATATCGAGATTTTCTTTTAAGGTGTCTGGGTTGCATGAGATATAAAGAATTCGCTCGTAGCCTTGCACCATTTTACACGTATCAACATCCATCCCTGAACGAGGCGGATCAACGAAAATCGTGTTGCAGTTATAGCTGCTGAGATCGACATTGGCTTGTTTCAAACGACGAAATTCACGTTTACCTTGCATAGCTTCTGTAAAATCTTCGGCTGACATGCGAATGATTTGCACATTATCGATGTCATTTGCAGCAATGTTGTATTGAGCAGAGACAACCGAAGGCATAGCAAGCTCGGTTGCAAGAACACGCTCAAAGTTTTTAGCAAGAGCCAGTGAGAAGTTACCGTTACCACAATAAAGCTCGAGAAGATCGCCATGACTGTCTTGGGTGCAGTCTGTCGCCCATTCCAACATTTTCTCAGCGACCTTTCCGTTAGGTTGAGTGAAGCTGTTTTCAACCTGTTGGTAGATATAACTTTGGCCGTTCACATCGAGTTTCTCGATAACATAATCGCGATCCAGTACGATTTTCATTTTCCGGGCACGACCGATTAAATTGAGATTGAACCCTTCATCATTTAAACGTTGCTTTAGTGCTTTTGCTTGCTCTGTCCAAGCATCATCGAGTTGACGGTGGTAGAGCAGTGAAACCAAAATTTCACCGCTGAGTGTTGAAAGAAAGTCCACCTGAAATAATTTATGACGAAGCGCTTCATTCCCTTTCATGGCATCAATAAGCAAAGGCATTAAATCATTGATTAAGCGACTGGCTGCGGGAAATTGATCAACGCGATATTTTTCCTTGGTTTCTTGATTGAACATCACGTAGTACATGTCTTCACCTTGGTGCCAAACACGAAACTCTGCGCGCATACGGTAGTGTTGATCCGGTGATTCAAACACTTCCAGATCAGGCACATTATACGGTGCAAACATTTGGGTAAGACGCTCTGTCTTTTCGGCCAATTGTTGTTGATAGTGCTCAGGGTTTACATCAAGACTCGCCATGGTATTGCCTTTATCGGTACGGTGCATTCTAAGAAAGAGCGCAGATTTTATTCAATCTAAACCACTTGTCCAGTGATGAATGAACCTTGTGGTGTTTATAGTCTATAAAACTATAGCTTATGGTTATCTTTATCTAGACAAAACTCAGATAGACGCATAATATCCTCACCGAACTGGTGCCATTTAGATGTATAGATGGCTGAAAAGGGAATCTGGTGTAAATCCAGAACTGACGCGCAGCGGTAAAAGAGAACGAAGACTCATAGGACACTGTACTAGAAAGTATGGGAAGTCGAGTACTAGGCGGTGAAAACCATGCTCTTAAGTCCGAATACCTGCCAGTAGCCGAGAAGTACATTCGATAATGATATCAATGCTCGGTAGGATTTTCGCGATTTAGGACAAACAACATAATGAACAAATCAATTCTAGCGATCGCTGTAGCATCGCTAACCACGCACGCCTCTTTTTCTTACGCAGAACAACAAGTCGATGAGACCATGGTTGTGACAGCAAACCGTTTTGAGCAGCCACTAAGCGATGTTATCGCATCGACAACCGTGATTTCGAAACAAGAAATTGAAGTCACTCAAGCTAAATCCTTAGTCGATGTTCTTAAAAGAGTGCCAGGGATTGAGGTTTCTCAAAATGGTGGACGTGGCCATAATGCCTCAGTCTTTATGAGAGGTTACAACAGTGACCAGGTTCTTTTTCTCATCGATGGTGTTCGAATCGATTCCGCTGCTGGTGGCATTAGTTTTAATCATATCCCTGTAGGAATTATCGAAAGGGTTGAAGTTATTCGCGGTTCTGGTGGAGCGCTTTATGGGTCAGACGCTATTGCTGGTGTGATTAACGTTATTACCGCTTCGGGTGATACTTCGGAATCGACAACAGTTTCTATTGGTGCAGGCAGTGACGCTCAAAAAGAAGCGAACTTTGCTACCACCAGAACGTTTGCTCATGGCGGTACATTAAAGTTAGCAGGTGGCTTTGAAGAAACGGATGGTTATGACATTAAGGATCCAGCAACCGATTTGAATTATGGCTATGAAAGCCAAAATTTGTTCGCTGCTTATTCTCAAGATATTAATGCACAATTAACCGGAACAGCATCGGTACGTTGGTACGACAGTCTAGCTGAGTATGACGCATTCGGTAAAAAGTATGGCTACACTGAAAATTTGAGCATGACTGGTGAGTTAGCGTATGTAGGCCACAGCTTAAATTCAACACTAAGAGCAAATCAGCAATCTATTGAAAGTCTGGATTATTCTCAAACTGAGGGGAAAGATAATGCGAGTAGTAAAAAGACAATAGATCTCACTAATCTACAATTTTTAAATCAATACGTTTTTTCTGAAAATATTTCAGTAGGCGCTGGTGCTGATTGGCGAAGAGAAAAGTTAAATGATGATGCTTTATCCTACGGTTCACCAGATAAACTAGCGGGAGAATCTAGGGATACAACGGGCGCTTATGCTTCTACTGATATCAATTTTGGTGATCTCCACCTAGCAGGTAGCGTTCGTAATGATAAACATGACACCTATGACAATCACACCACTTGGTCAATCGGAGCGCGTTACCATTTAACGTCTGCTCATTCTGTTAGGGCGACGGCTGGTACATCATTCAAAGCCCCGAGTTACTCTGATTTGACAACGAACCCTGATTTGAAACCGGAAGAAGCGAATAATCGAGAAATTGGATACACAGGCGACTTCGATATCTTCAGCCTAGACGTAACAGCATACGATAATGAAGTCGATAATCTTATTATTTGGTATCAAGGTAGTCCTTGGTACCCACAAAATGTGGATGCTGAATTACAAGGCCTAGAGATTACCGGTCGCTTTAAAACATGGTTCGTTAATCATACTGTAACCGCGGAATTTAAAGACCATAAAGATTCAAAAGGTAATAAATTGGCAAAGCGTGCTGATCAAAATTACAAGTGGTTGATGGACGCTTCTTACCAAGATTTCGATGTGAATTTAACTTATACCTATACAGGCGATAGGTTGGGTAACCCTAATGAAACGTATAGCCCAGAAAATATTTTACCGTCCGTCAGTCTATGGGATGTATCACTAGGGTATTGGATTTCATCAGAGCTAGTGATCCGTGGTCGTATTGATAACTTAACAAATGAGAAGTACCAAACTAGTTTGGGTTACAATGCCCCAGAACGCAGATACTTCGCAAACTTAACGTATCAATTCTAAATGCTTAAGCCGCCTTCGGGCGGTTTTTTACTTCTGGATAACCTCATATGAAAAAGAATGTAGTCATAAGCTGGTCGAGCGGTAAGGATTCAACACTCACCTTATTGCGCCTACTAGAAAATCCTGAGTATCAAGTTGTTGCTTTGTATACTACCCATGTAAACAATGACGTTCCGTTCCAAGCAACACCTCTAGAAGTTGTCCAAATGCAGGCGGACTTAATCGGTTTGCCATTAATTACTATCGAGCTTCCTTGTGTATTTCCTAGCAACGACATTTACCAAAGCACGGTGATTGATGGCCTAAAAGAATCCAAACTATCGTTCGAGGCCGTCGCCTTCGGTGATATGTTCTGTAATGGGATTGCGGAATACCGAAGAAGCTATATGGAACCAACTGGTTGGGAGTGTGTATTCCCATTAATGGGGGAATCATCTCAATCACTGGCTCAAGAAATTATCCAAAGAAACATAGTAACGTCGTTAATCATGATTGATGGTGAGCGTCTATCTCGAGATTTTTGTGGGCGAATTTATAACGAAACGTTTTTGGAAGATTTACCTCAAGGCATCGATCCCTGCGGTGAAAATGGTGAGTTCCATACATTAGTCACAGAGGCGCCCTGCTTTAGCGGAAGAATTGAGCTCGAATTGCAACACATTGATCACGATGAGCGATTCAGTTATCAAAGGTATAACGCAATCGCATTGCCAAATCAGAAAGAGCAGGTATGATCATCTGGTTCGAATCTAGGAATCTATCGTGTGTTGAATCAAAACCATCCTGCAGTCCTTATTTTTGATTCCGGTGTTGGCGGGCTATCTGTCTATCAAGAAATCAAAACTCTCTTGCCGCAAGTAAATTGTACGTATCTTTTTGACAATGAGGCTTATCCCTATGGGGAACTCACTCAAGAGGTACTCATTGAGAGAGTCGACACGCTGATATCGAACTTTGTAGAAAACCACCATGTCGATGCGGTTGTTATCGCTTGCAACACTGCAAGCACCATCGTCCTACCCGCATTAAGACAAAAATTAGTAATTCCCGTCGTTGGCGTAGTTCCGGCCATTAAACCAGCCTCCTTATTGGCGAAAAAAGCAGTAGGGCTTATTGCTACACCTGCAACCATTACTCGCGAATATACAAAGGATCTTGTTCGAAGCTTTTCAAGTGACACTCGTGTTGAGATGTTAGGTTCCACGTTACTGGTGGAAATGGCAGAAACAAAACTCAGAGGAAAAGAAATCAATTTAGAGGCGCTGGCGCAAATCATTGCCCCACTCATTGGGCATATCGATGTGGCTGTTCTAGGCTGCACTCACTTTCCTCTGATTAAGCAGGAAATAGCCCAAGTGCTAGGCAATAGCGTTATCTTAGTGGATTCAGGAGAAGCCATCGCTAGAAGGTTAAAGTCACTGTTGAATGTAGAAACTGGACATAGCTATGAAGGTGAGCAAGAGGTTTGGAGTAGTGCGCCGCCATTAGATGAAAGCGCACTAAATACTGCATTAAAAGAACTAGGGTTTAGTCCTGTCCAATGTCTTCGTTTTCAGGGTGTTTAGGATCGTTTGCTACTCTGACTTTCAAAGTACGTTGCATGTAGTCTTGGTCGTTGAGTGCGTCGATAGTTGAATTAACATCGCTTGATGCCACAACCACAAAACCAAACCCTCGGCGTTTACCCGTGCGCTTGTCTTTCATTAGGCGTACAGCAAAAACCTCACCATGCTTAGAAAAAAGTTCCCTAACATGTGCTTCATTTGCTTTATAAGGTAAGTTGCCTACATAAAGAGTTTGTGTTGAAGGAGAAGAAGTTTCAGAAGTTTCCGTGCCAGTGTTAGAAGGTTTAAAGATAAGAGCAGAAGCACAAACACCGATAAGGAAGGCGAATATAGATGGAATATCTACTAGATAAAGGATGACAGAGCCAATAACTGCAACGGCGACTACCATTAAGATCGATTTATTAGAGTTCATATTGAATACTACATTTCAATTAATAAGAGAGAGTTACGTCTATCGTTAACAAAATAGACACATGAATCTTACGTACATGTGCTGAGTTTTACCAATATAATGATGTGACATGACTCAAATGTTGAAATTTTATTCAATATTAGTGAGGTTGGTGGCTTTTTAGGCGAACGGAATTTATTTTATAAAAAAGCCTTGTCATAAAGTTAATCCTCTCTATAATGCCGCCTCACTGACACGGAATGAGAGAAACATCACATTGCGTGTTCGGTAGAAATAAAGAGTTCGAAATTAACTCTTGACTCCAAAAGTTTAAAGCGTATTATACGCACCCCTAGCAACGAACGGTAACGAACGAAAGCTAGGCGCTCTTTAACAATTTAAACCTATCAATCTGTGTGGGCACTCGTTGATGATAATCCAATATGTTTTTACCTAGGTAAAAACAGTTTCTTCGGAAACAACTTTGGTTTCAATGAACTGAGTGACCAATTCAATTTGGTACAGCCTTGAGCTGTTTGATTTCACTTTTTAAAGTGAAAACCAAAAAGAGCACAGTCAATTCATTATCTTTCTGTTGGAAAGATAATAGCTTTAGAATTACAGGTTTATCTTCGGATAAATCCTAGTTTTGAAGTCAGTATTCGTTGAGCCGAGCCCTATTTATTTAGGGAATCAAAATCTTAAATTGAAGAGTTTGATCATGGCTCAGATTGAACGCTGGCGGCAGGCCTAACACATGCAAGTCGAGCGGTAACAGAAAGAAAGCTTGCTTTCTTTGCTGACGAGCGGCGGACGGGTGAGTAATGCCTAGGAAGTTGCCCAGTAGAGGGGGATAACCATTGGAAACGATGGCTAATACCGCATAATCTCTTTGGAGCAAAGCAGGGGACCTTCGGGCCTTGTGCTATTGGATACGCCTAGGTGGGATTAGCTAGTTGGTGAGGTAATGGCTCACCAAGGCGACGATCCCTAGCTGGTCTGAGAGGATGATCAGCCACACTGGAACTGAGACACGGTCCAGACTCCTACGGGAGGCAGCAGTGGGGAATATTGCACAATGGGCGAAAGCCTGATGCAGCCATGCCGCGTGTATGAAGAAGGCCTTCGGGTTGTAAAGTACTTTCAGTCGTGAGGAAGGGGGTAAGTTTAATACGCTTATCTCTTGACGTTAGCGACAGAAGAAGCACCGGCTAACTCCGTGCCAGCAGCCGCGGTAATACGGAGGGTGCGAGCGTTAATCGGAATTACTGGGCGTAAAGCGCATGCAGGTGGTTCAATAAGTCAGATGTGAAAGCCCGGGGCTCAACCTCGGAACTGCATTTGAAACTGTTGGACTAGAGTACTGTAGAGGGGGGTAGAATTTCAGGTGTAGCGGTGAAATGCGTAGAGATCTGAAGGAATACCAGTGGCGAAGGCGGCCCCCTGGACAGATACTGACACTCAGATGCGAAAGCGTGGGGAGCAAACAGGATTAGATACCCTGGTAGTCCACGCCGTAAACGATGTCTACTTGGAGGTTGTGGCCTTGAGCCGTGGCTTTCGGAGCTAACGCGTTAAGTAGACCGCCTGGGGAGTACGGTCGCAAGATTAAAACTCAAATGAATTGACGGGGGCCCGCACAAGCGGTGGAGCATGTGGTTTAATTCGATGCAACGCGAAGAACCTTACCTACTCTTGACATCTAGAGAAGCCAGCGGAGACGCAGGTGTGCCTTCGGGAGCTCTAAGACAGGTGCTGCATGGCTGTCGTCAGCTCGTGTTGTGAAATGTTGGGTTAAGTCCCGCAACGAGCGCAACCCTTATCCTTGTTTGCCAGCACGTAATGGTGGGAACTCCAGGGAGACTGCCGGTGATAAACCGGAGGAAGGTGGGGACGACGTCAAGTCATCATGGCCCTTACGAGTAGGGCTACACACGTGCTACAATGGCGCATACAGAGGGCAGCAAGCTAGCGATAGTGAGCGAATCCCAAAAAGTGCGTCGTAGTCCGGATTGGAGTCTGCAACTCGACTCCATGAAGTCGGAATCGCTAGTAATCGTGAATCAGAATGTCACGGTGAATACGTTCCCGGGCCTTGTACACACCGCCCGTCACACCATGGGAGTGGGCTGCAAAAGAAGTGGGTAGTTTAACCTTTCGGGGAGGACGCTCACCACTTTGTGGTTCATGACTGGGGTGAAGTCGTAACAAGGTAGCCCTAGGGGAACCTGGGGCTGGATCACCTCCTTATACGATGATTTTCACGATGAGTACCCACACAGATTGATATGTTTAATACGTTAAGAGTTTAATGCTGGGTCTGTAGCTCAGCTGGTTAGAGCGCTCGCCTGATAAGCGGGAGGTCGGTGGTTCAAGTCCACTCAGACCCACCAATTCTTTTCCCAAAAAGGGTTGGCTTTAAAGCATTAAGTTTTTGGGGCTATAGCTCAGCTGGGAGAGCGCCTGCCTTGCACGCAGGAGGTCTGCGGTTCGATCCCGCATAGCTCCACCATCTTTAAGTGCATTTACTTTGAAAAAAGTTGAGTGTTTTTAAAAATGGTTTTTTTCTTTCATAAGAAATGAATCTGCTCTTTAACAATTTGGAAAGCTGACGAACAACAACTTGATTGGTTGTTGTTCAAATAAAAGTTCTCAAATCCTATTCTCTTTTAGAGACTAGGTACCAACACACATTCAAGTGTTCTTGGAAACAACCATGACTCGTCATGATTGTTTATATTTGAGTCCGGCAAAATCGCAGTTTGATGTCACTTTTTAAAGTGAGACAAACTGATGTCTCTCGCTCATTCAAATAATGAGAGACAAATTACACCTTGGTTGTTTGCCATACATAAGACCTCTTGGGGTTGTATGGTTAAGTGACTAAGCGTACACGGTGGATGCCTTGGCAGTCAGAGGCGATGAAAGACGTAATAACTTGCGATAAGCCCAGATTAGGTAGTAATAACCGTTTGAGTCTGGGATTTCTGAATGGGGAAACCCACGTGCATAAGCACGTATCGTTGTGTGAATACATAGCACAACGAGGCAAACCCGGGGAACTGAAACATCTAAGTACCCGGAGGAGTAGAAATCAACCGAGATTCCGAAAGTAGCGGCGAGCGAAATTGGAGTAGCCCTTAAGCTTTTAATGATGCAGGTGAAGAGTCTGGAAAGTCTCGCGATACAGGGTGATAGCCCCGTAACCGACACATCATAATCAGTGAAATCGAGTAGGGCGGGACACGTGATATCCTGTCTGAATATGGGGGGACCATCCTCCAAGGCTAAATACTACTGACTGACCGATAGTGAACCAGTACCGTGAGGGAAAGGCGAAAAGAACCCCTGTGAGGGGAGTGAAATAGAACCTGAAACCGTGTACGTACAAGCAGTAGGAGCCCACTTGTTGGGTGACTGCGTACCTTTTGTATAATGGGTCAGCGACTTAATTTTAGTAGCAAGGTTAACCGTTTAGGGGAGCCGTAGGGAAACCGAGTCTTAACTGGGCGTACAGTTGCTAGGATTAGACCCGAAACCAGGTGATCTAGCCATGGGCAGGTTGAAGGTTGAGTAACATCAACTGGAGGACCGAACCGACTAATGTTGAAAAATTAGCGGATGACTTGTGGCTAGGGGTGAAAGGCCAATCAAACCTGGAGATAGCTGGTTCTCCCCGAAAGCTATTTAGGTAGCGCCTCGGACGAATACTACTGGGGGTAGAGCACTGTTAAGGCTAGGGGGTCATCCCGACTTACCAACCCTTTGCAAACTCCGAATACCAGTAAGTACTATCCGGGAGACACACGGCGGGTGCTAACGTCCGTCGTGGAGAGGGAAACAACCCAGACCGCCAGCTAAGGTCCCAAAGTATAGCTAAGTGGGAAACGATGTGGGAAGGCTTAGACAGCTAGGATGTTGGCTTAGAAGCAGCCATCATTTAAAGAAAGCGTAATAGCTCACTAGTCGAGTCGGCCTGCGCGGAAGATGTAACGGGGCTAAGCTATACACCGAAGCTGCGGCTGCATACTTTGTATGCGGGGTAGGGGAGCGTTCTGTAAGCGGTTGAAGGTGGTCTGTAAGGGCTGCTGGACGTATCAGAAGTGCGAATGCTGACATGAGTAACGATAAAGGGGGTGAAAAACCCCCTCGCCGGAAGACCAAGGGTTCCTGTCCAACGTTAATCGGGGCAGGGTAAGTCGACCCCTAAGGCGAGGCCGAAAGGCGTAGTCGATGGGAAACGGGTTAATATTCCCGTACTTCTTATAATTGCGATGGGGGGACGGAGAAGGCTAGGTGGGCCTGGCGACGGTTGTCCAGGTTCAAGTACGTAGGCGGAAAGTTTAGGTAAATCCGGACTTTCTTAACGCTGAGATACGATGTCGAGCCACTACGGTGGTGAAGTCATTGATGCCATGCTTCCAGGAAAAGCCTCTAAGCTTCAGATTATAAGAAATCGTACCCCAAACCGACACAGGTGGTCGGGTAGAGAATACCAAGGCGCTTGAGAGAACTCGGGTGAAGGAACTAGGCAAAATGGTACCGTAACTTCGGGAGAAGGTACGCTCTTGGCGGTGAAGTCCCTTGCGGATGGAGCTACTAGGAGTCGCAGATACCAGGTGGCTGCAACTGTTTATTAAAAACACAGCACTGTGCAAAATCGTAAGATGACGTATACGGTGTGACGCCTGCCCGGTGCCGGAAGGTTAATTGATGGGGTTAGACTTCGGTCGAAGCTCTTGATCGAAGCCCCGGTAAACGGCGGCCGTAACTATAACGGTCCTAAGGTAGCGAAATTCCTTGTCGGGTAAGTTCCGACCTGCACGAATGGCGTAATGATGGCCACGCTGTCTCCACCCGAGACTCAGTGAAATTGAAATCGCTGTGAAGATGCAGTGTACCCGCGGCTAGACGGAAAGACCCCGTGAACCTTTACTACAGCTTGGCACTGAACATTGAACCTACATGTGTAGGATAGGTGGGAGACTTTGAAACTTCGTCGCTAGATGGAGTGGAGTCAACCTTGAAATACCACCCTTGTACGTTTGATGTTCTAACGTTGGTCCCTTATCGGGATTGCGGACAGTGCCTGGTGGGTAGTTTGACTGGGGCGGTCTCCTCCCAAAGAGTAACGGAGGAGCACGAAGGTGGGCTAAACACGGTTGGACATCGTGTGGTTAGTGCAATGGCATAAGCCCGCTTGACTGCGAGAATGACAATTCGAGCAGGTGCGAAAGCAGGTCATAGTGATCCGGTGGTTCTGAATGGAAGGGCCATCGCTCAACGGATAAAAGGTACTCCGGGGATAACAGGCTGATACCGCCCAAGAGTTCATATCGACGGCGGTGTTTGGCACCTCGATGTCGGCTCATCACATCCTGGGGCTGAAGTCGGTCCCAAGGGTATGGCTGTTCGCCATTTAAAGTGGTACGCGAGCTGGGTTTAGAACGTCGTGAGACAGTTCGGTCCCTATCTGCCGTGGGCGTTGGAAGATTGAAGGGGGCTGCTCCTAGTACGAGAGGACCGGAGTGGACGAACCTCTGGTGTTCGGGTTGTCACGCCAGTGGCATTGCCCGGTAGCTAAGTTCGGAATCGATAAGCGCTGAAAGCATCTAAGCGCGAAGCGAGCCCTGAGATGAGTCTTCCCTGGCACTTTAAGTGCCCTAAAGGGTTGTTCAAGACTAGAACGTTGATAGGCAGGGTGTGTAAGTGCTGTGAGGCATTGAGCTAACCTGTACTAATTGCCCGTGAGGCTTAACCATACAACACCCAAGGGGTTTTGTGGACTCAAATAGAACATTGAATGTGTGAGTGAACTTTTATAATCAGTTTTCCGAATTAAGAATTTGCTTGGCGACCATAGCGTTGCGGACCCACCTGATCCCATGCCGAACTCAGAAGTGAAACGCAGTAGCGCCGATGGTAGTGTGGGGCTTCCCCATGTGAGAGTAGGACATCGCCAGGCTTGTTTCCTTGTTTTTAGATTTTTAAAAATCTAAAGGCAAAACTAAATAAAGCGACCAACGCTAAGACTTTATTTAGTTAAAGATACCACTGCGGAGTGGTAGTTCAGTTGGTTAGAATACCGGCCTGTCACGCCGGGGGTCGCGGGTTCGAGTCCCGTCCACTCCGCCAAACCATTGAAGAAAGACGTCTTAGGACGTCTTTTTTTTTGCCTGAAATCCCGTGTTATCTAGCTCTGTGCGTCGCTTTATGACGAATGGCATTGCTGGGTCACGTGGTTTGGACGGTACACTATTGGGTACATTGTCACTGTGTTCAATTTAACGGTGTACCATCATGGCAAAACAAGTTAAACCTCTGACAGAAACTCAAATCAAAAATGTAAAACCGAAAGGCAAGGAATACATCTTGTCTGACGGTAACGGTTTACGCCTTCGTGTCAAAACGAACGGCACTAAGACCTGGCTTCTCAACTATACCCACCCTGTACTCGCTAAGCGTATCAACCTGACGCTGGGTACTTACCCAAACACATCCTTAAAAATAGCGCGAGAAAGAACGCGTGAGGCTCGCTCATTGATAGAGCAGGGCAAAGACCCTAAGTCTCATCGAGATCAACAATCTGCACAAGAGCAATTACGTTTAAACTCAACGCTTGAGAAAGTGGCTAAGGAATGGCTATTGGTGAAACAAGGGAGTATTTCTCAAAAGCATTCTCACGATATTCTGCGCTCTTTAGAGCTGCATATTTTCCCTTCTCTAGGCCAAGTGCCTGTCTCCGAGCTTTCTCCACAACTGGCTATCCAAACCTTAAGGCCTTTAGAACGCAAAGGCAACCTAGAAGCTTTGCGACGTTTATGTCAAAAATTAAATGAAATCATGAAGTTTGCTCGTAACAGTGGATGGATTGAATTCAATCGATTAACGGATATTAAGGAAGCCTTCAGAAAGCCACAATCTGAGAATATGAAGACGTTACCGCCTGAAATGTTACCCGAGTTTATGAAGAGTCTTTCTCGCGCTCGTATTCACTTTACCACGCGCTGTTTGATTGAGTGGCAGCTTCACACCATGGTTCGACCTAGTGAGGCCGCTGGGGCGCGTTGGGAGGAGATTGATTGGATAAACAAGACTTGGTCTATCCCTGCGATAAGAATGAAGAAAAAACGCGATCATATTGTGCCGTTGACGACACAAACCTTAGCATTGTTAGAAGAGATGAAAAGCATTACAGGACACGGCGTAAGCGAGTATGTCTTTGCTTCTTATAAAGATACGAGTCGTCACTGTTGCAGTGAGACAGCTAACATGGCCATTAAGCGTATGGGGTTCAAAGGACAGTTGGTGTCGCATGGGCTTAGAGCGTTAGCCAGTACAACATTGAACGAACAACCTCAATTTAATGGAGATTTGGTGGAAGCGGCATTAGCGCATGCGGACAAGGATAAAGTGAGAGCGGCGTACAACCGCAGTCAATACGTAGAGCAACGACGAGATATGATGCAGTGGTGGAGCGATCATATCGACTGTTCAGCCAATATATCTTGTATTTTGCTTACTTAACAACATCATGAGTCATCAGGTGATCTTGATGACTCTATTCATCAATATCATCAAAAAATACGTTAACACCGACGTCAAGTATTTCAGCGAGATCTCTTAGCATCTCATCGGTTATTCTAATCATTCCAGCTTCGGCCTTCGCTAGTTTACTTCTTGTCATCTCTATTCCTTTTAAACTACACATACGATCAACGTCTTGTTGAGATAAGTGTTTACTCAGTCGTACATATCGAATTTTCCGACCGGTTATGTTTTTAAATATTATTTTGCTCATAAATGATACTGCACCTGTTGCGGTGCAACTAAGATACAAGTAATATAGCGCAGCATGTGCACCCACACGGGTGCTCTTGTGCTAATTAGGAGAGTGAAGCTGTGAAAAATATTGTGTTCATATTCTGCACTACCATCTTGATAGGGTGCAGTGATGATAAAGCAAGCGAAGTTGGTCCTGTACTTCCAACTGAGAGCGTTATCGATGTATGTGAAAACCAAGGTTGTACATTAGATACGCCGATTAGCACTGTAAGCTTAACGGTCTCTAATGCGCCAATCATTCTAACCACTAATGCGTCTATTACTTTGGAGTAATCAATGAAATCAACCTTAATCCCCACCTTGTTATTAAGTTTTGTTGCTTGGTCTAGTCAAGCTAACGTTGTTTTGAAATCAAGCGAAGCTGGAAAACTATTGGTTAACGAACAAGAAGTTCAAATTAAGCAGCATGTTTACGAAGCAAACGATACATTGATCTCAAACCTTACTGTTTTAGAACAAGATGGCTCAGAAATGACGGCTTTAGTTTCTTTTGATGGGCTGGGTGGCTTATTTCAAATTCGCGCTTATGGGTATCATCAAAGTGAAGGCCCTGGCTATGGTGCGAGCTATATTGTTGATGGATCTTGTAATGTGATCGGTATTCAAGAGGGCACTTTTTTTGAACTCGGTTATATAGCGAATAAAAATTTTAATGAAGAGAATGCATTATATACCGCTTATCTCGTTGAAAAAACGCCAGTCAATGGGTATGAGGGTTCACCTTTTTCAGAAGAAACCGATTGCACTGGTAATGCTCCATTAAGTGGCTTGAAAATTGAGCATGACTCTAATTTGTCATTACAAGTTAACGATTTTTTCAATGAGTTAGTTTTCCCGATCAAGATCCGGTAATTGACTATAGGAGTTTAATATGGCTTATCGATATGATGCTGATTTGAGTTTTTTTTCAGAAGTCAGCTCTGAAGATTTTGACGATCTTGTGTTCTGTTTAACACATGACAAGGATGGGGCACCACGTTTAACCGAAGAGCTTACTCAGACAGAGTCTTATAAGAACCACTTTCCCCAGCACTCAATGTATTGGCAAGAGGTAGCAGCAGAGCTTCAATGTTTTGGTGCACATACCATAGCTACATTTTTCCGTGGTGGTAAGGGGGTTGTATATAAAGAAGTTTTAATTGATGTTTGTGGGAAATTAAAAGTTAATTTTAATCCAAACTCAAGTGCAGAAAGGATAGAGCAACAACTTTTAATGAAGATTCTCGAAGATTCTTTAGAGGCAATGTCACCGGATGAGCTAAAGGAGCTAGCTGAGTCTATTGGTATGGACCATGCTAAGGACATAACCAGTTATAGCAAAGAAATGCTTCTGGGTGGGTTTCAAGCAATTTTTAGAGCCGGTGGCTTTAAATCTTACCAACTCACTTTAATTATAGCTAATACAGTATTAAAGGCTTTAATTGGGCGTGGTCTATCTCTGGCTGCTAATGCAACTTTAGTTAGAGCGATGGCAATTTTAAGCGGTCCTATTGGGTGGGCCATTACCGGGTTATGGACAATGGTTGATGTTGGTGGAGCGGCCTATAGAGTGACTGTGCCAGCTGTTATTCAAGTTGCAGTCTTGCGACAACAGTTAATGCATAATAAACAAGTGGAAGAAAAAGGCTCCCAAGAAACGATGAGCTGATATCAAAAAATAACAGGGCTATATTACCTAGGTGTATCTCTATTCTTAATCGCCCGTAACGCTCTTATGCGCTGCGGGCTTTTTTGTGCCTGTAACCTAAGAGGATTGACCTATGCCTACCCATTTACCCATTGCAACCTATGAGTTTCCTGCGCCTGTTACGGCCATGCAAGTACTCGAAAAAGCCGCCGATATCTTAGCTCAAAGCTTTGAAGTCGGTGATGCCTACACAAACCCCAGTAACGTTAAACAGTTTCTCGGTTGTAAACTCGCGCATTATGAGCGTGAAGTGTTTGCCGTGATGTTTCTGGATAACCAACATCAACTGATAGCCTTTGATGAGCTGTTTCAAGGTACGGTGGATGCCGCCTCCGTGTACCCCCGTGAAGTCGTGAAAGCCGCGCTTAAGCATAATGCATCAGCGGTTATCTTTTCACACAATCACCCATCTGGTGTCGCTGAGCCATCTCAAGCTGATAGAAAGATTACCCGCCGTCTCGTCGATGCCTTAGCGTTAATTGACGTTCGTGTGCTGGACCATATTGTGATTGGCAAAGAAAGCGTCTCTTTTGCCGAGCGAGGGTGGTTGTGATGAATACTGTTGTGTCTTGCTATGACAATGAGGTGACTTTATTACCTTCATTGGTTGAGTGTTTAAGTGCGGCGCTGGACAGTGCCCCAAGACCTATCAATGTCGATAAGCTCTCCGTGAGCTTTCGTCATACGCCTTACTATCAAACTCGTCGTGGCACTCATCCTGTTGAAGTGCGTTTAGAGCGTCATGACCAGCAGTGGCGTGTGGTGTTTATCGCCAGCTTTGCTTATCCCGATGACACGCACCGCAGTGTGACACCAGAGTTGTACTTTAACTTCAAACGCGGCTGGTTTTATCAGCCAGACATCAAAGGCTGTGAGCTCGCTAGGCCTGAAGTCATGGATGTCTTGCTCAGTTGGTCTCGGATGTTTTGTCGTCAGTTAATGGATGAACATTTTGATGATGTGAGGTTTACCAAGGTGAAAACATGACGCGGAAGATATCGTTTTTATTGAGACGGCCTGTCATTCTGATGGGCCGTTTTTGTTATTTTGAAAGGGAGAGTATTCATCATGTCTTATGACATTGTGTATGAACAACTGGCACTGCGCGTGCCAGAGAAAGACATCGAGCAGCAGGTGCGTCAGCTCTTTACTGAGCGCTTGAATCAAGACGTGACAGCCATGAGTGACCATCAGCTTAAGAAACGTCTGTATGAGCGTTACCAATGCTTATTGAGAAGCGATGACCTTATTATGCTTCACATGTTGATAGGTTGCAGTAATCTATTTGATCCAGACACCAATAAGCGGTGTCGTGATTGGCAGTTTTGTGGCGTCGATACGCAACATAGCCTGCTGGTTAAATACGGCTGTGATTGGTCCGCGCAAGCGGAATCGGGTGGATTAAAACTCAATGGACGTGATACCAAAGCCGAAGGGTGGATACGTGCTGTACGTCAGACATTAGACCAGGCTCGTGATTATCGAGTGATGCCGCATTGTCAGCGCCTTTCTGTTTGGTTACGTGTCCCTCAAAATGAAAAGGAGCAAGAGTCGTATCGTGTGTTGAACACGCACCTGTCGGATTTTAAGGCCACTTGGCAAGACCGAACACGTGGTGATGAAGACGGTTTTGATGTCTCCATTGCGCCAAGCTCTGCGTTTGAGATGTGGCTCTTTCAACAGTTAGTGACTCGCTATCAAGGCAAGTGCTGGCTCAATGGCTCTGCACCGCCTTACCGCGCAGTGAAAAAGCACGCCATCTAGCCCTTAAGTCACCTCGGTCAATGACCGCTTTATCATGAGTCGTTCTGGCTCGAACTCAACCGTTCTATTTTAAATTACCTTATCTTACTGCCTGTAGGAGGGCGCATTATGTCTAAACAACTGTTAATCCGAAGCCAAATAGGGTTTCTTTCCACCAACATCAAAGCGTCATTGCTCCCTGTCTCTGATGCTCTGATACACTCTATTGTGACAACGCTAGCACACCAGCTTACGTTAGATGATGAGCTTGCTGATTCACTAATTGATGCTGACGGTATTATCTTCAACTTTCGAGATGCCAGTTACAGCGCTGAAAAGGGCGGCTTTCATCCGGTTGAAATTTGTCTCAATAAACACAGTGATGGCGCATGGCATTACAGCTACATCACGGACTTTGCTTATATCGGTCATCACTACCCTGAATTAGAGCGAGGACTCGATTTTGATTTCAGCCGAGGAGAATGGTTTGCCCACCACCAGCAAGGCTGGGCACCCATTAAAGAGGACAGTGCAGCAAAAGAGCTGTATCAGCTTTGGGAGCATAACTTTCTGGCGTACATGGCGATGGACGCCTATGACCTTATTACGGTGGGGCCTCAATGATAAAGCGTACTCACCCTAACAATAACCACTCTAATCATAGCAACACCCGATAAGGCCATCTCATTTTGAGATGGCCTTTTTACTTTCACTCAACAAAAAAAGGAGACCACCATGTCTTGGTATGTAACCGTTGGTAAAGCTGTCGCAGCCACAGCCAGTGTCGCGGGCGTCATTACCGCCGCCCCTGTTTTTGGGGCCATTGGCACCATCAGTGCAGCCGGTTTTGCGGTGTCGACTGCGATTGGCACATCTGCCGCACTGATAGATAAAGCGTTGGAAGAAGACAGACCAGAGTTACCTGACTGTCCAACTCATGACCATCCGCTCATCACTCACGAGCGCTACAACGAGGAGTAAGCGCCTCAATTCATTCTTAATGTTAGTTCAAGCCACAGCCTAATCGGTTGTGGCTTTTTTCATTCTATAGGAGCACAGCCATGCCACCATCCAATATCGAAGCGGTCTTTTTACTGCTTGCTCAGCTTCCTACTCGTTACCCCAAATCTTTAGAGAGTGTGTGTGATGTCTCAGAGGCGTTAGGAATAGGAAAGTCCCCTGATACGATTCGACGATGGTTAAACATCCTCGCGGATTTAGGTTATGCAGAAAAAACGCGCCTGGAGGGCAAAGACAGTTTTAAACGCACCACGCCCCTGCCTTGGGTGACTGCGCAATACGACAGCCTCATTTTAACGCTCACCACTCGCTACTTTGCTTGCCTGTTGCCTGAACGCACCAAACAGCAATATCAATCCCTGTTTGAACAGAGTGAGATGGATACCCAAGAGAGTGGTACGTATCGACAGTGGCTAAGGTGCATTGAGGTGGACTTGCCTACAGAGCACATGAATTACTTCCCACACCTTGCGACCATCAAGCAAGCATTCATCCAGAAACAGACGCTGCGTTTCACCCTCGTAGGCCAGTGCCTTAACGCTATCCCCACCAAGCTACGCCTAAGTACTCAAGGCTTGAGCTTGTTCTATCTCGATAACCAACAACTCAAACAGACACCGATGCTCGGTGTGCTGTCTGCTACCGCTTTATAACGAAAAAGGAGCATCCACCATGAACAGTCAAAACATTGAAACACCAGTAAGCCCACAACAGCACCAACCTCAAGATGAAAGAGCTGAGGTCTCAGCCCCTATTTTTCCCATCACCGTTTATGTTCATTGGTCAGAATCCAGAGCCTTTGATTCTGACACCGAGTATGATTTTGCAGATTTTGAAGCCAAAGCGTTAGAAGTGGCCAAGACCAATCCATTAGGCGGGTACGATAAAACCAAAGTGACGGTCACCTTTGATAATGAGCACCAACACGAATGCCGCTTAGATTTAGGCTGTGGGGGTAATGACCAAGGATTTGCAGAGCACTGTTTAAGCACGCTCAATTACTACCATATACACAAAGAAGAAGCCGATAAGCGGTGGCTGCATGACAAGCACCACCAGCAGCTCATCCGATTCATTAGGACGTACGCATTGGACTGTACAAACGTTGATTTGGGTCGAATGCAGATTAAGCAGATTGAAGCGCAAGCCAAAGCACAGGAGGCAGCAAAAGAAGCAGCCAAACAACAGGAGCGGGAAGAAGCATGGCGCGAGCACCAACAAGCGGAGGAGGCGTTCCAAGAGGCTCTGGAAGTACCGATATGGGCTAAAGGTGTGATTGTGGCGACACTCACCGACTATGATGCAGAAATCAGTGAGCCGTATGCGGGTGAGTTTCATACCAAAACGTTAAAGACCATCATACTGGCATGGTCGAAGCACAACAGACATCTGTTTTCGGAAATGCGTAAAGCGAGCCTCAATCATCCAGAGACGGCCTTTCTGAATGACAAAGAGAAAAGTGTGGAGCATCGAGAGCGGTTTTCAATGGGAGAAGGCTACTATCTGACCGACACTAAGTATTTACGCTATGGCTGGAAGATAAAGAAAATCAGCTTTTATCGAACAGAAAACAAGGCGCGATACGTGCCATTAGGTGAGCTGGCGATACCTGAATAAAAAAGAGAGGCGATCAATTCGCCTCTCTTTAGGTAGTATGATTTTTTTGCTCGCAGTTATCTACGACAGAGTCGCTTGATGCTTACCTCTAGCAGCAAGACGTTACCAATGATTTTTGGACAATCATTGGTAAGAGTACAAACTCAAATTTGTTCATTTTGGATGATTTTTTACCTCGAAGGCATGACTATTCGATTCTGTATAAAAACCATTTTTGAATATATATTCAAAAAGCAAGGGGGGGGGAGCCTTGCCTTTCTCATTATTTATACCATCCGTCTGCGAGTACCTCAGCTTGTTCAAGAACAAGCTTAATCGCCTCTTCTGCCGCATCGGGTGGATACTTCCATCGACGCAGCAGTCGACGCACAAGGTTTCGCATACGCGCTCGTACGCTTTCTCGCTTCTGCCAGTCAACTGTGGCTGACTTACGAAGTTGTTTGGTTAGTTCAATTGCCAAATTACGTAAAGCATCATCACCAAGCTCACGAACTGAAGACTCGTTTTCAACCAGAGCACGGTAGAAAGCGATTTCATCAACGGAAAGCTTTAACTTATCCAGAAGCTCTGAATCCTCTTGCATTTCCTTTGCCCACTGGATCAACTCTTCAATAACCTGAGCTGTTTCAATACTGCGGTTATGGTATTTTTGCAGCGTCGACATAATACGTTCAGAGTATTTCTTCTCCTGTACGACGTCGTTCTTCATGCGAGATTTAACCTCATCACGAAGCAGCTTTTCTAACAGCTCTACCGCAAGGTTCTTCTCTTTCATGCTCTTAACGTCTTCTAGGAACTCTTCCGAGAGAAGCTCGATATTCGGCTTATCAAGCCCAACCATAGTAAAAATGTCATCAACACCATCGGCTACCACAGCATTATTTAAAATTTGCTTCAATGCTGTATTGCGCTCCTCATCGGTGCGTTTCTTGTCTACCGTTGAGTACTTGATAAAAGCTGTCTTGATCGCAGAGTAAAAAGCAATTTCATTCTTATAACCATGAGTTTCATCCATGGTGCTACACAGTGAATATGCTTTAGCCAAAGCCGCCATCACATCTAAAAATCGTCTCTTTCCGTCTCTGACTTCTTTACCGTTAGCGTCGGTGTGAGACAAACCCGACAAATGGTTTACCGCTCCCGGCAATAACCGCAATGCATCTGTTTCAAAATCAGGGCGGTAATTAAATACCGTCGCATCAACGGGTGTTGCAAACATCCCTCGAATGATATCAACCTTCTCCATCAATACTGCAAATGCTTCTGCTGTATCGACTGTTGGCTGCCCCTTACCTTGACTGTTGGTATAGGTCTTTAGTGCATTTTTAAGTTCATTAGCGATACCTATATAATCGACAACCAAACCACCGGGCTTGTCTTTAAATACACGGTTAACACGAGCAATCGCCTGCATCAGGTTGTGCCCTTTCATTGGTTTATCGATGTACATGGTATGGCAACAAGGTGCATCGAATCCTGTTAGCCACATATCTCGAACGATAACGAGTTGAAGCTCATCGTCAGTATCTTTGTAGCGCTTCTCGAATAGTTTTTTGGTTTTCTTATCGTGAATATGAGGCTGCATCTTCTCTTTGTCTGATGCAGAGCCAGTCATCACAATTTTAATTGCACCTTTATCGGTATCTGGGTGATGCCAATCAGGCTTAATCGCCACAATAGCATTGTAGAGATCGACACAGATTTCTCGGCTCATCGCTACAATCATGGCTTTACCGGGAAATGTCGATGTTCGAGTAGTGAAGTGCTCAACCAGATCTTTTGCAACTTGTTCAATGCGAGGCTCAGCGCCTACCAACTTTTCTAATGTTGCCCATTCTGATTTTACTTTTTCACGATCTGCCGTTTCTTCATCTTCACCAATTTCATCTTCAACTTTATCGTTAAGCTGCTCAATTTCATCTTGGTTAATATCAAGCTTAGCGAGGCGAGATTCGTAGTAGATAGGCACAGTGGCACCATCATCAACGGCATCTTGAATATCGTAGATAGAGACGTACTCACCAAAAACACCACGGGTGTCTTTGTCATCCATTGCGATAGGCGTGCCTGTAAAACCAATAAATGAGGCGTTTGGTAATGCATCGCGCATGTATTTAGAGTAACCGTAGACGTACTTTTGAGAAGTCACGTTTCCTTCTGCATCTTTTACATCAACCAGTTTAGACTTATTACCATACTGGCTGCGGTGTGCTTCATCTGAGACTACGACAATATTGGCTCGCGTCGAGAGCACGGGATGGTCCGTCTCTTCTGCCACTAAGGCAAATTTTTGGATAGTAGTGAAGATGATACCGCCAGATTGGCGACTCAATAGCAGTTCACGCAGCTTATTTCGACCATTAGCTTGTAAGGGGAGTTGCTTGAGCGTCTCTTGCGCCATACCAAAAGTGTTAAAAAGTTGACCATCAAGATCATTTCGATCTGTAACCACCACTATTGTTGGGTTATTCATTGCTGGTTGTTGCAGTAGTTTACTGGCGTAGCAAACCATCGAAATGCTTTTACCGCTCCCTTGTGTATGCCAAACTACCCCCGCCTTACCGCTGCCTGGTTTAATCTTATCTAAACCTTTTGTTGCTTGTACTTGGTATTGCTCCATACGTTCAGCAACCATAGGTAATTCACCCTCTGCTTGTTTAGCACGAACGGTCGCCTCTACCGCGGCTCGTACAGCATGGAACTGGTGATAACCTGCAATCTTCTTGATTATGTTGTCGTTATCTGTTTCAAATAAAACAAAATAACGTATGTAATCTAACAGTAGGTCAGGTTTAAAGAAGCCCTTAACCATGGTTTCAAGTTGGTATTCCCAAAGTGGCTTGTCATCTTCACTCGATACGGTTTTCCAAGGTAAAAAGCGCTCTTTATTGGCGGTTAGTGAACCAATACGAGCCGTCCAACCATCACTAACCACTAAAGATTCATTGAAGGCAAAGAGGTCCGGAATTTCATCTTTGTAAGTTTGAAGTTGGTTGTAGGCGTGCCAAATATCGGCATGCTCATCGGCGGGATTTTTCAGTTCGATGACAGCAATAGGTAACCCATTGATAAATAACAATACATCTGGGCGCCGGTTTCCTTTCTTACCTGTAATCGTGAACTGATTTACCACCAGAAACTCGTTGTTATCTGGATTGGTAAAATCCATTAAGCGAGCATGGGTGTGCTTAGTTTTGGTTTCACCGTCTTCATACACGGTATATTCAACAGGCGCACCTTCAATCACAAACTTGTGGAAGGCACGGTTGTTTTTAATAAGAATGGGCGTATCGGGGGAAGATACCGTGTTAACCACATCATTCAGAGCCTCTATCGGAAGCTCTGGATTGATGATTGCTAATTGATTTAATAGCCGTTGTTTTAAAACAACTTGATGATAATCATCACGCTCTGGAGAATCTCCATCAGGTGCGATGTCATAGCCATTTTTATAGAGGTAACCTTGGTCGGTGAACCATCTAATACATTCTTGCTCTAACTGGTCTTCAGTGATCATTAAGCCTTACCCTTGTTATTTTTATTTATTCCATGCCCTCTGAATCAATCGTCCAGTTTGGTTATAAATTCCGACTTGCTCGATATAATGATGAAAGTCACTATTCTCAGTCACAATCCGATTTGCAGACTGCCAGTCAACGTTACTTTTTTCCTGAGCGGGAATCAGGATCTGGCTATCAAATAATGATTCAGTATCGAGGATGACAACCCCAATACCATGCAAACTTGATAACATTTGCAGCTCGCCTTCAACATCACTGTTCAAGCCCGTCACAACTAAGTAACCAAAATTAGCCCAGCTAGAGTTCGAGACGGCTTGAAAGAAAGACTTCCTAACGTTGCCTTTTGTTAGGTGTTTCTTCACTTCAAAAGACCAAAGTCTCACCGAACTGTGATTACCACTTCGAACACAGCTTCGGACAATTTCATCCCAACCTTGATCAAGAGGCTCTAAAGCGACAATATCAGGATGAAGCCAATGGTTACCGCCGTTACCATGTGAGTTTTTCGACTTTCGCTCGTCAATGCGCTGGCAGTACAGGCCAAGATCTTTACTCAAGTATTTAACGAGCATAGGGTAGAGGTCGTGCTCACTGTAACTATGCGATGCTAATGGAGTATCGACCTCTTCTTGTTCATTTTCGTTTTCGTCCGTTACTATGACTCGTGACGGCTCTTTTACTGGATTAGCTTCCCAGTAATAAACCCGTGGCCTTGGTTTATCCCTTGTGATCACGTTGGGGCAAACGTTCTTCGCTCTTTCTGTTCTCTCCCCACCGATTTCAGCCGCTAATTGCGCAATCAACTTTTCCTCAGTGTTATAACGAGGGTTGGTTTGCTTTTCTGCAATTTCTTGTGGGTATCGAAGTACGAACTCTTTGGCTAAATCCCGAGCAGTAAACTTTTTCTCTGGATGCGCTTTAAGCGTCTCGATGATCATTTCCACTCGGGTCGCCATTAGTTTACCTCTACCAATTCTTCGGTTGCCTCTAGCTCGATTTCGCCGGAAAGCAATTTAGGAAGTAGCGTGTCGCGTAGCTTAGCCAGTTCAATATTGGACTTATGATTTTCTTCAATCATCGCCTTCATTGGTTTAACTAGTTCGCTATATTTTTCTGCTAAAGTTCGAGGAGGTACAACAAACTCTGGCATTTCCATACCTGCAACGGGAAGCATGTTTACGGTGGTTCCGTTAGTGAAACCTTGAACCTGCTTTACAAAGCGACCTTTACCAAAAAGACGTTCAATGAACTCCGGTGTAACGTTTGAGTCGCTTTTAGGCCTTACTCTGTATGTATGGTGGCTGCAAAAACCAAAGGCTAAATGCTTTGGAATCATGGCTCCATAGCCAATTAAAAGATGGTTATGACCCTGCTCTGTGTTGGCTACAAGCACATCACCTTCTTGGACTAAGAATTTGTCTTTAAATTCGTCAGAGTAAAACTTAAGCCCTTTATATTTATAACCGCCGCCCTCCAAAACAGAGTTAAGGTTGTGCATGGGCACACCTTGATCCAAGGAAGTAACTAAGCCTTTACCTTTGTAGCTGAACCCACGAAGAACATCTAATTGACTCTTCGCGCTTTCAACGCTCCAGCCTTCAGGAATCAAACCCAACTCAGACTCAACTAGCTTTTCAGGGAATAGCGAGGCAGTGGCCGCATCCATACCCTCAGGTTGCTCACCATTCATCTTGGCTTTAACTGGCTCGAAATCAACAAACCATGATTTGAAGATGGCTTGCGCCATTTCTTCTAGGGTTTGGTTGGTTTTAGTATTACAAACTAATTTGTTGCTTAAAGACTTTAAAACTTGAGATATTTTGTGCTGCTCAAGCAATGGAGGTATAGGCAAGATAACCTTTCTAAGCTCACTTTGTTTAATGCCTTTAACAGTAGAGCCTGATGCGCGAGACTCTAATTGGTGTTGAACGAAATCACTCTGTAGAGCACACAGAAGGAAGTCACTATCCAATAAGCCCTTTTTACCTCTAAGGGTCACAATACGCTGAGCTAGTGCTACATTAGCACTTGTTAATTGTGCTGTTTCCCCTAAAGGAGCTTCCGTTGTCAAAACCACATCACCAACTTGTGGTAACCCTCGAACCATCCATGAGTCATAGTTGTCTTCTGCAATAAACTCAAAAGGCTCAAGGACATACCCACCCTTCACAATTTTAGCTGTGATAAGAGGTATACCTGATTCTGTTTTCTTTGGTGTTTTCCCTCGATAGTCAATAATCGCATCCATAGCATCTTCGAGAGGAATTAACTGCCAATCGCGAGGTAGGTTATCAAAGCTCATAACCTAACCCCGCTAGGTTCTTCTTGATTTCAGCTTCTAGCGTTGCTGATTCTGCAAACTGTTCACTTAACTTTGAAGTCAGTGTCGCCATCTTATCTGCAAAAGGAACACCGTCATCCTCTTCCTCAGCAGCGCCAACATAACGACCCGGAGTAAGCACGAAGTCATGCTTAGTGATTTCTTCTAGCGTTGCGGATTTACAGAAACCGGCCTGATCTTCATAAGCTAAGCCATGAACTTCTTCACCTGTTTTCCAAGCATGAAATAAATCGGCTACTTTCTTAATGTCATCAAAGCTGAAATCACGTAATACACGATCTTTCATGAAACCAAGGTTACGCGCATCGATAAACAACACTTCACCTTTACGTCCACGTAGCTTACGACCCGCTTTATCAACGCGAGGGCTCTTGTTCTTAGTTAAGAACCAGATACACGCTGGGATTTGAGTATTGGTGAACAATTGACCCGGTAGTGCCACCATACATTCAATTAAGTCATTCTCAATTAACGCCTGACGAATGGTGCCTTCGTTGTTGGTTGTTGAACTCATAGAACCGTTTGCCAATAGAAGCGCCTGAGAGCCTTCAGGTGCTAGATGGTGAAGCATGTGCTGCATCCACGCGAAGTTCGCATTACCTGATGGAGGTTGGCCGTATTTGAAGCGCGGATCGTTATCATCAACACCTGTGTTCCACTCTTTCATGTTGAATGGAGGGTTAGCCATGATGAAGTCAGCACGAAGATCAGGGTGCTGTACGTTGGTGTAGGTACTTGCAGGCTCTTTACCGAAGTCATAATCAAGACCACGGATCGCCATGTTCATCGCCGCTAGCTGCCACGTTGTATGGTTGTACTCTTGACCGTAAATAGAGATCTTCTGTTTCTGCGTTAGTGCGTCGACTTTCTTCTCATTCGCATGACGTTCAATGAACTTCTCTGATTGAACAAAGAAACCACCAGAACCCATTGCTGGGTCATATACACGCCCTTCAAAAGGTTCAATCATCTCAACGATAAGCGTTACGATTGATGCTGGCGTGTAGAACTGACCACCTTTTTTACCTTCAGCCAGTGCGAACTGACCAAGCATGTATTCGTATACATGACCTAAGATGTCTTTACTGTTTAAATCGGCATGAACAAACGGGATGGTCGCAATTAGGTTGATAAGCTCGTTCAGCTTCGCTTGATCAATCTTCAATGAAGAGTATGATTTGTTAAGCACACCTTTCAGTTTCGGGTTATCACGCTCAATACCTTCAAGTGCGTTATCAATTAAATGGCCAACAGAAGTGATTTTTTTCGTTTTGCCGTCCACCTCCAGATCTGCACCACCAATCACCACAGGGCCGTTATCTTGCAGGAATTGCCAACGAGACTCGGTTGGTAGCCAAAACACGTTTTTCTCTGTATAGAAGTCGCGTTGTTCTAGTTCAATCGAAATCTCTTCTGCTAGTTCTTCTTCCGAGAAGTCAGCAGGATCTAAGTAGTATTCGTGCTCAGGGTTAGCAATGTCGGCTTTGATCTCATCTTGACGCAGCTTAAACGCATCAGAGACGTATTTAACGAAGATTAAGCCAAGTACCGCGTGTTTGTATTGTGCGGCGTCTAGCGTTGAGCGTAGCTTGTCTGCGGCGTTCCAAAGCTTGCCTTCAAGCTCTTTCAAAAATTGTTGTTCGGTTTGTTTCATGAACGGTTTTCTTTTTTATAGAAATATGGCGTCAATCATATCATCAAAGATAGTGATGTCTTTGATTTAACGCTTAACAATGGAGCCTCCTTGATTGCGACAAAAATGCCATCAAGGCAATGACAAAATACTCCCAAGAGTACGCTTACTCAGCGCTATAAAGTTGTTCCTTAAGGGACTCGATGTCTTGTTTACTATTCATTCGTCGATTCTCACCTCAATGATACGAGTGGCAAATTCTTTCGGTGCAGGCTCTACAGTTAAGTCACCTTGGCGACTACCGTCGCCACATAGCCAAGTCGCTGCTCCTCATCTGCTCGCCAGTTAAACGGCATACTAACCAGCACCGTAATGGCGTCTCCAATGCTGCCACGCAATCTGATGAACTTGTGAGAAAACGATAGCGTTACTCCGTAGCCGTCTCTTCATCTTGCTGATAAACAGGGTGTTTATATTGGTCATTAAGTCTTTTGATTTTGATAACCTCAAGCTCATGGAAGAGTGAGTGCAAATGATTTAACAACGCTTGCTTTTCTTCAAGAGTCGAGGTGAATATCAATCCCTTGTATTGCATTTGACCTTTTTCAGGAATAGTAAAAGAAAGTACGTTATCGTTGATTAGACTGAAAAGGATACTTCGTTCATCAATTAACAGACAGCACTTATCAACGGTTGGTTGAAAATTGGTCATCCCAAATGACATCAGCGCAAATGCCCCCGCACCGACGAGTGCCAAGGGACCCAGTAAAAAGACGGCAATAATACACACTACAATCCCCACCCAAGCAAAGCCGCGAACGATTTTATAGGCCACCTCTGGGATCATATCTTGCTCTGTGTAGTGAATACCCAGTGAGGTTAGGTGATAACAACGATGTTTATCGGGTAAATACAGATACCTTGAGGCCAGCATCATCATTGTTGTGAAGGCAAAAAGTCCCCAAAAAGCAATTGATTCCACTGTTAGATCATCGAGAACAAACCAAAACAAGCCGAATAATGAATAGCAAATTAATATTGATGTTCCCCAGTTTATTAGATGACCGTGTTTGCCAATTATCGATGAACCTTTTTGCTCCCAATAATAGTTTGTCTCGGCGCTATAAAGTGGCTCTTTAAGGGGTGCTCCGCTCTCTTTACTATTCATTTATCTAATCTCACTTCAATAATACGAGTAGCAAATTCTTTCGGTGCAGGCTCTACGGTTAAATCACCCTGGCGACTACCCGACGCCACATAGCCAAGCTGTTGGTGCTCATCCGCTTGCCAGTTAAACGGCATGCTAACTAGCACCGTAATGGTATCATCCGTGGTGCCGCCCAAGTCTAATCGATAGATGACAGGGCTACCTTCTTCTTTATCTTGACGCCATGTGCCGTTCTGCTCATTCATCATCACCGCTGATTGCTCCTCAGTAGAACCATAGCTGTAGGTTTTCTCTTTAGGTTTGCGAGTGATTTGTAAACCAATGGACTGACCTTTGGTAAACGCAGGGAGCGTTATTTCTAATTGCCATTGGTTGGTGCCTGAGTCCATCCACTGGGCAGGGGTACGGTTAGGAATTGAGTTAAGTTGAACCTGAGGCTTATGAATAATCCTCTCTAAGTGAGTTAACTCCTCAATAGCATTCCACTGTTTTGACTCTTTCCCCCATGTGGAGTGAAGCAGCCATTTGTCAAGTTCGGAGCGCTTAAAGACATTAATGATGACAACGCCAATAAGATACACAATACCTGCAACCATCAGCGTAGTTAGCATCCAAGGGGCGATTGTAGCTCCGATACTGGTAGTGCCAAATCGACTCAGTATATTTGCTCTAAATTGGAGTAGAAAGGCTACAGATTGAGCTGCGGTTGCTCCCCCTTTCAAACCATAACCCAACCGTTCCATTGGAGAGTGACTAGAATCCCAAGCTTTTTCGCCACTTTCCCATGTCTCTAATCCTGTGGCAATTAAGCCAAACAAAGACACCGCCGCCGTGGTTTTCGCAAAGGTTTTGAGTGCTGCTGCTTTTGAAGTTCCTTCTTCTTTTATCGCTATGTTAAGGCTTTTTTTAAGTAATTCTGAATCCTTAGCAAGGATGTCCCACTTGGCATCTCGCCACACTGCGGCAACAGCAGAGACCGCATAACCTGTCGCATAGGTCGCTTCTCTAATCGCTGGATTGGTCCACAAATCACTTTCCGGGTGTTGTGCAGTTTTAAGGCGAATGTTTTGCAGAACAACCGACATATTCCAAAGGTTAAGGATGGCGACCACACCGCCCATTTTACCCAACTTTTCCCAGGATGCTTGGGTGAACTGCTTACCTTGTTGCCAACTCCGTTCAATTGCATCATTGAGCATTTGCTTGGCGGTATTATTGACCGCTTCATGCTTAAGCATCACCATCATCGGCAACTCACTACTCAACAACTTCTGCATTTTCTGCTGAGCACTGCGCATAGTTTGTATCTGGTGATTCTTTGGCGTTACGCTCCCTGATGGAAGCTGGTTGATACGACGGATGGTTGCCATTTCTGTGTTTAACTTTCGCTGCCATGCTGCTAACTGTGCTGGATAGTCCGGGTTATGCACTACAATAGCTTCTGGATTCACGATGGCCTCTAAGGTAACCAATCGTAAATTGCTGATTAATCCTTCTATTGTATCGGTAGTATTCATCTGACTAGGGAACAGAAAGTTAGAGATGGCACGCCAACTGTCATGGGCTTGCCCTGAAACGGCGTTTTGTAGCGCAGTGAAACTTAACTGAACTGGCTCTGTTAGCGCTTTAAACCACGCTTTTTCGTGCATGCGCACGTCACCGGTGAACCCGCCCCAGTTGGCAATTGCCCCCGATACGGTGACCATGTCACTGGAGTTATCCATTGAGAGCAGAGTGTTGCCAAGTTCATCTACGTAGGCGTTCAGTGCCTGCCAGTTTTCCAACTTAAACCCGAGTGAAGCTAGGGCGAAAAGCGTCTTGGGTGAATCCAGAGAAAGCGACTGCTTCAACTGTTCATTCGCTTGTTCGGTCGTCACCGCTTGTTTAACCACCGCTAGGTACTGGCTGGTTAAGCTAAGTAGATAAGCTAGGTGAGCCTCGTCTTGATTATCCAACCCAAGGGGGAGCGGGTCAGTACCCAGTTGCTCAAATGCAGTCATAAAGTCTTGATAAAGGACGTCGATACGCTCATCTAGACCTTTAACCTGAGTGTAATACTGAGTAAGGAAAGCATCGAGTTCATCCCAGTTCACTTCGTCACTAAAAACAGTATTACGTTGCCAATGTTCTTGTTGTTTATCAGTAGGAGTAAAGCGATAAGTCTCTTGTAGCTCAGAAAGCTTCTCAAGCGCTTCTTCTTGAAGCAGAGTCAATGGGGCGTTGCCCACATTTGGATTCGCTTCAAGGGCTGTGCGCTCTTTATCTGCTAGATATTGAGTGGCTAAATAATCGGTAAGCTGACGCTCAAACGCCATGCCCTTTGTGGGGTCACCTTTCACTTGCTCTGGTAAGTCATCATCTTCGACTCTCACGCGCCCCAATGTTCGAGTGAGTTCAGCCATTTGCAGCTTGTGAAGGTTATCTTCATCTTGATGAACTGTGTTGCGCAACGTAACCTCCTCTGCAAGAGGCAAAAACAAGTCGGTCACATCCGCTAGAGGGTCATCGAGCGCAATAAACATCCCGCAGTCTTGAGCCGGCAAGTCAGCTCGGTAATCTAAATCCCAACACCCCGCCTTGTCTGCCACATGTTTAAAGTCGTCAATGCCGCCTTCAACCGGTGTTAATGGTGTACAAGTACCATCAAAAATGTCGGTGGGGGCGCTTCCTATACCGATATCTGCAACATACTGACCCAGCTCCGTGGAAGGGCCTGCGTGAGGATGACTGAGTGTCGATTGAAACTGTTTTAAATTCACTTTCCGCATCCAGGTCGAACGATGGGATGCATGAGAGCGCATGTGCTCACACAGTCGCCATGTCCAGCGTTGATGAGCAAACGTCATAGAGAGAGTGTTTTTCGCAGGGTAGACCAAGCAGCTTTTCGTTTCACCTTCGCTGCCACGCTCATTAGCGGGTTTATCTGCTTCATCGGCTGACCAATCAAATTTGGTAAACTCGTACCCTTTCACCTGATATTCATGAAAGGTTTTATCTGTCTCGTCATACACATACAACCAACCATCACGTAACTGCCTTAACGTATACTGACGCTGCTTTGGGGCAAGTCGACCTTGCCATTGCGTATCGGTCTCAGGCAGTGGGTGAAGGGGGTGTCCTTGCTCATTCATATCATCAAAGGCATATCGGACAGGGATGATACCGATTTCATTCGATTGAAATGGACAAAAGGCTGAGCTACTTTTCGCATTGTGTGTCGATGCACACTTAGCAACTTTGTTCGGGGTGCTCACGCTCGATTCTCCTTTGTTTTATTGGCGATTTGCTCAGCTAAGTTTGCGGCCTGAGCTATCCGTTGTGATGGTGTTTGTAGTGACGGGGTATCCATTAACTGTGTCAGGTTCGGATGGGTATTCTCCAGTAGCACTTCCTCACCCAAATAACCGAGAATATTGAAGTAACACAGTAAATCTTGCTCTGTTTCAAAGCCTTTCACATAAGCGGTTTCCATATGAATGCAAACCCAACGGTTTAAGTCATCAATAGGGCGGCAGAACTCTGGAAACCATTCGAGCATATGGGCTTCGAGTGTCTTCGGTAGCGCACTTTGCCATGCGAGGTGTTGGAACCTTTGCCATTGTTCATCTGTGATTTTTATCGGGGACTTACCTACCACTGGCGGTACTTTAAAGGGGGTATCCAGTCTTTGCCACTCTCCGGACTGATGGAGCCAAACCTTACTCATTGGTTGCCACAACATGGTGCATTGGGTGTCCAATAAAATATAAGCTACGTTACTGCCAAAGAAACGCAAAAAAACCATCTCGTTTTCAGGGGTTTGCGCCATAATGAGACGTCGCAGAGACTTAGCGACGTCGCTCAATGTTAAATGAGAAGAGAAGAAATAACCGTGTTGGTATTGGTTGAGCTCAATAAACCACTGTTGAACTTCGGGGGTGGCTTTTATCAATATGGGAGATACGCTCAGTAGCGTTTGATAAGGCGGATGTAAAAAAAGAGGCTCTTGCTCAAGTAACCCTGGGAGCTGATATAATTGCTTGGTTAAATGAGGGATAGAACCTTCAACAAGAAGGTACAGTTCTTCTGATTGAGAGCGTTCAAGTGTGGGGTTCATTGTTCATTACCTTGGTTGGTCGCCTCTTCACATGCTTGGCAAATGGCGACGTCATTCTTCGCTGCGCTCAGCAGTGCTTGTTTTTGCTGTATTCCACTGAAGCTGGGAATAGCGGCCGAGGCAAAGTTTTCAGCCTTGCTAGAGTATGCTGAATCGGTCTCTAGTGTCGTTATGCTACTTGGCAATTCTGCCATTTTCCCTGCAAACCCACTGCCGCTGCCCGCGCTGCCTCCCGAGTTCAGATTAATGCCCGGCCCGACAAGGCTCACGCCAGATGCGTCCACTTTCACAAAACTGCCGCCCGCTTTTAACGTCAGCTCTGCGCCCGCTTCTATCACCACTTTTGTCCCTGCTTTAAGGTGAATCTCATTGGCCGATTCAATCACGTAAATATCGCCCACTTTCTGATGCAGGCTTCCTTTTATAATCTCCGTGGCGTCTTTTTGGGTAAGAGAGCGGCGCTCACCTTCAACCGTCAGATGATGGTTATTCTTGATTTGGGAGAAATGGTCATTGTCGACCGTCGTGTGTTGGTCATGCTTAATGTGCTGCGTCATGTCGTTTAACACTTGAGCATCAAAGTCTTTTTGAGCATGGAGATAGATTTGCTCTTTCTCCGCTTGGTCTTCAAAGCTTAATTCGTTAAACCCTTCCCCTTGATGAGTTTGACTGCGAAGCACGGTTTTGGTTTTATTCTCTGGCAGAGCATAGGGGGGCGTGTTCGTCGCGTGGTAAGTGCGACCAGTGATGATGGGTTGGTCTGGGTCGCCATTTAAAAACGAGACAATGACTTCATGTCCTATACGAGGGAGAGCCATCGCGCCGTATTGCCCGCCCGCCCAACTTTGTGAGACTCTCACCCAGCAAGAGCGCTGCTCATCGTCAATCTCATCTCTATCCCAATGAAAACGAATTTTAACTCGTCCGTATTCGTCGCAGAAAATCTCTTCACCTTCAGGGCCAACGACCGTGGCTATCATCGGGCCATCGACGGTCGGTCTTACTTGGGGAGCAGCTTGCCAGTTGAGGTGGGCAGGGATAGCCTCCCATTGATTATTGTAGGTGGTGGCCCCATGCCCAGCCTCTTCTTCCAGCGCTTGAGGTTGCTCGCCTTGGCGATTGATTGTTACCAGCACCCAATCTCGATTGAAGACGTTATCGAGATGCCCATCCATATTAAATCGATACCCAGCGCGTAATAAAGGCTCGTTACTTTTACCCGTCGCGACTTGCGCTTTGCGTCTTAAAGACTCAAGACGAGCTTGAGTGAATTTAGCGCCATTATCGTCTTTTTTATAACGGCCTGGCGCATCAAAATGCACGTAGTCCGGTTGTTGGTATTCGATGTCCGCCGCTTGAGCGGTTTGGCTAAACGAGTAGGCGGGCTTTTTGAAGCTGGTGTCTTTTAGCTCAACCTGACTGATGTGAGACTCAGACTGATAGTGAAAACTTTGGATGTAAGGTGTATCACTCACGCTACCGCCGAGAGCGTTGTAAGGTATTGGCGGCTCTATTTGGGTCAGCAGTGCGCTGGAGTCACTGAAGATTAAGGTGTGCATGCCCGCTTCGTGAGCAAAGCTGTAGACGATGCCTTCTTCTGCGGCGAGGCGGTGCAGAAAATCCAAATCACTTTCTCGGTACTGAACACAGAACTCACGCTCAAGCGAGGCTTGCGTGAGTGAAAACGTGTAGTCGTCAATCCCCATTTCCTGTAACAAAGTAGCGATGATATCAGGAGCCGTTTGGTGTTGAAAAATACGACTATTATGGCGCAGGGATAAACGCTCAAGCGCCGGCACCAAGGTCAGCGCATAGAAGGTGTGGTGATGCCCCGTCTCTTTTTGAGTAAAAGCACGCGCAATACCGTGAACGCGTTGAACCAATTGCTGGTTGCGGTACATCTTTAATTCAACACGTCGGTCAACGACATCGTCCGCAGTGAGGGTGGAGAGGCGACTGGCGAGGTTGATGTCATAACAAAAGCCATAGCAAGGCCGGTCGTTAAACTGGCTGGCCGATAAAGACTCTTGCCCGCTAAATTGAGTGACCTTAAAGGCGTCATCGCTCAGTCCCTCTACGGTTATCGTGTACGCCAATGTGGCCATATGGCCTCCTTGTCTTCTTGAAAAATAAAAACCTAAATTAGGCTTCGATAGGTTTACGCCAATCATCAGAGCCTGATGTGCCTGCGTTAATGTGGTCCCACGTGATTTTGCGGTAAGACATTGACACGGTCAGGTTCTGAGTGAAATCGGACATGGATGGGTCTTGGCAGTGTGGCATTTCACATTCGATGTCGACAATAGAGGCGTTTTCAAGCTTGGTGGTAAAGAAGTTCTCTTGTTTACCTTCAATGGATGTGCGATACCATTTTAGCTCGACCTCTTTCATTTTCTCGCCTGAAGAGAGGGCATTGTAAAGCAGTGGCACCGATTTGTTTAAAGACACGGTGAATTTAAACGGCTTATGCACACGCTGACCAGAAGGTTGACCAGATTGTGGGTCCGTTGGAACCGAAATGACATGCTCGAACTTTTGAACCAGCATTTCGTCTTCGTGCCCTTCAACGTAAGAGTCGCCGATAGAATCAGAGGTGCACGCCCCTGATGTGATGAGTCCCTGAATTTCACCTTGAATAGAGATATAACATGGCGTTGGCATAGTGTATTTCCTTTATTTATTTACTGAGTTGACGACGTGTTAATGCATAACGTATGCCAAAATTCGATTTCAATATAATCAACAACTTACAGGAGGGCTTGGTTTGCTGGGCAACTTCTTGCTCGATTCGGGCAACTTCTTGCTCAGGCTGGGCAACTTCTTGCTCGCAAGGCTCGTCGCTCACCATGTGATATGAGTGTGGATGTCTATCTTGTATCATCGCGGCCTCTGATGCTCATTGCGCTGAGTGGTTGTATGGCGACGTTCAACTCAGTCATAAAGCCCACTTGATTATCTTGCATTGGAGACTCCCTCTATCTTTGATAGATTGTGAGTCTCTGCAATTACAGCTAAGGCGCGCTCTTTAATGTATAAACGAATTTCTGATATTTTCTCTAAATGTAATCGTAAGCCTGATATCAATACTCGGTCACAGACGGAATACCAACTTCAACTCATCGCGAGGGACATCACAACGATTAAGTTTATGGTGACAGGCTTGTATCTGTGGTTACTGACTGAACATCTGCTCTTTCCTTTGATGGAAGCATTTGGTACTAACCCGTATTAATCACTCAGTGAGGGCGCAAGGCCTTCGCTATGGCCGGGTTTGACTTCAGGTTTAAATACGCCACAGCCGAGTGAGTATCCAGTGACGACAGGTTTATCTAGCATCAAATGGTTGATTATCTGTTTGTAAACATGGTTTAGCTGTTTCTGTACCAGTAGAAACCCTTGTCGTTGATTAATCGATACCGCTTCGGCTTTGAGTGTGGATACAAGGCTGGAGGCAGGGTAGCTGTCGTGAGAAGGTAACAGGCCTAATGTCGACCGCCAGCTATCTTGAATGCGTGCTCTGAAACAAGAATAGCTGTCTGGATGAGATTGCATCCAGGTCTGATTGAGAAGTAAGCATAACTTGTACCTGATAGGCCTGGTGGTGATATTGGCCTCCCACACGCCAACGATTTGTCCTTTTTCATGATACCCGTCAACAGAATCGTTAATGCGCTGTTGTAATGAAGTCATTAAGTGATGTAGGTGAGACTCTCCGGTGTCTTCATTGCAGTAGATGTTAAGCCCTGCCGGTACGATTAACGAAACGGGTAGGATAACCAGTTGCTGGTAACGTCCCATGGCATCGGTGAGTGCCGATTGAATATTCAACAAGGTGTGTTTGGTGTCCGGTGTTTGATTAAGGTTGGCTGGTGTAGGGTAAAGATATCGGCTCATGTTAGATAGGCTCCATGTTGCGTGGTAAACATAAACGTGGGCTTGTTTGTTTGATAATGGTGTCGGTTGATAGACAAGGAGGACACTCCTTGTCTCACTCCTAGCGCTCTGTGAGCGGGGTAAATATCAGCGTATTGCGGCTTGTGTCGCCAGTTTGTCGGCCTTTTCATTCCCTTCAATGCCCGCATGAGCTTTTACTTTAACGACATGCACAAACTTCACTGAGCGCAGTGAGTCCACTAGTTGCCAAAGCTCACGATTGGCAATGGGTTTATTATTGGCTTTACGCCAGCCTTTGGCTTTCCAACCGTCCAGCCATTCATTGTAACCCTTTACGCAATACTCATTGTCTGAATAGACCGTATCGCCATCATTAGCGAATTCTAACCCTTCCACCAGCGCGATAAGCTCTAATTCAGCGTTATCAGTAGGTCTATTGATGGTCGTCGAGTCGGTATGAATCAATTGCTGCTCTGAGTTGTAAATCGCTATGCCAATCCCACCTTTTAGGCAGCCGTGTTGATTATTGGGCGCAGCGCCGTCAACGTAGATGGCGCATGGAGTAATCGTGTTTGTATAAGACATGATAATGATTTCCTTTAAGTTTGGATTAAGATGAGACACACATGGAGCGCAGTGAAATTTCTCAGCATGTGTATTGAAAATGATGTCAATGGATGGTTAGGTTACAACGCTTAGTACAAAGCGCTTTTACCCCAGCAGCGTTGTCCTGGTATCTTGCCCTCTCTCTTGGCTAAGTAGCTGAGCATCCTTACCGCTTCATTCCATTGCGCTTGATAATCTTTGCCTGCATACGTGCAGATGGTTTTGATACCACAACCATAGAACTTGAGTTAGCGTTTGAATGGATGTCAAAACCAACTTAATCGTTGTATTGGGATAACCTTTCTAGCCCTAAGGTAGCTCACGTCAGGTGTGATGAGCATTACCCTACCTTCCTTGGACTTAATGTTTGTTTCTGTTTAATGAGAGAGAACAGACGTACGCTAGCGATTGCTACGACCAAATTGATGTTGATGGTGCGTAAAATGCTTTGTCTCTGCTTTGCACAAGTAGCTGACTCTATACAGCAAGGCTGCGATTTCACCATTGTCATGGAGAGCATTGAGCTTGTAAGTTCCGTTAGTACAAAAATGGATTAGAGTTCCCATATTTTGAATGTCTTTTTCAGCATCATAATTCAGTGCTCTTAACCACGCTTTTTTGATTCGAGCAGCCATGTTGCCATTCGTTGATTTTGGGTGTCCTAATGTGTCAAAGGCATCAGCGTTAAACAGCAGTACAACATGGTAGTGCGGTGTACTTCCTATACCTTGCTCTTTACACCAGATATAGCGAACACACGATTGGTGAGCGTATGGATTGCGCTTTGTGGCTTGTCTTCGGTTGTGGGCGATCTGCTCTTTAAGAGATGTTAAGAATCGATTGATAACGTGATTGTTGTACTGGATTAGTGTATCAGGTAAATGTAAATCGACTCTGATAGCAAACGTTCTTGGGTAGTGTTGTAAGGAGGAATATACCGTCTCAAATGAGCGCTCTAGGTATTGCTGGATTAATGGCCCTCTCTTTGTGTAAACGGGATAACCTTTAAATGTCGATTCAGTGTGAAGAGAGAAGTGTTTGCATTGCATGATATGGCCCTGCCGATAATGGATTTCATATAAGGCAGGGTGGTTGTATTTGATTAATGGATTTCGAATTAGGGAACGATAACAATCCAACGATTCAGATAAGCGAGCGCAGTCTCACCTCTAAAGAGAGCCTACAGTTACAAGTTAAACATTAAAGGATTAAACCCTAAGTCTCATCGTCTCCAAAATCTCATCGCAATACCAACCGGTAAGAGAACGCATCGCTTCAACAATACCACTTAAGTGCTGTGGATGCCTTTCTGTGTGATATTTAACACATCACTTAGCGATACTAGGCACCGCTGATATCTGCTTGGCATGAAGACTTCAATCCAAGTAAGAGGGCTCGCATAAGCCCATTCATCTTTTTAGGTGATTATCACATTGAGCACCATAAAATGAGCTCAAGCATGGCACTACCTGGCAGTGCTAGGTTATCAAGCAAAACAATGTACTAGGGATAGCAAGTTAACCGCTTGGTTGTATTTAAGTCGTTTACAAGGAAGGTCACTCTTTGATAATGACCATTCTGTGTATCTTAAAGTAGATGGGTTATCTACCTCTACTGACTGTGTCAGTGTGGTTATTGGATTTGATAAGGTTAGATTGATTGTTAGTTTAAGTAATATTAATAAGTCTCTTATTAATATTACCATTCCCGAAGAACATTACCCTAGACGAGTCAATACGGGTAAGGACCAGAGCCCTTCTAGTCTAAGTAAACACTAACCTTCCATCGCTCGCCAAAAAGTAGGAAGGAAGCCGGAGTTGTCTGATTGAGTTTAGCTAGATAGGTCAAGAGGATTATTCTATCCCCAAAAACAACCGTATTGGTCTTTTTTTACAGCTTCTAGCGCTTGCTCTAAATGGTAAAATGCGTCGTACTTTTTCCATTTACCATTAGCTCTCATCCAATAGAGGCGCCAGCTCTGCTGTGTGCGAACGTAGGTGACTTTCGCGACGGACCTATACTGCTTTTCTGTCGAACGGTCCCAGCTAGCGAGGCTCTCTCTGATTTCGATAGTTTGATTGGTGAGTTCGCCTTCTATATCTAATTCATGTCGAATATTGGCTTGTGGACGGAGCTCTTCAATGAAGGCATTCAATATCTTGCTGTACCGAGCGTGTTCAAATTCAGAAAAAGCCATGTAAGAACCCTATGTTATTAAAATAGGCACGCATTGTACTGTACTGCTATTCCCAAATGATACAGTGCCAGGGATAACATGGTGAGGGAGTCGCGCGAAGGAAGGCGTGTGCCAGTGGCACACACCTTAGAATTGGTTAAGCAGAAGGGGCTCTGTTGTAAGGTCATTACTTCGCCTCGCACAGACTAGGTTCTAAAGCATACGTTCTACTTGAGTATTTCAACGTAAGCTCTCGCTCTGATGTGCATTCGATATAGTTATATTTTATTAAATTCTCTCTTGTATTGTTATCTAGCCATGCTCCATATGCTGCGTAAGTTAATACCAATGTTCCAACGATGTATCGACCGAGCTTTGTTGCAAATGGAGCTTTAAATAATAATTCTATTGCTGGGTGTAGCATAGCTACAGGCAATATTGATACAAAGCCAAATATAAGAACCGCAATGAAAGGAGACACATTGTTGGCTACACCTGATAGCTTAACCTTTTGGATAATCCCTAGTGAATCATTCAGGCTTGTTAATTCTGTAATTGAATCGTAAGACAGCCAAGCCATAACAACCATAAAAGGCCAACCTGCCATAACTTTCAACCAACGCTTTATCTTTAATTTCCGGTTGAATTTTGAATTAGAAACTATCAATAGCTTTCTCTACTTTCTTTTTCATTGGCTCTGTATATTTATATTTTTCATCTAATTTGGATACTTGAGTTCCAATGATGAATGCACTAACTGTAAAAATACCAAGGGTTAAAGCTGTCGGGACTACAAATACAGCGCTTAGTGCTGTCACACCTAAAACAGCTGCTCCTTGAGCGATCACGCCAGCCACTACCCCTTTAGCCACATCCGCAGTAAATTGCCCCACCACTTCGCCTAGCGTCTTCTCATTGTGCAGCATGTAGTCAACGGAGTTCACTGCACCACTAAACACTATTTCTACAAAGACGTTCCCTCTCAAAAAACTAACATTACCTTGAACGGTATTCAGAGCGTGACCAATTTTCAGCATTTGAGGCGTGGCTTCTTGCCAACGAATATCAAGGTCTAAATATCGAGGCTTGTAGTTTTCAACCACAATATTCATTACGCCGTTAATGTTAACCGCTTTAGCGGTTGCTCCCCATCCTCCAAGCTCTTTAGTGACCTCATAAGCGCCTTTAAGTCCCATGCCTACGCCCGTGTAGTCTTTGCCTGTAGAAAGCTGTCCGTGGGTGTCTTTGATGAGTAAATCTAAATACTCATTGGCTTCTTCAATGGTTAGAACTGCAATGCTAACGTTCTCTTGTTGAGACGTGTCCCACTGGTATTCTTTCGCTTGCTTCTGTAAATCGTCGTTCCATTCCTTTTCTGTGAAACTGTAGGCTTGTTGCGCTGCGTTAGTTGGTGGCGTTCCTGCATAACGACCACCAACGGAATCAACCATTGCTTGATAGGAAGCTTCCATCTCTTGAGCGTTAGCATGTGGCTTAAAACCGTGAATGTTACCGTCGCTGCCTTTTGTGAAAGACATGGCTCCAGGTGAAGCGATTAGCGTGTTAGAGCCGTAGGGGCAACCACAAGCGACAATATCCCCATGTAAGGCTGCTTGAACCCCGTCAACGATAACGGGGATAGGTTTTAATGGTGTGATCTCTCCTTGCCCTTTTTTGCAGCTTGGGCATGTGGCGGTCATGCCTGTTTGTGTGACTCCCTCACCTATAAACATGACATTCCCTACACCAGATGTAACGACACCTCCTGTCGTCGTTTTATCTCCTTTGTGTATTAAGCCTCTACCTTCTGCTTGTGCTGACATTATTCACCTATAGGGTTCGTTTTTTGGCGTTTTATTTCCCTCTAATATATCTAGAGGGGCATAGACTGAGTCAATGCAAAGAAGGCTATTTTGTGCTTTTTTACGCAAACTTATTTATGTTAAGGCAATAATCGTAACTGAGCGTCGATAACCTGAGTTTGAAGGAAAGTTGATTGCCATAGCTCGAAGCTGGCTTTTAATGTTGGCTCATGTTGCATGAGATTCATTGAGCCCCTTGTAGTGCCCAAGCTCTGAAAGAGGCGTTTCTTAAAGTCGAACATATGCTGTATCGCAAGTTGGTTTGTATTGAGTTTGTGCCAATGGTCAATGCGTTCAATTCTCCAATTATCATTTCCTTGCTGACATAAAGTGATATCAACGGCTTGCGTTTCAGGAAGGATAAGCCTTAGACAGATACGTTTGCTGCGGCGTCGGAAAGGGGCGGTAGTGAGTTTGTCTAGTGTCCTGCAAAACAGGTGTACTAATTGATCGTCAAATGACAGGGGGCTGTTTGGCGAAATAATAGAAAGAGCGGTCATGGGGATATTCTCAATGTAAGGCCGCTCACTCCACGTTTTTCTCTGTGTATTAAAAACGATGACCCACAGAAAAATCTCCGCGTTTGGCAGGCAGAGTCAGGATAAATAATTTCAGTGAATTTAATCAGAGGAAAAAAGAATGGTGTCAGCGAAGGTGATTGGTTTAATGATGTTGCTGGTGGTTTTTTTTAGCTTGGCGGGAATGCCCATTATTTAATCTTGCCGTTCATCCCTTTCTTGGATTTTACCTGCTAGCCATCCCATGATGTCGTTGTATTCCCATCGTCGCTCTCGATGGCTGAGTTTCTTCCCTTCGGGAAATTCATTCCTTTTTATTAATCGATACAGCGTATCTCGCTTAATACCTAATAGGTCGAGTACATCTTTCATTCTCAATAAACGAGGCTCATCTAATAAGGGTGGGCTGAATGAGTCGCCTAATTGCCAGCTTTGATTTATCCAGGATTTAATTTCAGGAAGAAGCCAGCCACTGGCGCTAGGGCCTATTTTTAGTCGTTGAGGAAATCGGCCTTCAGACACCATGTGATTAATCGAGCTGCGGTGATAGCCAATCATGTTGGCGAGGTCGTTAATGCGGATGAGTTTAATATCTGAATAAGTAAGTGACGCGGTCATGATGTATTACTCCGTAATGTGTTAGTACAAAGAAATACATCACGAATGTAAATGGTCACTATTTAATGGAGCGTAAAATCTTATGAGAATATTATAATGGTGTATAGTTGTTCAAATGGTGTTTACCGTATTGTTGAGAGTTATATTGTAAGATTACCAGTATTTAAAGGGTTTAAGTGATAAGTTTTGATTACTATTTGATGTTTTTTATATCCTTAATCTACTCTGGATTGATCTATGTCGAACTTCCCTTTGAGCGAATGAAGTCGATATTGTGCTTGTTAAATGATTTGTTACTTACTTTTATGGTATGCTAATGTGATTGTTTTTTGATGTTACATCGACTTTAATATGTCTGGTTTTTGACACCAAGTATGGGTTTAATGTTGATGTTGTATCTAGCATTTTATGACTATGTCATTTTTCGGGGGTATTTTGAATTTAGAGCAAAGAACGATAATTTCTAATTTTGAACCAAGGGTGCTCTTATGGTTTTTTACAAAATTAAACATTGCGCCGCCTAATTTTATTGGAGCGATATATAATTACTTCCCATTTAAAGAACACGTGTTAACTCAAGTGGATGAAATGCAGAAGGGAATGTTTTTACCGCATAACTTTAGGAGCAAAGAAGAATTTGCCTTGGCACTTAACTCGGCTTTGGTAAATATACCAGTATACTTGAGCTCTGATTACAATTTGCATGATTTATCAAAAGATAAAAGAGAATTGCTGTTTGTTTGTCAATGCCTATCAGTTAAGTTTAGACGAGAGTGTCTAAAGTTTTCAAATCAAAATTCAAACTACCAAGTTAATAATGGTTCAATGGCATTACTGGCAGAGTATGACAAAAGTCGTGTTTTTGGGGTTGGAGTGTTTAATCAATCATCGCTGATTCAAAGTACCACTAATCAATTGGTGTTTTTGTCGGGAAACAATATTGATGGTGACTTTTTGTACCAGGAGCTGCTGTGTTTCTTAGATCATGCTAATGCACAAAATATTTTATACCAAGTCAATTTATTTATTAATTCAGTTAGAGTCTTATTTTCTGAAATAAAAAACAAATATGACTTCCTTTGGTTTAAAAATGATGATTATGAGCAAACTCGGTGGCTATGGAGTTACATGGTGGATCATGAGGATTTTTACTACAACCCTATGTTAAGAAGTGCAGAAACTTACCTGCATGATTGTTATCATCAATCCATTGCTTGGTTCGATTTTCAGTTAGTTTCTAAGCCTGTGACTAAGTACTTGTACCGAAATATGAAAGATGCATGGGCTCAAGTGAAAAAACGTAGGCGGGATGTAGATAGAAACAGGAAAACGTATAATTTTGTTATGAGCACGAATGCAGAGCAGTGTTTGAACGAGCTAAAAGAAATATCAGGTATGGATAAAAATAAGTTGGTGGAGCAGGCGATAGAAGACTTGTATGAACAGATGCTTGGTAAATCAGTGAGTTTAAAGTTATGATTTCTAGCGTTTGACTTTAGGTACACGTATGGGTACACTGCTCACAATTCGAAAGGGGGCTAACCCTTTACGAAGTCAAGCAAGACAAGGTATTCAAGGTGATGGGTTCGGATGACGTCCACTCCGCCATTATATTGAGAAAGCCCAAGTCGAAAGACTTGGGCTTTTTTACATTTGGAAAGAAACCAGGCTTAATCCTCTCCTTTTCAAAAATGATGTATGTTGATGAAAAAGATTAGTAACCCTTATTCAAATCGACGACATTTTCTAGGTTAAACCCAGAAATCCAATTCATATAGTTATGTCTAAATTGTTCAATAACTTGCTCAGGAAAGCTCACCGCTGCAATATGAGGTGTTATTGTTATTTGTGGGTGATTCCAGTACGGATGTTTAACATCCAGTGGTTCTTGAATAAATACATCAAGATAAGCATGGCTTAAGAAGCCTTTAGACAGCGCGATTAAAAGCCCCTTCTCATCAATAGAGGTTCCTCTTCCCACGTTAAACAATAACGCATTTTTACAGTGACTCAAGGTTTTCTCATTTAACAGATACTGAGTGTCCGGTGTGTTCGGTAGGGTAGAGACTATTATATCTGCTTTGGATAATGAAACCGTAAGCTCTTGTATATGATAGGTTTCATCGAAATTAGAATCTTTAGGTGGGATACCACTTCGATTTACACCAATAACGTTTAAACCTAACGCTTTCGCTGTTTTTGCTACATGGTTACCTATAGAGCCTGTACCTAAAACTAACATGCATTTGTTATCTAACGTTGTATAGGGGATAGGTGACCACTCATTTGAGTTCTGCTGCTCTTTATATTGTAAAAAATGCCGATAATATTCCAGAGAGTAACCGATCACATACTCCGATATCTGTTGCCCAAATATTCCTTTAACATTCGTGACCGTAAAATCGATCTCAGTGGAGTGCTTTGACAATGTATCAACACCTGCATAAATGGATTGCGCCCACTCCAGCTTAGCAAACTGACTTATCTTAGCGCATAACAAAGGTGGAGAGACCAACGCAATGCTCGCCAATAAGGGGTCATCTACTATTAATAAGTCGGGTAACTTTAGCTGAATGATAAGCTCGAGATATTTCGCATTATTGTCGGTATCGATATAGAGTGTGTTATTAAAATTCTTCATAGGCTTTACTGTTTTCCCAGAGAGTAATCAAGTACACTTCTGATGTATTTTTCTTCTGCAATAATGAGTGACTATGCTACAGAATCCTATCCAGGTCCGTCTTGAAAAGTTTGAACCTTGGCAACAAATTACATTTATGGCTTGTCTTTGCGAGCGTATGTACCCTAACTATGCCATATTTTGTCAGAATACAAAATTTGCTGAGAGTCGAGTTTATCGTGACATTCTTGATAGTGTATGGGAGTTGTTGACGGTTAAAAGTGCAAAAATAAACTTTGAGCGCCAGTTAGAGAAACTGGAAGAGATAATCCCAAGTTCAGAAGATTTTGATTTCTATGGCGTATACCCAGCTATTGACGCATGCGTAGGCTTGTCGACTTTATTACACGGCCTCCTAGACCGTGATGATCTATATGACAATATGCAAAAGCTCAGTCAGATTTCTGTGGTGACTGTTGCTCAATTAGAAGAAGCTCAAACTCAGGTTGAAATAACAAACGATAATCAAAAAGACAACGAAGCGGTTTGTGCCGAGTGGGATGTTCAATGGGCTATCTTTAGACCACTAAGAGAATCCCAAGAGCGAGACATAGAGCTGATCAAGGATTTGCGCCAAGAATTAAAAGACGAAGCTTTAAGTAATATTGGAATATCTCTCTAGTCAGTAGGCGATAGTAAAAAGTTCAATTTTACTATCGCTCGCCATCCGCTTTACTTTCAATTAATCCGTGCTGTTTTTTCCAAGTTTCCCACCGTTCAAAAGCCAGTTGCTGCATATCTACTGAGTGATCAGCCTCATCAATGATCTCTTCACCAATTAAGTGCTCAAAAATGTCTTCTAGTGTGACAATACCTAGAACCGTACCATATTCATCGACAACCATTGCGATCTGCAGACGTAGTGCCATGATTTGTTCGAAGGCGGCAGGTACCGACTTAGTGTTCAATACCACGTGGATTGGCCTCATAACGGACCCAAGTTGTCGATTTTCTTCACCGATTTGCTTGTGTTTGAATAGGTCTAACCGATGGACAAATCCGAGGATATTGTCCTTAGAACCACTGTATATCAAAGGACGAGAGAAAGGGGTTTCTGCGTGTTCTTCGAGAAACTCTTCGATTGTCAGCTCTGCACGGGCTCGAAATACCACTGGACGTGGTGTCATGACCTGGGTGATTGGTACATTACTTAGGTTAAGTAGGTTATGTAATATCTTAGACTCTCCTTCAGCAAACTCTCCGCTTTCTTTTGCGAGTGTCGCCATCGCTGACAATTCATCTCTTACTTTTGGCTCTTGATGCCCATTAGCTAGACGTTTAGTGATTTGTTCTGAACACCAAACGAACGGTGTAAGAGCCCAAACCATCCAATATAGAATAACCGCAGAGATGGGCGATAACTGACGCCAATACGTTGCTCCGATTGTTTTAGGGACTATTTCAGACAATACGAGTATCCCCAATGTCAGTATGGCTGAAAAAACGCCTAGCCATTGACTACCAAAAACGGCGGCTGCCTGAGCGCCCGCACTCGCTGCCCCTATAGTGTGGGCAATAGTATTCAACGTTAAAATGGACGCGAGTGGGCGATCAATATTCTGTTTTAATGCAGCAAGCCTTGATGCCGATGGGTGATTACTCTGTTTTAGTTGAGCGATATAGCTTGGGGTAATACTGAGTAATACAGCTTCCAATACTGAACAAATGAAAGAGACGCCGATAGCAACAAAGACATAAATGAAAAGTAACAGCATAGAGTTCCTGTCTGGGTTTTTAATAAAAGAGACCGCCTAAGGCATGCATTATCATCTAAAAATTCAAAACCTCAAATCAAATAATACGCTGGTTTCTACAGTATTTTCCGCAGGGAGGTCGCTTGATTTTGAAGCGATTGGTTAGATAGTCCGTGGACTTACAGAGATATGGAAGATACGAATGCCCGAGTAATGGCGCTTAAATTGTGAGTTAATGCTCATAATACGGTTAAAAGTACGTCATTAAAGCGAAAGAACACAGACAAACCTTTGCCAGACGGGGGCTTTATGCATTAGAGTGAGTTGAATTCGATAACCTATAAAGAAGGGAAACCCAATGAACAAGACCCAATTAATCGACTTTATTGCTGAAAAAGCAGATCTATCAAAAGCTCAAGCGAAAGCTGCTCTAGAAGCTACTCTTGGTAGCGTGACTGAAGCACTTAAAGACGGTGACCAGGTTCAACTAATTGGTTTTGGTACATTTAAAGTAAATCACCGTGCAGCGCGTACAGGCCGTAATCCAAAGACGGGTGCTGAAATCCAAATTGCTGCAGCTAACGTTCCGGCTTTTGTGGCAGGTAAAGCACTGAAAGATTCAGTAAAGTAATTGATAATACGCCAAGGTAATCTATCTTGGCGTTATTTCCTATCTATGAAAAAAATCCTTTTATCTTCATTAATCAGCTTTTCTCTATTAGGTTGCTCTTCATCCGTATCCACTTCGAATCTTGATCAGTTTTCTGATTACATGGGTGGTAAAACAATGGGTGATGCCACCACATTTTATTGGTATACCGAACGTTTAAGCCAGCCCTACACTGCTGGAAACTATGTATTTTCCGGTGATTACGGATGGTACAAATCGGATTATCGATGGAGTGAAGGAACGGTACGAGAGCTTATTCGTGAAGGTGAACAAGTCCAAGGCTCAACCCTGGTCCCATACCGAGTTCATGTGCGTTTTAATGTTAATGGTGAAGCGGTTTACCAGCAGTATCGCATCGATGATAAGGTGCTGCCGTTAAATGCAGAGCAATTGCAACGTTATCAGCTTGAAGCCAACTCTATTGCAGAGGTAACGAAGGGGCTCGATAGAGAGGGGAATACGCTAATTCAAGGCTACTGGGATGGTTCAAACTTTGAAACCTGCTCCGGTCAATCGTATGATCAAATAGAGTTTAACCATACGTTGCCTACGTTCGTAGTTAACCGTTTATCTGCGTTTGATAGTTATATTGCAGTCTTGGGCAAGACCAGCACTAATAAAATTGTAATAGAAGAGTTATTGATGCTCGACGACAATAGCCATGATTGTATTGAGCGTCCAAGCCTTATCGAGAAAGGGTAGTCAGGTCCAGATGTGAAAAGAGGCGCTTGGTAGCGCCTCTTTTTGTTTCCCGGCTATCGGTCATTTATTTTGCTTCATTTTCACGAGCAATCGCACGGTAACCAATGTCATTGCGGTGGAACATACCATTCCAGCTAACTTGCTTAGTTAACGCGTATGCGCGTTCCTGAGCCTCAGAAACCGTGTTACCCAGTGCTGTTGCACAAAGTACACGACCACCGTTTGTCACAACGTCGCCTGATTCGTTATTTGTCGTACCTGCGTGGAAAACCTTTTGGCCTTCAACTTCGCTTGTTGGTAGTGAAATAACGTCACCTTTTGCGTAGTCAGCAGGGTAACCGCCAGCCGCAAGAACAACACCGATAGAAGCACGTGGATCCCACTTAGATTCCGCTTCATCTAGTTTCTCGTCAATGGCCATTAAGCAAAGTTCAACAAGGTCTGACTCCATACGCATCATGATAGGTTGCGTTTCTGGATCGCCGAATCGGCAGTTGTATTCGATAACTTTCGGAGTGCCGTCAGCATCGATCATTAGGCCAGCGTAAAGGAAACCAGTGTAAGGTGCACCTTCTGCGTCCATACCACGTACTGTTGGGTAAATAACTTCCTCAAGGATACGGTTGTGGATTTCTGGTGTCACAACAGGAGCTGGAGAGTAAGCACCCATGCCACCTGTGTTAGGGCCTGTATCTTTGTCGCCAACACGTTTGTGGTCTTGACTGGTGGCCATAGGAAGGACGCTAGAACCGTCAACCATTACGATGAAGCTTGCTTCTTCGCCTTCAAGAAACTCTTCGATAACCACGCGGCTGCCAGCTTCGCCAAATGCGTTGCCTGCTAGCATGTCTTTGATTGCGTCTTCTGCTTCTTCAAGGGTCATCGCAACGATAACGCCTTTACCCGCTGCAAGGCCGTCCGCTTTTACTACGATTGGAGCGCCTTGCTCACGTACGTAAGCGAGAGCTGGCACAATCTCAGTGAAGTTTGCGTAAGAACCGGTTGGGATATCATGACGAGCTAGGAAGTCTTTGGTGAATGCTTTCGAACCTTCAAGCTGCGCCGCCGCTTGAGTAGGGCCAAAGATTGGTAGACCCACTTCACGGAATGCGTCAACCACACCAATAACTAAAGGGGCTTCAGGGCCAACGATGGTCAGTTCTATTTTTTTCTCTTGAGCAAACGCGACTAAACCAGCGATGTCTTCAACGTCGATGTTTACGTTTTCAAGTTTAGGCTCAAGTGCCGTACCTGCGTTACCTGGAGCGATGAATACAGTTTCAACGTTTGGGTTTTGTGCCGCTTTCCAGCCTAAAGCGTGCTCACGACCGCCAGCACCAATAATTAGTACATTCATGTTTTAAAATCCTTATAGCTGCTTCAGATCCTTTATTTCTGTGTCAAACATGCTCACTTATGGTCATAAGCTCCGCGTGTTTTCCTTGAACTAAAGTCGCTGACTTGCTCTACGTATTTCAAATATTGGAATATTTAAAAAACAAAATTATAAGTCTTGCTCAAAGTAGTTGGTGATGTGGCTAGGCAGCAATTGAGCCCATCCCCGGGAGCATAGTCCGCTATGTGACCGGGGTGGGCGAAAGCAGCTAACGATGCCACAGTGCCAAATACGAAGAGGAAATTAGTGGCGGAAGTGACGCATACCCGTAAAGATCATCGCCATGCCGTGTTCGTCTGCTGCAGCGATCACTTCGTCATCACGCATAGAGCCGCCCGGCTGGATAACACACTTGATGCCTGCTTCTGCGGCCGCGTCGATACCGTCACGGAATGGGAAGAATGCATCTGATGCCATTACACAACCTTCAACCTGAAGACCTTCGTCTGCTGCTTTGATACCTGCGATTTTCGCAGAGTAAACGCGGCTCATTTGACCTGCGCCTACACCAATAGTCATGTCGCCTTTCGAGTAAACGATCGCGTTTGATTTAACGTACTTCGCTACTTTCCAGCAGAATAACGCGTCTTTTAGCTCTTCAGCTGTAGGTTGGCGCTTAGAAACCACTTTAAGGTCATCTTCAGACACCATGCCTTGGTCGCGGTCTTGAACGAGCAAGCCGCCGTTAACGCGTTTCATGTCAAAGCCCGTTGTCTTGGTTGTCCACTCGCCACACTCAAGTAGGCGAAGGTTTTTCTTAGCCGCTACGATTTCTACTGCTTCAGCAGAAACAGAAGGTGCAATGATAACTTCAACGAATTGACGCTCAGTGATAGCTGTTGCTGTTGCTGCGTCTAGTTCACGGTTGAATGCGATGATGCCGCCAAATGCAGACGTTGGGTCTGTTTTGAATGCTCGGTCGTAAGCTTCTAGGATATCTTCACCCAGAGCCACACCACATGGGTTAGCGTGCTTAACGATGACACAGGCTGGCTGGTCGAACTCTTTCACACACTCAAGTGCTGCGTCAGTATCAGCGATGTTGTTGTAAGAAAGCGCTTTACCTTGAATTTGGCGAGCAGTCGAAACTGATGCTTCTTCAGGGTTCGCTTCAACGTAGAATGCTGCTGCTTGGTGGCTGTTCTCACCGTAGCGCATGTCTTGTTTTTTCTCGAACTGCTGGTTGAATGTGCGAGGGAATTTGCTCTCTTCATCACCATCTTTGTTCTCGCCGTAGCTAGGAACCATAGTGCCGAAGTAGTTAGCGATCATGCCGTCGTAAGAAGCCGTGTGCTCGAATGCTGCGATAGCTAAGTCGAAACGAGTCTCTAGGGTTAGAGACTTCTCGTTCGCGTCCATTTCAGCCACAACGCGCTCGTAGTCGTGTGCGTTAACAACGATAGTCACGTCTTTGTGGTTTTTCGCAGCAGAGCGAACCATTGTTGGACCACCGATGTCGATGTTCTCAACAGCGTCAGCTAGGGTACAACCTTCTTTAGCAACGGTTTCTGCGAATGGGTATAGATTAACAACAACCATATCGATAGGGTTGATACCGTGAGTTTCCATCACGTCATCATCTTGGCCACGACGGCCTAGAACACCACCATGAACTTTTGGGTGCAGAGTCTTAACACGGCCATCCATCATTTCTGGGAAACCAGTGTAGTCAGATACTTCTGTAACAGAGATGCCTTTTTCAGCAAGCAGGCGAGCAGTGCCACCGGTAGATAAGATATCTACACCACGGTTAGCAAGAGCTTGTGCAAATTCAACGATACCAGTTTTGTCTGATACGCTGATGAGAGCGCGGCGAATTGGACGAGCGTTATTCATGCTTCCATCTTCCTCAAATTCATGGGGTTAAAATAAAGATATTTGCCAAAAAAGAACTTGTTTCTATCTTCTCAGCGTGGATTATCTAAGATACCAGTAAGAGATAGAATATTGGCCAGTTTTGGTAAAGACCTTTTGGGTCAGTCTTATGATTAAGCGATAAGATAACCAACTCCAAATTTGATGGCGCAGATTCTAACTAATTTATTACAAAAAAGCTCGCGCAATCGTTTGGCATCTCAAAATTAATTATGAAAAGTGCCATTTCAGTCTAAAAAGTAACGATAAGGTTAATTGTGGAATGGAAGAAGGAATAGGAAAAAACATGTTTCAGATCGGTGAGTTGGCTAAAAAATGTCAAGTAAGCACAGATACCTTGCGTTTTTATGAGAAAAATAGACTCATAACACCCGCGGGGAGAAGCGAGTCTGGTTATCGTCTATATAACGACAATAACCAACAGCAGGTGAACTTTATTCTCAAGGCAAAGGCGTTAGGACTTAGTTTGGATGAAATTAAAGAGCTCCTAGACATTAAATTAGAGCCAACCGTGCACAGTTGTGCTGAAGTAAAATCGATTACCTCGGCAAAGTTAGCGCTAATCGATGATAAAATTAACGAACTTACCCATATCCGATCTGCGCTTAAAAAAATGAATGACGCGTGTTGTGGGCATATTGATGATAATGCGAGCCACTGTTCAATATTGGCCGCATTAGCCAGTGAAAATATGAAGTGCCGTTAGTGGATAACTAGGAGGCTCTGAGAATCTTAACGTTTAGACTATTCGTCGTTGTTATTTCCGGCAAACTTGAGTGATAAATGGTGACTTGATCACGTCCGGTTTGCTTGGAGTAGTACATGGCTTTATCGGCTTCAATTAACAACTCTCTTACTGTTGATTGAACGTGCTGTTTTTCTGTAATACCGATACTTACCGTCATATAAATAATATGCTCATCGACATGGCAAGGGGTTTGCGAGATAGCTTCACGAATCTTTTCGGCTATATCATACGCTTCAATGGCACTTTTTCCTTTTATTAATATACAAAACTCTTCACC